>DATBRW010000067.1:0-30633 GCA_036560125.1 Candidatus Limnocylindria bacterium
CCGAGCTGGGATGACATCGAGGACTTCATCCGCGCCGCCCTCGAGCGGGCTGGTTGAGGCCGGGCCGCCATTCTGAGCGTGTGAAGCCGTGGCCGGTCTCAGACGCGGTCGGCGTCTCCGGCGGACTCGCTGGCCATCGCCACCGGATGCTCAGGCACGACGTCTTCGGACGTGATCGGCACCGGGGTCCGGCGCGGGCGTGGCCGGAAGGGCGAGGTCTCCGGCACCACCGGTCCATCGGTTTCGGTGAGCTCTCCGCCCCGGTACGCCTCCCAGACGGCCATGACCGTGTCGCGATGGGGCCGGATGCGGCAATGCTCGTCGCGGTTGCCCATCTCGTCGCAGTAGCCGAGCGGGATGCACTTGGGCGCCAGGAAGCTGCCGAAGAAGGGGCTGACCCGGAAGATCTCGTGGCGGATCTGCTTGAAGAGCTGGCGGATCTCCCACTGCGCCATGGTGCAGAGGCGCAGGCCGGACATGTGGATCAGCTGCCGCAGGTTGACCGTCATGATCAGGTTCGTCTGCATGGCGTTCGGGAAGATGAAGCGCGCGTCCTCGGCCGGCACCTCCGCCTGCAGCAGCTGCCCATACAGGGCCAGGTTGTCGTCGATTGCCTGCCGGAACTGACCGGCCAGGTCGTCGGGCAGATCGCCGTTGGCGATCGAGTCGGGGACCGTGTAGTTGTCTCTTGACTTGAAGCTGACGTAGCGCTGCGACTGCTGGTCGAAGGCGGTCCCGGCCCGATGACGCACCAGCTGGTGGGAGAGCGTCCGGGTCACGCCGCTGATGGCGAAGGTGAAGTTGACGTGCTCGATGGTCGAGCCGTGACCCGACTCCATGACCTTGCGCACCAGGTTCTGCTGCTTCTCGTCGGCCACCTGGCGGCTGACCGCCTTGTCCCAGATCTGATCGGGCAGCTGCTCCGAGTAGCAGGTCCGGCAGGCGGTGTAGATGATCGGGAGGTAGTACTCCTCGACGATCTCCTTGGTGGGGAAGATGAGCTTGGCGGACAGCTCGGGGACGGGCGGCATGTGGGGTCGAGGATACCATCGGTCCGGGCCCGATGGAGCCGGTTGTCCACAACATGTTGCGGTGTGGATAAGCCGCGGCCGCTATCTTGTGGCCTGCCTAGCTCACCTCGGTGCCCCCTGGGGAGCCCGGACCCTCGAACGTCTGGCGCTCGTCAATCCTGATCAGGCCGTGCATCCGGTCGAAGGCGATCCGGTTGCCACCGGCCGCCCGCGCCGAAGCCAGCGCCTCGTCGGCGGCGGCCAGCAGCTCCTCCGCATTGAGCTCCATCCCGGGTCGCATGAAGGCGACGCCGATGGAGATGGCCACCGTCAGCTCGCCGGCGGCGGTCATGATCGGCCGCGTCACCAACCGGCTGCGGACCGCGTCGGAGAAGACGGCGGCGCCGCGCTCGTCCGTGTGCGGCAGGATGGCGAGGAAGCTGTCGCCGCCCACCCGGCCCAGCGCGTCGGCCGCCCGCATCCGCAGCCGGAGGCGCAGCGCCAGCTCGCGCAGGACATCGTCGCCCACCGCCAGGCCATGGTCGTGGTTCAGCTGGGTGAAGCCGTCGACGTCGATCAGCACCGCGGCCACCGGGTGCGAATAGCGCCGTGATTCGGCGACCTCGACGGCCAGCCGCTCCAGCACGAGCCGCCGAGTCGCCACGCCGGTCAACGGGTCGTGGCTTGCGTTCCGCGACAGCTCCTCGCGCTGCAGCTCGATGGTGCGGCGCGCCCGCATCAGCTCCTCGATGGTGCCGCGTAGCTCGTGCGCCAGGCGCAGGGCCTCGCCGTCAGCGGCAGGGGACTGGGTGCTGAGCTGCATCGGCCCAAGGCTAGTCGTCAACGCCGGTGGCTCGACGGCCGTCGGCTGCACGGATGCGGCGCGGTCCGCCATGCCGCGTTCCCATGCACAGACCACGCCGGCTGCCAGCATGGCCAGCAGGGGCGGGATGCCGTCCAACGAGCCCGGCCGGATGGCGATCAGCGCCGCGAAGGCGCCGGCCAGCAGGGCGGCGCCCAGGTACGGCCAGGGCACGCAGGCGGCAGCCGCCATGGCCGCGGCCGCGGCGGTCAGCCAGGGAGCCACGGCGGGCTCGACCGGCGCGAACAGCGACACCGCCAGCGTGACCTCGATCACCACGGCCACACCCACCAACGCCATCCGTCGCGCACGGGTATCCAGCCGGACCTCCGGAACGAGGCGGCTCACCAGCAGGCCGGTCCCGGCGACCACCGGGGCGATCGGCAGCCCGCCGTCCGGGAACGAGGCCTGGTCGCTCAGCGCGTGCAGCATTCCCGCCCCGAGCCCGGCAGCAAGGGCGCCGAGCCCGGCGGCCTCGACCAGCGGCGCGAGCGTGGACCGCCGCAGACCGGCGGCCACGGCCAGGGCCGCGGCGACGCCAACCGCCAACGCGGCCAGGCCCGCCACGGTCGGCCCCAACCACGAGGGAGCGCCCGGATCGCTCAGGCTCAACGGCGGGAAAAGCCGGAGCACGACAACGGCCCCCGGCGCGAGCAGCGCGACGGCAAGAGTGGCGGCGGCCCGGGCGTTCAGGCCCGGCATGCCGGAGCGTTCCACGAGAGGCAATGGTTCGAAGCCGGCGGCGGGAGGGCAATGGTACGAACGGGCGCGGGTCGGGGCGCTCACCTATCCTCTGCGCCATGCCCGGCCGCACGGTCATGTCCCGACGTGCCTTCCTGGAAGCCACGGATCGTCTCATCGCCGATGGCGAGCGACTGGTCATCGACCCCGACTGGAACCTGTTCCGCCTCTGGCTGCTGAACTCGGACGAGCTGCTTGAACGGGTGTGGGGACGGATGGACCGATACCACCTCGCCTGGTTGAACGTCGGTCGCGATTCGGCGCCGCCCGGATCGACGCTGGACGAGGAGGGGACCCTCCGCTTCGTGACGGAGGTGGCGAGCGCGAAGCTGGCGGTGCTGCGTACGATGAGGGCGGCGGTCGAGGCCCGTGGCTGGTCGCTGCTGAGCGACGACGATGAGGAGGTCGGCTGACCGGTGAGCGAATCACGTCCCGACGAGCGCTACGGCGGTATCGCCGCGGTCCTGGCGCATCCCGACGACGAGAGCTTCAGCTGCGCCGGCGCCCTGGCCCTGGCGCATGACGTGCACCGTGCGGTAAGGCTCCTGGTGGCGACCCGCGGGGAGGCCGGCACGTCAGACGGCGTCGCCGATGAGGAGATGGCCGACCGTCGGGAGGACGAGCTGCGCTGCGCCGCCGCGCGCATCGGGCTGGACGAGGTGACGCTGCTGGAGGGCTTCCCGGATGGCGGGCTGGCGGAGGCCACCTTCTCCGATCTGGTCGACGACATCGCGCTCTGGCTGTCCGATCGGCAACCGGACACGGTCGTCACCTTCGGGGCGCACGGGGTGACCGGACATGCTGACCACGTCGTGATCGGCTCCGCCACGCGCTGGGCGATCGAGCGGCTGGCGGAGCAGGGGATCGGCCCGCATTCGGTGTTCGTCATCGCGCCTGTCTTCGGGCCGGGCACCAAGCGCTACGACCTCTCGCCCGAGGAGGGCGCCGCCACGCACCGGATCGACATCACGCCGGTTGTGGAGCGGCGGATCGCGGCCCTGGAGTGCCACGCCAGCCAGCCTGACGCGCGCGAGGAGGCGAAGGAGCTTCGCGAGATACTCGAGCGCGATGGCGCGGTGTACGAGGGCTACACCCGCGTGCGGCCGGCGGTGCCGAACCCGCATCCGAAGTTCGACACCGCGCTCAAGTGATCCGCTCCCCGCGCTTGACGCGCGCGACGGTGAGCGTGGCTCGCGGTCGGGGGCGGGTGGCCCTCGGACGCTCCCTCGCGAATCCTTGGTAAACTGGTCGGGATATGACGATCGACTCGAACCTCGCCCAGGTGGACGAGGTGATGACCGCGCTCTACGACATCCACGATCCGGAGATCGGGATGAGCATCGTGGACCTGGACCTGATCAAGAACGTCGAGATCGGTTCGGATGGCGCGCCCACCGAGATCAAGATGGTGCTCACCACGCCGTTCTGCCCGTGGGCCGGTGAGCTCATCCAGACGATCAAGGAGAAGACCGAGGAGGTCGTCGGGCCCCCGGTCAAGGTGACCCTGCTGGCCGATCGCTGGGAGCCACCGCCCGGCCTGTTCTAGGCGCGTCCGCGCGTTCCACCCACTCCTCCTACAGGTTCCGGCCGCGTACCATCGGGGTCGCCATGCGCATCTACACCCGCAAGGGCGACGACGGCACCACCGGCCTGCTGTACGGCGGCGACCGGGTCAGCAAGGCCGCCCTCCGGACCGATGCCTACGGCAGCACCGACGAGGCGGTCTCCGCGCTGGGCCTGGCGCGAGCCGCCATCGGCGCCATCACCGATCGAACGGAAGCGCGGCTGGACCCGCTGATCGTGCGCCTGCAGCGCGAGCTGTTCGTGGTCGGGGCGGAGCTGGCCACGCACGTGGACCGGCGCGAGCGGCTGACCCCCGGCACGACCCTGGTGACGGCCGAGATGGTCACGGCGCTGGAAGCCGACATAGATGCCCTCGAAGCCACTCAGCAGATGCCGGCCGAGTTCGTCCTGCCCGGCGAGTCGATGACCGGCGCCGCGCTCGACATGGCCCGCAGCGTGGTCCGCCGGGCGGAACGGCGGACCGTGGCCCTGTCCGAAGCGGGCGAGCTGCCCGATTCGCACGTCCTGGCCTACCTGAACCGGCTGGCCGACCTGCTGTTCGTCATGGCGCGTGCCGCCGATGGCGGCTTCCGGCCCGTCCGGAGCCGCGAGTAGAATCGCCCCAGCCCAGGACCCGCCTCCCGGCGGGCTGCACCACGGCAGTCCGGCTCTGGCGTGGCGCACGGACAAGGAGACCCACACGATGAGCTATGCCGTGACCAACCCAGCCACGGGCGAGACGGTCAAGACCTACGACACCATCACCGACGCCGAGCTCGAGGCCGCGATCGCCGCAGCCGACGAGGCGCACCGCACCTGGTCGAAGGCGACCACTGTCGAGGAGCGCGCGGCCCTCATTCGCCGCGTCAGCGAACTGCACACCGAACGCCGCCAGGAGCTGGCGGAGCTCATCGTGCGCGAGATGGGCAAGCCGATCGAGCAGGCGCTCGCCGAGGCCGACTTCGCCGCGGCGATCTACGAGTACTACGCCGACCAGTCGGCGGCCTTCCTGAAGGACGAGCCGATCCAGCTCCTCGCGGGCGACGGCTCGGCGGTCATCCGCCGCTCGTCGCTCGGGGTGCTCCTCGGCGTCATGCCGTGGAACTTCCCGTACTACCAGGTCGCCCGCTTCGCCGGCCCGAACCTGATTATCGGCAACACGATCCTGCTCAAGCACGCCCAGCAGTGCCCGGAGTCCGCCGCCGCGATGCAGCAGATCTTCCTCGACGCGGGCTTCCCGGCGGGCGCCTACGTGAACATCTACGCCTCGCACGGCCAGATCGAGCAGGTCATCGCTGACCCGCGCGTGCAGGGCGTATCGCTCACCGGCTCCCAGCGCGCCGGCGCCGCGGTCGCCGAGATCGCCGGCCGCCACCTGAAGAAGGTCGTGCTCGAGCTCGGCGGCTCCGACCCTTTCATCCTGCTCTCGACCGACGACCTCGACGCCACGGTGCAGAACGCGGTCGACGCCCGCCTCGACAACAGCGGCCAGTCCTGCAACGCAGCCAAGCGCTTCATCGTCGCCGACGAGCTGTATGAGCCCTTTCTCGAGAAGTTCACCGCGAAGATCGCCGAGATCGAGGCGACTGATCCGACGTCGGCCGACTCGGCGCTCGGCCCGCTGTCCTCGCTGAAGGCCGCCGAGGGCGTCGACGAGCAGGTCAAGCGTGCGATCGAGCACGGCGCGACGCTCGTGCACGGCGGCACCCGCGACGGCGCGTTCTTCCCGACGACGGTGCTGACGGACGTAACTCCCGAGAACCCGGCCTCCAAGGAGGAGTTCTTCGGGCCGGTCGCGCAGGTGTACCGCGCGAAGGACGAGGCCGACGCCGTGCGCATCGCCAACGACACGCCGTTCGGCCTGGGCTCGTACGTCTACACCACCGACCAGGAGCAGGCACTCCGCGTCGCCGACGGCATCGAGGCCGGCATGGTGTTCGTGAACGTCGTGCTCGCCGACGGCGCCGAGCTGCCGTTCGGCGGCATCAAGCGCTCGGGCTCGGGCCGCGAGCTCGGCCGGTTCGGGGCCGACGAGTTCGTGAACAAGAAGATGATCCGCATCGGCTGACGCCCATCCCGCACCGCGCCGGGCAGGGTCGCCGACGCCATCGGCGTTTCAACCTGCGCAATTGAGGCTTGAGTGGCTGTTCACACCATCGAGATCGAGCGGTCGATCGAGGACGTGTTCGCGGTCCTGACCGATGTCACGAAGACCGGTCGCTGGTACCCGGCGAGGGTGGAGGAGTGGTGGGTCACGCCGCCGCCGCACGGCGTCGGTTCGGTCCGCCGGGCCCGCGTGATGGTGTTGGGACGCGCCAGCGAGAACGACGCAGTGGTGACCGAATACGATCCACCACGCCGGGCGGCCATGAAGGGCGAGTCGGCGAGCGCGCCGTTCACGGCCACGCTGGACTTCACCCCGGTACCTGGCGGTACGCGTGCCGAGGTCGAAACGATCTTCGAGCTCCGCGGGCTGATGCGGGTCGTCGGTCCGCTGTTCATCGGCCCGTACGAGCGCGGCTGGGACAAGGGGCTGCAAAACCTCAAGCGAATGATGGAGGCCGGCGCGCTCGATCCGGGGACACCAGCGAGCGAAAGCCCATCGGCGTAGGGTCTATCAGCACCCGATTGATGAAGCCTTAAGGGAGATTGCATGCCTTCTCGACTGAACCCCTATCTCAGCTTCGACGGCAAGGCCCGCGAGGCGATGGACTTCTACCACGACGTCTTCGGCGGCGAGATGACGGCCCAGACCTTTGCCGAGGGAGGAATGTCGCAGGGTCCCGACGACGCCGATCTCATCATGCACGCGCAGCTGGAGGCGGCGAACGGCTTGACGCTGATGGCCTCCGACACCCCGCCGACCATGACGTACCAGCCGCCGGGCGGCGTCAGCCTATCGCTTAGCGGTGATGACGACGCCGAGCTGTCCGGCTACTGGGACAAGCTGCTGGACGGAGGCACGGTCACGATGCCGCTGGAGGCAGCGCCCTGGGGCGACAAGTTCGGGATGCTGACCGACAAGTACGGCGTGGCGTGGATGGTGAACATCGCCGGCGACCAGCAGCCCGGCTAGTCACCGTCCCCGACCCGGCACCCGGGCGACGTCAGCGCGGCTGGTACGATCCGGGCCGATGGTTGAATCGACCACCACGGCCGGAGAGCTTCCTCGCGGTCGCACGCCGCCGCTCGTCCCGTCGGACGCCGACGAGCTGTTTCGGCGTGGCGTGGCGCTGTTCAACGGCGTCCGCTACTGGCATGCCCACGAGGCGTGGGAGACCCTCTGGCGCGCTGCGCCCGACGACCAGCGCGACTTCTACCAGGGCCTGATCCAGCTCGCCGCCGGGCTGCTGCACCTGCAGCGGCGCAACGGCCGCGGCGCGCGCAACAAGCTCGCCGAGGGCGTCGCCAAGCTCAAGCCTTTCCAGCCGGCCCACCACGGCATCTTCGTCAACGAGCTGATCGGCCGCGCCGAGCGGATCCTGGAGGACATCGATGCGGGGGTCCTGCCGTACCTCATTCCACCGGTGATCCGCTTCGTCGAGCTCGAGCAGCCGCGCGTTGATGCCTAGGACTGGCCGATGACCGGTGATCCCGCTGACGGGGCCGGCGACTACCGTATCGAGCACGACTCGATGGGCGAGGTGCGCGTCCCGCGCAACGCCAGGTGGCGCGCGACCACGCAGCGCGCGGTCGAGAACTTTCCGATCTCGGGGCAGGGCCTGGAGCCCGCGCACATCGCCGCGCTGGGCGCGATCAAGGCTGCGGCCGCGCAGGTGAACGGCGAGATCGGGATCCTCGAGCCGGACCTGGCCGAGGCGATCCGGATGGCCGCCGAAGAGGTGGCAGCGGGCAGGCAGGACGACCAGTTCCCGATCGACGTGTTCCAGACCGGCTCGGGCACGAGCAGCAACATGAACGCCAACGAAGTGATCGCCACGCTGGCGACAGAGAGTCTGGGACGGGCAGTCCATCCGAATGACGACGTCAACGCCAGCCAGTCGAGCAACGACGTCTTCCCGTCCAGCATCCACCTGGCCGCCACGGCCAGCCTGGTCAACGACCTGATCCCCGCGCTGGAGCATCTGGCCGAGGCGCTGGAGGCCAAGCGCGGCGAGTTCGCCGGCGTCGTGAAGTCGGGCCGCACGCACCTCATGGACGCGACGCCGGTCACGCTGGGGCAGGAATTCGGCGGCTACGCGGCCCAGGTGCGGGCGGGCATCGAGCGCCTGACCGCCGCCCTCCCGCGGCTGGCGGAGCTGCCACTCGGCGGCACGGCGGTCGGTACCGGCATCAACATGCCTCCGGGTTTCGCCGCGCGGACGATCGCGGTGCTGGCGGAGCGCACCGGCCTTCCGCTGACGGAGGCCCGCGACCACTTCGAGGCGCAGGGCGCCCAGGACGCACTGGTCGAGACATCGGGCCAGCTGCGGACCGTAGCGGTCAGCCTCTACAAGATCGCCAACGACCTGCGCTGGATGGGGTCCGGCCCCCGCGCGGGGCTGCGCGAGATCAATATCCCCGACCTCCAACCGGGCTCGTCGATCATGCCCGGCAAGGTGAACCCGGTGATCCCCGAGGCGGTGTGCATGGTCAGCGCCCAGGTCATCGGCAACGATGCCGCCATCGCCTTCGGCGGCGCGGCCGGCAACTTCGAGCTGAACGTGATGCTGCCCATGCTGGCGCGCAACGTCCTGGAGTCGATCCGACTACTGGCCAGCGTCAGCCGCCTCTTTGCGGACCGATGCATCGCGGGCATCTCCGCCAACGCGGATCGCGCCCGGCAATACGCCGAGGGCTCGCCGTCGATCGTGACGCCGCTGAATCGGTATATCGGTTACGAGGAGGCTGCGAAGGTCGCCAAGCAGGCGCTGGCCGAGGGCAAGACGATTCGGGAGGTGGTGCTGGAGCGCGGCTACGTCGACCAGGGCAAGCTCACCCTGGAGCAGCTGGACGAGGCGCTGGACGTCCTGCGCATGACCGGCCCGCAATAAGCCAGAACGCCGGACCGCGAAGGTCCGACGTCTGGCGCGTGATCCGCCACACCCAGTGCCACTACTTCAGCCCCGTCATACGTAAACGGATAACTCCGGGCAGGCGGTTCTTCGGTTGTGGCACCAGTCTGCCGATGACCTGGCGCCGGGCGACAGGGGCGAATGTCCCGCATCGGCCGGGAATCGTCAGCGACGTACAATCGCCGCCACCGACCGACCAATGTGGGCTCCGCGCCCGCGTGAGCCCTGAGGAGAGAGCAGCCCGTGTCAACCTTTCGCAACCTGATCGGCGACGACTGGGTCGCCGCCAAGTCCGGCGCCACCTTCCGCAGCGTCAACCCTGCCAACCATGACGAGATGATCGGCGAGTTCGCGGCCAGCGGACCAGCCGATGTCGACGCTGCGGTGGAAGCGGCGAAGGCTGCCTTCCCGGCCTGGTCGCTGATGCCCGCCCCCAAGCGCGGCGAGATCCTGTTCAAGGTCGCGCGCCTGCTGGCCGAGCACAAGGAGGAGCTCTCACGCCTGATGACGCGGGAGATGGGCAAGGTGCTGCCCGAGGCGCGCGGCGACGTGCAGGAGGCGATCGATGTCGCCTACTACATGGCCGGTGAGGGGCGGCGGATGTTCGGCCAGACCGTGCCGTCGGAGATGCCCGACAAGTTCGCCATGGCGATTCGCCGGCCGATTGGGGTGGTGGGCATCATCACGCCCTGGAACTTCCCAGTCGCCATTCCGGGCTGGAAGCTGTTCCCGGCGCTGATCTGCGGCAACACCGCAGTCATCAAGCCGGCCTCGGACACGCCGGCCTGCCTGGTGCGCTTCGTCGAGCTGCTGCGCGAGGGCGGCATCCCCGCGGGCGTGGTCAACGTCGTGACCGGCAGCGGCGGCGAGGTCGGCAACGCGATCGTCGCTCACCCCGACGTGCGGGTCATCAGCTTCACCGGCCACACCGACACCGGTGTCGAGATCAGCCGCACCGCGGCCGAGACGCTGAAGCGCGTCAGCCTGGAGCTAGGCGGCAAGAACCCGATCGTGATCTGGGAGGACGCCGACCTGGACCTGGCGCTGGACAGCGTGGTGTGGTCCGCCTTCGGCACCAGCGGCCAGCGCTGCACGGCCGCCTCGCGGATCGTGGTGCATCGGTCGGTGCATGACCGCTTCGTGGACGCGCTGAAGGGTCGCGTCGCGTCGCTGGTGCTGGGCAGCGGACTGGACGACAAGACCGATGTCGGGCCGGTCATCAACGACACGGCGGTTGAGCGCATCGCGGCCTACGCCGCGATCGGCCGCGGCGAGGCGGAGCTGGTGATCGGTGGCGAGCCGGCGCGAGACGGCAAGCTGGCCAAGGGGTCCTTCTTCCAGCCGACCATCTTCGCGGACGTGCGCCCGGATGCGCGGATCGCACAGGAGGAGATCTTCGGTCCGGTGACATCGGTCATTCCGGTGGATGACTGGGATGAGGCGGTTCGGGTCGTGAACGACGTGAAGTACGGGCTGTCGACGTCGCTCTTCACGCAGAACATCAACCTGGCCTTCCGCAGCATCCGCGACTTCGACTCCGGCCTGGGCTACGTGAACCACGGCACCATCGGCGCGGAGGCGCACCTGCCGTTCGGCGGCGTGAAGGCGACGGGCAACGGCCACCGCGAGGTGGGCCAGGCGGCTCTCGACTTCTTCAGCGAGTGGAAGAGCGTCTACATCGACTACTCCGGCAAGCTGCAACGTGCCCAGATCGACATGACCTTCGTCGACCAGGAGTAGGAGGAGGCACCACGCCCCCGACCGACGCCGCTCCGTGGGAGGGCCAGGAGCGGAAGATCGTCACCATCCTGTTCGCCGACGTTACCGGCTCGACGGCACTCGGCGATCAGCTCGACCCGGAACGGCTGCGCGCCCTGCTGGGCGCGTACTTCCGCACCATGTCCACGGTGATCGAGGCGTGGGGCGGCTCGGTCGAGAAGTTCATCGGCGACGCCGTGATGGCAGTCTTCGGCGTGCCGAGCGTGCGCGAGGACGACGCTTCCCGCGCCCTGCATGCGGCCCTCGAGATGCAGCAACGGCTGGTGAAGCTGAACCAGGAACTGGCCCGCGACCATAACGTCACGCTCGAGATCCGCACCGGCGTCAACACCGGCGAAGTGGTGGCCCCGATGGGCGACACGCCGAGCCAGCGCATCGTGGCCGGGGACGCCGTGAACGTGGCCGCCCGGCTGGAGCAGGTGGCCGAGCCGGGCACGATCCTGGTCGGCGAGCGGACTCATGCGGCGACCAGCACGGCGTTCGAGTTCGAGCAACCGACGCAGGTCACCTTGAAGGGCAAGCCTGACCCACTGCCAGCCTTTCGGCTGATCCGTGCGCTCCCGGAGGCGACTCGTGGCATCCCCGGGCTGCGGGCGCCACTGATTGGCCGAGACGCCGAGATGGCAACGCTGCTGGCCGCCCAGGACGAGGCAGTGGAGACTGGATCGCCGCGTTTGGTGCTGGTCTTTGGCCCCGCGGGCATCGGCAAGAGCCGTCTCGCAGCCGAGTTCGTCGTCGCGGCGCAGGAGCGCCATCCAGGGCTGCAGTACCTGCGCGGCCGCTGCCTGGCAGCGGGCGAGGGCATCACCTACTGGGCGCTGGCCGAGATTCTGCGCGGCGCCTTTGGCATCGGGCTGGACGACCCGGCAGATGTCGTCGCCGATCGGATGCGTGCAGGCGTGGCTGCCACGCTGACGCCGCTGGCGCTGGATCGCTCGGAAGTCGAGCTGACGACCCAGGCGCTGGCGGCGACCATTGGCGTCAAGCTGGGAGAGGATGCGCCACCCATCCATGCCGATGAGCTGGCACGCGCATGGCCGCGCTTCGCGACGGCACTCGCCACTTCCGCGCCGGTCATCTGGCTGATCGAGGACCTGCACTGGGCCGATGCGGCGGCGCTGGACATGATCGAGCGCATCGCGACGCGAACCAGCGGGCCGCTGGTCATCCTGGCCACGGCCCGCCCGGAGTTCCTGGAAACGCATCCGGGATTCGGTGCGGCCGGAGGTGCACCGCCCGCAGCCCTCTCCCTGCGGCCGCTCACCGACGCGCAGGGCACCGAGCTCGTGGAACGGCTCCTGATGGTTGCCGATCTGCCGGCACCGCTGCATGTCGAGATCCTGGCCAAGGCGGAGGGCAACCCGTTCTTCGTTGAAGAGATCGTGCGCCGCCTGATTGACGAGGGCGTGCTCGTCCAGGAAGGCGACCACTGGCGAGCCACCAGCGCGGCTTTGACCACCACCATCCCGGACAGCATCTATGCCCTGCTGGCCGCTCGCGTTGATGCGCTCGCAGCCGCAGAGCGACGGGTCCTCCAGGAAGCGGCCGTCATCGGCCGGACCTTCTGGGCCGCCGCCGTTGCGCACGCAATTCCAGGCAACGGCGTCGCCGAAACGCTGGCGCTGGTGGAGCGCAAAGGGCTGGTCCTCGTCCGGCCGACGAGCAGCCTCAGTGGACAGGAGGAGTTTGCCTTCCGCCATGCGTTGGTGCGCGACGTGGCCTATGCCAGCCTGCCCAAGGCCAGGCGGGCGCGGGCGCATGCCGAGGCCGGTGACTGGATCGCCGAGCTGGCCGGGCAGCGCAGCGACGAGTTCGCCGAGCTGATGGCCTTCCACTACGAGACGGCCATTGCCGGCGAGGATGCGGACCTCGCCTGGCTCGGGGACGCCACCCAGCGCGACGGCGTCAGAGCGAAGGCGTACGCCTCGCTGCTCGCCGCCGGACGGGTCGCGCGGCGGCAATACGCGCTCGACCGGGCAGTGGACCTTCATCAGCGAGCACTCGAGATGGCAATCAATGACGTCGAGCGGATGGAGGCATACGAGCAGATCGGCAGGGATCACGACCTGGCCTTCCACGGTGAGCTCGCCCTGGCCGGATATCGCGCTGCGATTGATTTGGCGCGCGATGATCCGGCCCAGGCAGGGCGCCTCGCCCGCCTGGCGCGTCGTGCGGGGAGCCTGGTCGCCATGCGCGGCGGCTCATTCGAGGAGCTGCCGGACCACGTCGAGGTCGACAACCTCATCGGGGAAGGGCTCGAAGCGGTCACCGAGCGCCGGGAGCGGGCTGCCCTGTTGCTCGCTCGCGCTGAGATGGCCCTGCGATGGTCGGTCAGCGGCAGGACCGACCCGCTTGGCACGGAACAGCGGATGGCCGCGGCCGAAGAGGCCAAGCGCATCGCCGGCGAGCTGGACGACGCCAGGCTCGCATTCGAAGCGGCCGACATCCTGTCCGACCTCAAGCTCGTGATGGGCGATTACGAAGGCTCGGCCCACGAAGTCATGGATGCGCTTCCGCTGCTCGACCGGATCGATGTCCCGGCCGCCAAGGCGGCAGCCCTGTTCGAGGCCGCCCAGGCCGTGCTGGTGGCGGGCGATCCTTCGCACGCCCTGCAGCTCGGCGAGCAGTCATCCGCGCTGGCGCGGCACATGTCGGCGCATGACCAGATGCACGCGACCTCGGTGATCATGAGCGCGGCTGACTGGGCAGGCGATTGGGATCGCGTCGAGTCCGCGCTCGCCGAGCACCTGGCGAATTTCGCCCAGGAAGCCAACGTCCACTGTCTGAACGTGCAGAGCGGCCCGAACCGCGGCGCCGTGGTGGTGGCGCGACGGGGCGACCCGGCGAGGGCGCGGGAGCTGGTCCAGCAAGCGGTCTTTGAAGCGACGCCCGGGGCAATCCAGGCTACGGCCGCGGAGGTGCTGGTGGCGGTCGGCGATCCGAATGCCGGGCTGGCAACCGCCCGCGACGTGCTGGCGCGCGGGCCACGCTGGCGGCAGCCGGAAGCAACCATCGCCGCGATCCATGCCCTGGAGGCGCTGGAGGATTGGCCGGCGCTCGGCGAGCTCGCGGACGGCTTGGGCGATCTGCGATCGGCCAGCCCATACCTGGACGCGCACGCCGATCGGGCGCTGGGCCGAAGCCTGGTGGCCGCGGGACGGGTGGGCGATGGCGTCGAGGCCCTCAGGCGGTCGATCGAGACGTTCGATCGTGTCCCGGTCGTCTTCGAGGCGGCGCGGACACGGGAGGCGTTGGCCGACGCGGTCCCTGAGGAACGCGACCAGCTGCTCACAGACGCGCTGGCGACCTACGAGCGCTTGGGTGCCGCGCCGCATGTCGAGCGAGTGCGGCGGAAGCTCGGGGACCGCTAGTCCGTCTTTGCAGGATCGGCCGGCCCGTGCCACGATCGGCCGCAGCATGCGACTGCCGTACTTCCCGCTCCACGTTGTCGTCTTCCCGCACCTGCCGCTCCCGATCCATGTCTTCGAGGAGCGCTACCGGCTGATGACCCAGGACGTGGTGGCCGATGGGTCGCCATTCGCCGGTCGCTTCGTGGTCTCAATGATCACCGCGGGCGCCGAGGTGGCCGAGGCCGATCCGCGGCCGCCGCGTGCCGAGCGGGTGGGCACCATCGTCGAGGTGCGACGCGCCGAGCACTTCGCCGACGGGCGGTGGGCGCTCCTGGTGGTCGGGGTGGCGCGAGCCCGGCTGAGCGAGGTGGACCGATCAGGCCCGTACGCCACCGTCCAGGTCGAGCAGCTGCCCGACGAAGCCGGCGACACGGCAAGAGCCGAGGCGCTGCTCCCCGCGGTGCAGACCGCGCTCGATGCCTACCTCGAGACGGTGAAACGTTTCGTGGCCTCCGCCGCGTCCATGGGCGCGGAATCACCGGAGATCACCACCGTGGCCGCCTCCCTTGACGAGGTCCTGAAGCCGATCCACCTGCCGAACGATCCGATGGCCGCCAGCTATGCGGTCGGCGGCGTGCTGCAGATCGAGCTGACGCGCAAGCAGCAGCTGCTGGAGCTGCCCGACGCGGCCAGCCGCCTCAGCGCGGAGCTGGAACTGCTCCGCCGCGAAGCACGACTCCTCTCCGATGGCGCCATGCCGCCAGTTGCCACCGCCGATCTCCGCTACAACCCAAACTGAGCCCATCCGGACCATGAGCCCCGCTCCCCGGCGTCGCGTTGCCCTGCTGTGCGCCGCGCTGGTCACCTTGGCCGCGTGCGCCGGTCCAGGTCCGTCGCCCACCCTCTCGGGATCAATCGGCCCCACGCTCCCCGCCAGCGCATCGGTCCTGCCGTCGGTCGACCCATCGGTCCAGCCGCCCGCGTCGGCGAGTACCGACGGTGCCACCTACGTCGTCGTCGGTGGCGACACGCTCTTCTCCATCGCGCGCACCTGGAACACGACAGTGGCCCAGCTGCAGGCGTGGAACGCCGATCGCTACCCGTCACTGGTCACGAACCCCGAAAGCCTGGATGCCGGTTGGGTCCTGATCGTCTCCGGCGACCCATCGGCCACGCCTGCGGCGACGCCGATCGCCACGCCTGCGCCCGCGACGCCCACGCCGGCCCCTCCACCCGTTGGCTCACGGTGCCGCGCCGGCAACCGCGTGGCGGCCGGCAGCCCGCAGACCTTCTACACCATCCCCGGCGCCGGGCGCGCCATGGCGCTCACCTTCGACATGGGGGGGCGACTGGACCCGGGCGTCGACATCGTGAACTTCCTGATCCGCCATGCCGTGTGCGCCACGCTCTTCCCGACCGGGGCCATGGCCCAGACCGACCACGGGCAGGACATCATGGCCATCGTGCGGGCCCATCCGGAGCTGTTCGAGATCGGCAACCACACCATGCACCACTGCGACCTCGTGCACGGCGGCCTGGGCTCGCCGACAACGGCCCCCTGCGCCGGCGGTCCCCCGACCGCCGACTTCATCCGTCGCGAGCTGACGGATGCGGCCGCCATCCTGGAGGCCCAGACCGGGCAGCGGCCGGTGCCGTACTGGCGCCCCCCGTACGGGTCGATCAGCGGCGCGGTCATCCAGGCCGCGGCCTCGGCCGGCTACACCAAGACCTTCATGTGGGACATCGACACCATCGACTGGAAGCCGATCGCCGAAGGCGGTCCCACGGCTGGGCAGATCGCGACCAAGGTCATCACCCAGGCAGAGTCAGGCTCGAACGTGCTCATGCACCTGGGTGGCTATGAGACGCTCAACGCGCTCCGCATCATGGTGCCCGGCCTGCGCGACCGCGGCTTCCTCCTGACATCGCTGTCAGACCTGCTGCGCTAGGGGCCTCAGCCGCCGACCTCGGCCATGCCCGGCTGGGGAGTCAGCGCCGCATCGAGCGCCTTGTCCAGGATGCCCAGCGCCGTGTCGATGGCCGCCTCGTCCACGATCAGCGGCGGGCTGAGCCGGAGCGTCGCCTCGCCACATTCGAGAACCAGCAGGCCTCGCTCGAAGGCAGCCTGCTGCACGGCGTTCGCAGCCTCATGGCTGTCGAACTCGATGCCGATCATGAGCCCGATGCCGCGCACGTCGCGGATGCCCGCGTGCCGCGTCGCGATCTCCTCGAGCCGCTCGCGCAGGATGGCGCCCATGCTCGTTGCGTTGTCGATCAGGCCGCCGGCCAGCAGGTCCAGCGTGGCCAGCCCGGCGGCGGCGCAGACCGGATTGCCGGCAAAGGTCGACCCGTGCGCCCCGGGCGGCCAGGTCCAGACCGACTCGCGGGCGATGATCGCGCCGATCGGCATGCCGGAGGCGATGCCCTTGGCGCTGGTCACGATGTCCGGCTCGACGCCGACATGCTCCATCGCCCACCAGCGACCGGTGCGTCCCATCCCCGATTGGATCTCGTCGGCGATCAGCAGGATGCCGTGCTCGTCGCAGAGCTCGCGCAGGCCCCTTAGGAAGGTGGCCGGGGCGGGGAAGTAGCCGCCCTCGCCCTGCACCGGCTCGACCACGATCGCCGCCACGTCGGTCGGCGCGATGATCCGGCCCAGGATGCTGGAGCGCAGGTAGGCCAGCTCCGCGCTGCCGTCCCCCCCGGACCCCTCGCGCCAGGCGCGGATGCGCGGGAACGGACTGTGGTGGACCATTGGCAGCAGCGGACCGAAGCCGGCGCGCTGCTTGATCTTCGAGTTTGTCAGCGATAGCGCGCCCAGGGTTCGACCATGGAACGCGCCCTCGAAGGCGATGATGCCGGCCCGATGGGTGTGGTAGCGCGCCAGCTTGATGGCACCCTCCACCGCCTCGGTGCCCGAGTTGGTGAGGAAGACGCGAGCCCGCTCCTCGAACGGGGCGATTGACGCCAGCCGCTCCATGAACTCCAGGTAGCGCGGCTCGTAGAAGTCGGTGGCGGCGATGTGGATCAGCCGATCCGCCTGCTCCTTGATGGCCGCCACCACGCTCGGGTGGGCGTGGCCGGTGCTGGTCACCGCGATGCCCGCCGCGAAGTCCAGGAAGCGGTTGCCGTCGACATCGGTGACGGTCAGCCCGCTCGCCGACTCGGCGACCAGCGGATAGGCGCGGGTGAGGCTGGGGCTGGCCACGGCCTCGTCGCGCTCGATGAAGGCACGGGCGCGTGGGCCCGGGAGCTCGGTTTGGATGCGCGGCGCCGAATCGCGGGCAGCCGCGGCGGAGGTCTCGATACTCATCGGTATCAACTCCGAAGCGGAGCGGCGCGTCCTGCCCGCGCCCCTGGCTAGATAGCCGGGAATGGTATCAGAGGCCAATCCGGCCTCACCGCCACCGCCTCGCCGATCAGCCCCGGCCCACGGTAGACGAGGCCCGTCCACAGCTGCACCAGGTCGGCGCCGGCTGCATAGGCGGCCGCCGCATCTTCGGCCGAGCCGATGCCTCCCGAGGCGACAATCACCTTCGGGCGCCCCATGAGAGCGCGAGCGACGGAGACGGCCTCCAGCATCCGATCGCGGAGCGGCCGGCCCGAGAGCCCACCTGCCTCCTCGCGTTGCGCCGATGCCAGCCCGTCGCGGGCGACCGTCGTGTTGCTGACGATCAGGCCGTCGGCGTCCTCGGCCACGATGCTGACCAGCGAAGCAAAGGCATCCGGCTCGAGGTCAGGAGCCAGCTTGACCAGCAGCGGACGGTTGGCCGCTTCCTCCATGCCGGCCGCGCGGAGGGCGGCCAGCAGCGCGCGCACGCGATCCGGCTGCTGCATGTCACGCAATCCCGGCGTGTTGGGCGAGCTGAGGTTGATGGCGACATAGTCGGCCACCGGCGCGATGAGCCGGAACGCCGCCACGTAGTCGGCGGTGGCCTGGTCGGGCGGCGTCGCCGCGCCGCGGCCGATGTTGACGCCGACCACGAAGCCGGCCGGCAGGTGACGGCGGGCCAGCATCACGTTGCGCGCCAGCGCGGCGGCGCCGGCATTGTTGAATCCCATGCGGTTGATCAGCGCCTCGTCGGCCGGCAGGCGGAACAGCCGCGGCCGCGGGTTGCCGCCCTGCGCCAGCGGGGTCACGGTCCCGGTCTCGATGAAACCCAGCCCCAGCGCCTCCCAGCCGCGCAGGGCGACCGCGTCCTTGTCGAAGCCGGCGCCCACGCCGACCCGATTGCGGAATGGCAGGCCGAGCAGTGTGGCCGCCGTGGCTGGTTCGTGCCGGGTGCCGGAGGCAAAGCCCGCCAGGCCACGACCGAGCGGGTTGGTCCCGGCCGTGCGCAGGCCGGTCAGGGTCAGCCGATGGATGCGCTCAGGCTCGAACGCGAAGAGGAGCGGCCGCGCCGCGCGGTACGCCAGCGCGCGCCACTCGCTCACTCGTCGTGGGCGCGAGGAAAGGCCATCTCCATCGGGCGCAGCGGCGGCAGTGGCTCGCCGTCGGCATCGGTCTCGACGCCGGCCGGAGCCATGAACTCGTGCCAGACCTCGGTGCCCGCGGCCGGCGGATCATCGAGCTCCTTGATCGCGACGATGCCCTCGAAGCGGATGATCCCGGTGTCGCCGGCCTCCGTCTCGAAATCGTCCTCGTATTCGGCCGCGATCTCCACCGCCCGGCCCAGCGCCGCCTCCTCGTCCTCACCGTCCACCAGCACCACCCGGTCCTCGACCATCGCCGCCGACTGGGCCGCGCCGACCAGGTAGGCGTAGCGCAGCTGGACGCTGAACCAGCCGCTGGGATCGACGATCGGCTCCAGCGCATCCAGCTCGTGCAGGCGAACCGGTTCGCCGGAGGTTGAGTGGCCGTTGCGGCCGTTCCCGCCGGCAGGCTTATCGGTCATGTCAAGCGGGTGGCTCGCCCATGACGGTCTGCGACTGCTCGCGCAGGAACTGCTGGACGTAGTACGGGCCAAGGCCGCTCTTGCCGGACGAGCCGGAGCCCTTCCAGCCGCCGAACGACTGGATGCCCGGCCACGCCCCGGTGGTTGCACCGCTCCGCCGGTTCACGTACGTCACCCCGGCCTGGATGGTGGACAGGAAGGTCGCGATCTCGGCCCGGTCCCGGGTGAAAATCCCCGCCGTCAGGCCGTAGGCGGTGTCGTTGGCGAGGTGGAGCGCCTCGTCGAGGGAGTCCACCTCGGCCACGACCACAAGCGGCACAAACAGCTCGTCGCGGAACAGGCGGTGGGTGGCGGGCAGGCCACTGACCACGGTGGGTGTCGGGAAGTACCCGCGCGCTTCGTCTCCCGAGTCCAGCACCGTCCCGCCGGCCACGATCGTGCCGCCGTCGCGCTGCGCCTCCGCCACCGCATCGGTGAATTTTCGCAGCGACCGTTCGTTGATGACCGGCCCCATCCAGTTCTCGCGCTTGGTGGGATCCCCGACCTGGATCGCGCGCGCCCGCACGCCCAGGCGCTCGATGAACTCGGCGGCCACGCTGCGGTGGACGTAGACCCGCGAGTTGGCGCTGCATTTCTGCCCGTCGAACCCGAACGACGAACGGGCCACGCCCTCGGCCGCCTCGTCCAGGTCGGCGCTGGCCATCACGATCGCCGGGTTCTTGCCGCCCATCTCGGTGATGATCGGCCGCGGGTAGTCGCGGGTGAAGCTGCGATACAGCCGCATCCCGACCTCGTACGAGCCGGTGAACACCATCCCGTCGATGCCCGGGTTCTTCTCCAGCTCGGCGCCGACCGTGTCGCCCGGCCCGGTCACGAAGTTCACGACCCCGTCAGGGATGCCGGCCTCGCGCAGAACCTCGACGAACTTCCAGCCCATGAGCGGCGCGTCGGACGATGGCTTCATGACGACCGTGTTGCCCGCCACCAGCGCCCCCGACGCCGGGCCTCCGGCCAGGGCCATGGGGAAGTTGAACGGGCTGATCACCGCCCACACGCCGTGGGGCTTGAGGATGGAGCGGGTATGCTCCGCCGGCGACAGCGAGCCCATGGGCTTGACGAAGCCGTCGTGGTCTTCCATCTGCTGGCCGTAGTAGCGGAGCAGGTCAGCGGTCTCCTCCACGTCGCCGAGGGCCTCCAGCCGGTTCTTGCCGACCTCGAAGGTCATGAGCGCGCCGTACTCGAACTGCCGCTCGCTGATCAGGTCGGCGGCGCGGCGGATGATCTCGAGTCGCTTCCGCCAGCCCAGGTCGCGCCAGGCGGGGAAGGCCACGCGGGCCGCGTCGACCGCGTCGCGGACGTCCTGCGCGGTGCCCAGCGGGAAACGGCTGACGACCAGGTCGGTGTCGATCGGTGACCGATGCTCGAACGTCTGGTCCGACGTCCGCAGCTCGGCGCCGATGAGCATCGGATAGGAGCGGCCAAGCTGGCCGCGGGCGGTCACCACGGCCTCGTCGAACGCCTCCTGCAGCTCGGGGTTGTCCGCGCTCAGGGTGGCGTAGGTGATCTTCATCTGGGGCGTGGTCGCCGTCACGGAATCAGTCTCCTCGGAGGTCGGCGGCGATTATCGCACTGCCGTCCGCACCAACCCCAGCGCACGCTCCCCGTGCCTTGACTTGTCGTACGCACGGTGCGAGTCTGCACCGCCCCGGCCTTGAGTCGTGGCTCTACGAGTCCTGCATGAGGAGACCGCCGAACATGGCACTTCGCCGCCCGTTTGGAATGCCCATCCGCCAGGCAGCTTGGCTTGCTGCTCTGGCCATCGCCGTGATCACCCTCCTGGCCGCCAGCGCCCCATTGGCGCGCGCCGGAGGGGGCCAGGTGCTCTACGGCGCTGATGGCGCAGGCGGCAACCCATCGAACCTGTACACCCTTGATCCCGCTACCGGGGCCGTCGTTTCGACCGTGGGCCCGATCGGCTTTGCCGTGACCGGCCTGGCGGTCCACCCGACCACCGGCATCCTGTACGGCACCACCGGGAATGCCAGCCCCGCGTCTCCTGGATTCCTGATCACCATTGACACGACCACCGGCGCAGGAACCCCAATTGGCGACCTCGTACCGGCGAGTGAAACGGCCGCCGACATCACCTTTGGCGCCGACGGAACCCTGTACGGGTGGTTGGAAGCAGGCACCGACGACCTCATCACGATCGATCTTCTGACCGGCGCCGCGACCGTCATCGGCGACTCGGGCCTGAGTACCGCAGGCGCGGGGCTGGCGGGCAACGCGAATCCCGTGTTCATGGCGGGAGAGGGCGACGCCGATTGTGTCAGCCTGATCGACACCGGCACGGGAGCCGTCACCGACCCCTGCGTGTTCACGCTTGACAGCACCTTCAATGGTGAGATTTCCGCGATGGACTTCAACGCCGGGGGCACCCTGTATGCCGCCGACCTGCAGACCTCGGGCGCCCGGCCTGCCCAGCTGGTCACCATCGCTTCGACAGGTGCAGTCACCGTCCTCGGCGCCACCGTGAACAGGCTCGACGCCATCGCGTTCGGGCTTGCGGCACCTCAGCCAAGCCCGTCGCTGCCTGACGCGGCGACCAGCCAGCCGACTGGAAATGCCGGCCTCGGTGGCTCGCTGTGGGCCTTGGGCCTGCTGCTCGTGATCGGGGCTTCGGGCCTGGCCATTGGCCGCGCCCGGCTGTCAACCCGAGGTCGCTGAGGCAACTGCCGGCTCGCCGCTGAATCGCGGCGGGCACAGCGGGAGGCCAGGCTCCGGGGGGAGAAGAACCTGGCCTCCCAACTCGGGATGATAGCCCCACCCGGCGGCCACCCGCGACGGTTTCAGGCAGGCGCCTTGGCGAGGTGATAGAGGCCCAGCTTGAGCTCGGGCATGGGCGGATGAGCGCTCATCAGGAAGGCTCGCGCCCGGTCCCCGTACAGGCGAGGCAGGATCGCGTGGGCCAGATCGACGTCGCGCAGGTCCAGGTGGGCGTGGACGACCTTGATCTGGAACCCGTGACGCAGCCACCAGCCCGACCGTCGCTGGGTCGCCTGGCGGGCGGCGGCCACCACCTCCGGCTCGAGCAGCGGGCCGACGTCATCCCGCCCGTAGTAGCCGATGACCACCAGCCGCCCGCCGGGCTTGATCACCCGGAGCGCCTCGGCGATGGCCGGCAGCCACGCGTCGTCGGCCTCGATCAGGCCGTGGAGGACGACGTCCACCGCGTCGTCGCGGAGCGGCAGGGCGGTTGGCTCGCCCTCGACCATCCGGATGTTCGGCTGATGGGAAGCGCTGGCCCGTTGGCGCGCCTCCTCCAGCAGGGCGGGATCGGACTCGATGCCGTAGGTCCGGGCCGTGCGCCGGGCGAGGAGCATGGGGTAGTGGCCGATGCCGGTGCCCACGTCCGCGATCCGCTTTCCGGACAGGGGCACGATCCGCTCCAGCCCGGCGAGCACCTTGCGCCCCGGATCGACCATCTCGCCCAGCTGGCGGTAGAGCTCCGGATCCGGCTCGGTCCAGGCGGGCAGGATGCCGCGCATCATCGGCCGGCCATCCTCACGGCACCGAGACCCGCAGCCACGCCGGGGTCCCGTCCTCGAGGGTGAGCAGAGCCTCGCCGGCGAGGATCTGGAGATCGAACGACACGGGTCCGTTGATTCGGCGGGTGGCCACGACCGGGATGACCAGCGTCCCACCAGACGAGAAGATCGGTCCCCAACCCAGCGAGGTGGTGCCCGCCGGCTCGCCCCGCGCGCCAGGCCCGACCACCCACTTCGTCCAGGGTTGGACGAGTGGTGGGCACCCGTCGCACGTCCGCTGCGGCGATGGTGTGAACGGCGCCAGAACGAGATGCTCGTCGAGGGCCGTGCTCCAGCGGAGAACGAGCTCCGGGATGAACGCCTGGGAGAGGTTGACCACGGTCACGGTGATCGTGCCCGATCCGTCTGTGGGCAGGTTCGGCACCACGGTGACCCGGATCTGGCGCGGGTCGGTGGCGGAAGGATCGGACAGGGAGTACGGCTCGGGCGTTGGCAGCGGGGTGGCGCTTGGCTCCGGGCTGGGGGTCGGCCGCGGAGTCGCGGTCGGCGTGGGGCTTGGTGTGGGTGTCTCGGTCGGGAGTGGCAGGCAGGCACTGGTGGCCACGAGCACCACAAACAGGAGGTGCGCGCGCCGCGCAGGGCGGAGCAGGAGGGTCGCCGGCATGAGGCCGCATGGTAGTGGACGACCCCTTGCTACGATTCGCGGCATGGAGCCTGCGACCCCGGTCACTCGTCAGCGGCCCGCTCTGGGGATCGTCGCCTGGTTCGTCTGGGTCGTGGCCTTGCTGGGAGTCACCGGCCTCCTGCTCCCCCGGATCATCTCGTTCGTGGACTTCAGCGAACGGGCGCCGTTTTCGCTGCTCGGGATCCTGATGATGGCCGAGCTGGCCGTCGTGTTCTTTGGCCTCACCCTGGTGCTCCAGCACAAGCGCGCGGGCTTCGGGTTCGCGATTGGCATCTCGCTCCTGCCCGTCCCGATCCTGGCCGGTCTCGTGCCCCTGCTCCTGGCCATGCCGCCGGTCGCCGCGGCGGGATGGACCACCCTGATGGTCCCCATCGGGTTCGCCATCTCGGTGCTGCTCATCGTCACCTTGACGCGCCCCAGTGCGCGCGCCTGGTTCACGGAGGATTGACTCGATGCGACTCGTAGCCTTCACATCCGCCCAGGCCGATGGACCGCCCGGACGGCGGCTCGGCATCGAAAAGCCGGATGGCGTCCTGGACCTGACCGATCTCCTGGGCCCGGACCTGGGCACGGTCCTGGCCGGCGCCGATCCGGTCGCCATGCTGACCGATGCCGAGGCCGAGACGACGTACGAGGGAAACGCGCTCCTGCCGATGACCGATGTCCGCCTCCTCGCCCCGCTCGCCCACCCGGGCAAGATCGTGTGCGTGGGCCTGAACTACCACGAGCATTGCCGCGAGCAGGGCGTCGAGATCCCCGCCCATCCGACCCTCTTTGCCAAGTTCGCGAATGCGATCACTGACCCCGGCATTCCGGTGGTGCGGCCGAGATCGACTGAGATGCTCGACCTCGAGTGCGAGCTGGCCGTGGTCATCGGCTGGCGGGCGTCGCAGGTGTCGGTGGGGCGAGCGATGGACCACGTGTTCGGGTTCACCATCCTCAACGACGTCACCGCCCGCGACCTTCAGCGCGAGGATCGCCAGTGGCTGCGGGCCAAGGGCTCCGATGGGTTTGCGCCGCTGGGACCGGCGGTCGTGACCCGTGACGAGATCGGGGACCCGGCCAATCTCGCCATCCGGTCGTGGGTCAACGGGGAGACTTGGCAGGAATCCAGCACCGCGGACATGATCTGGGACGTCCCGACCCTGCTCTCGTTCATCTCCCGCTCCATCACGCTGGAGCCGGGCGACATCGTGTCCACCGGCACGCCGGCAGGGGTGGGTCACTTCCACCAGCCGCCGAGCTACCTCGCCGCGGGCGACGTCATGGGCTGCCAGATCGCGGGCATCGGCGCGCTCGAGAATCCGATCGTGGACGAGCTGCCCCGCGCGGACGACCACGCCGCGGCCGCCGGGGTCGCCGAGCTGGCGGCGCCCGCGACTGCGTCCACGCCCGACGCCTGATGCGGGCCCTGGCCAAGACCCGTCCGGAGCCAGGGCTCGAGATCATCGACGCGCCGGTCCCCACCCCGGGACCGGGTGAGGTCCAGCTGCGGATCGAGGCCGCCAGCGTCTGCGGCACCGATCGCCACATCTTCCTGTGGGACCGTTGGGCTGCCGAGAACTTTCCGCTGCCGTTCATCCTGGGCCACGAGCTGGCCGGGCGGGTGGCGGCCACCGGCTCCGGCGTCACGCGGGTTCGCGATGGCGACCTGGTCGGGGTCGAGTCGCACCTGTTCGACGGGGCCTGCACCCAGTGCCAGGCTGGCGCGCCACACCTGTGTCGAAACCTGCGGGTCATCGGCGCCCACGTGGACGGCGGGTTCGCGGACTTCGTGGTCATCCCCGAGGCCAACGCGGTCGAGTCGAACGGGCTGGATCCCGCGGTTGTGGCGCTCCAGGAGCCGATGGGCAACGCGGTCCACGCCGCCTTTGTCGAGCCGATTGCCGGCCGGACGGTGGCGGTCACCGGCTGTGGGCCGATCGGCCTGTGCGCGGTCGGGATCGCGAAGGCGGCCGGCGCGGCCTGGGTGGTGGCCACCGA
This sequence comes from Candidatus Limnocylindria bacterium, assembly GCA_036560125.1. Classification (GTDB taxonomy): domain Bacteria; phylum Chloroflexota; class Limnocylindria; order QHBO01; family QHBO01; genus DASSCW01. Next base: position 25,432 of record DATBRW010000067.1, read on the forward strand.
CACCGAGCCGTATCGGCTCGAGCTGGCGACGACGATGGGCGCCGATCTCGTGCTCGACGGCCGCGAGCCCGACACCGTCGAGCGGGTGCTGGACGCGACCGGCGGCGACGGGGTGGAGGTCGTACTCGAGATGAGCGGCTCCGCCGCGGCGCTCGACCAGGCCCTCCGGTTCGTAACCCGCGGCGGAAGGATCAGCCTGCTCGGCATCTTTGGCGAGCCGGTGGCGGTCGACCTCTCGAACCTGGTCATCGAGAAGGGCATCCGGATCCACGGCGTGTTCGGCCGCCGGATCTACGACACGTGGGAGCGGACCCAGGAGCTGCTCCGGTCCGGGGCGCTGGACGTGACCCCCATCCTCACCCATCGGTTCGACCTTGCCGACTGGGAGCAGGGCTTCGACCTGCTCGGGTCGCGGCATGCGGGTAAGGTGGTGCTCCTGCCATGACATCGGTTCGCTCGCGGAATCCGCTCGCGTTCCTGGACGCCGAACTCAACGACCTCCGGGCCAAGGGCCTCTACCGCCGCCTTCGGGTGGTCGAGAGCGAGCAGGCCGCCCGATGCCGGATCGACGGTCGGGAGGTCATCACCCTGTCCTCCAACAACTACCTGGGCCTGACCACCCATCCCAGGCTCCGCGCGGCCATGATCGCCGCGACTGAAGAGCTGGGCGCGGGATCGGGGGCGGTCCGGACCATCGCCGGCACGATGACCATCCACCAGCAGCTCGAAGCCCGGCTCGCCGCGTTCAAGCAGGTGGAGGCCACGCTGACCTTCCAGTCCGGGTTCACGGCAAACACCGGGACGGTGCCAATCCTGGCTGGCGAGGGCGCGGTCATCGTCAGCGACGAGCTGAACCACGCCAGCATCATCGACGGCATCCGGTTGACCAAGGCCGAGCGCAAGGTCTACCCCCACGCGGATACCGATGCACTGCGCGCCACCCTGCGCGAGATCCGGGCGGCCGATGGCGGCGCCGAGCGAACGGTCCTGGTCATCACTGACGGCGTGTTCTCGATGGACGGCGACATTGCCCCGCTGCCCGGGATCGTGGAGGCGTCCGAGGAGGCCGAGGCCATCGTGTACGTGGACGATGCCCACTCGTCTGGGGTGCTGGGTCGCAACGGGCGCGGCACCGTCGACCATTTCGGCCTTCACGGCCGGGTCCAGGTCCAGGTTGGCACCCTGTCCAAGGCGATCGGCGTGGTCGGCGGCTACGTGGCCGGCGCCGCGTCCCTGCGCGAGGTGCTCATCCACCGGGCGCGGCCGTTCCTGTTCTCGACCTCCCACCCGCCGGGCGTGGCCGCGGCCTGCCTGGCCGCGATCGACGTCCTGGAGGAGGAGCCGGAGCGCATCGAGCGGCTGTGGGCCAACGCCCACCGGTTCAAGGACGGCCTGCGCCGGCTGGGCTTCGACACCGGTCGGTCGGAGACGCCCATCACCCCGGTCATCGCGGGCGGCGGCGCGCTGGCCATGAAGCTGTCGGATCGGCTGTTCGAGGAGGGCGTCTTCGCCCAGGGAATCGGCTTCCCGACCGTGCCCGAGGCCAAGAGCCGGGTGCGGACGATCGTCACCGCGGAGCACTCCGACGAGGACCTGGACGTGTGCCTTGCCGCGTTCGAGAAGGTGGGCCGGGAGCTGGCCCTGATCTAGGCGGTGCGGCCGCGCGCCTCGAGCAGGACGACCTGCGTCTCCTCGGGCAGGGTAGACGGCGTGAGGCTGGCCTTGGGCAGGCGGAGCGGCTCGGTGGCCAGCTCGTGGAGGAACGTCTCCGGCCCGAGCAGGTCCTTGGACCCGCCATCCAGCGCGAAGTGCATCGGGATGACGACCTTGGGCTCCAGCTGCGCGACGACCTCGGCCGCCTCGGCAGGGGAGATCGTGAACTGGCCGCCGGCCGGGACGAGCAGGACGTCGATCGGACCGATCTCGTGGAGCTGCTCATCGGTCAGCAGGTGGCCCAGGTCGCCCAGGTGGCAGACGTGGACGCCGTCAACCTCGAACGTGAAGATCACGTTCTCCCCGCGCTCCTTACCCTCGACCCCGTCATGCCAGGTCCGGACCCCGGTCACGAGCAGGTCGGCGAACTCGTACTCACCGGGCCGGGTGAGGGTCATGCCGGCGGTGATCGACCGGGTGTAGGTGTGGTCGGGATGGTCGTGCGAGATGGTGAGCAGGTCGACGTCGTGCTTGCCCGCCACGAAGCCGGTCTTGGGGGGACAGGGGTCGGTGATGACGGCCGCTCGCTTCCCCTTCAGGCGGAAGCAGGCGCGTCCATACCAGGTGATCTCCACGGGTCCGGGATGCTACCGCAGAACGGTCCCCGGAAAAGCACGAGCGCCGGTGCCCGCCCAATGACACCGGCGCCCGAAGGAGGGAGGGTGGAGGAGAAATCCCGAAGGATTTCTGACTCGCACGATCACAGTAGGTTCGCTCCGTAAAGGGACAACCCCCGCATTTGTGAAGAAACCTGAACCTTTGCCCCACAATGCGTGACCGATGAGCCCTCGCCTCCGACGCATCGTCGCTGTCATCACCCTGCTGCTGGCCGTCGTCCTGGTCGCCGTGCTGACCCTCCGCGCCCTCGGCGTCCCCATCGCCCTCGGTCCCGGGACCGCGACGCCATCGCCCACCGCCAGCGCATCGGCCGAGCCGAGCAGCGCGGGGTCCCCGTCGGTCGACGAGGTGCTGGCCGCCATCGAGTCGGAGACGGCCGATATCCGGAACCTGCCGCCAGCCGACATCGGGCCGCCCGAGTTCGTCACCCGCGACGAGCTCGAGCGTCGCCTGACCGAGCAGTTCGCGACCGACTACCCGCCGGAGCAGCAGGCGGCGGACAACGCGCTGTACCACGCGCTGGGCATCCTCGCTCCCGACCAGGACTACGCCGCGCTCCAGCTCCAGCTCCTGGCCAGCCAGGTCATCGGCTACTACGACGACGCGACCCAGTCGATGGTCATCGTCAGCGACGTGGGCCTCACGCCCGAGGCGGCGGTCACCTACTCCCACGAGTACACCCACGCCCTTCAGGACGCGGCCTTCGGGATGGATTCCCTGGACCTGGACAACGTCGACGACAACGATGCGTCCTACGCTGCCCTCGCCCTGGTCGAGGGGGACGCGACCACGACCATGGTGCTGTGGGCCATCCAGAACCTGACCCCCGAGGAGATCCTGGACATCAGCCAGACGCCGGTCCCCGACACGAGTGGCGTGCCGGCCTGGATGGTCAGCCAGCTCGAGTTCCCGTACCTCGCCGGCTCCGAGTTCACCTCCCAGCTGTACGCCCGAGGTGACTTCAGCGCAGTGGACGAGGCATGGGCCGATCCGCCGGTCTCGACCGAGCAGATCCTCCACTTCCGGGCGTACCTCGACAACGAGGAGCCGATCCCGGTGCCCGCCGGTGTCGAGTCGTCTTCCGACTACGAAATCCTTTCGTTCTCGACCTTCGGAGAAGCGATGACCTCGATCTGGCTAGCCGCCCTGGGCGTCGACCAGGGCGATGCGGACGAGGCGGCGGCCGGTTGGGGAGGGGACGCGATTGTCCTTGTGCAAGCGACCGGTTCTGACGACATCGCGGTCGCCCTCTTCACGGAGTGGGACACCCCGCTCGATGCGACGCAGTTCGGATCGGCCTACGAGGACGCGCTCCCCCGAACGAACCTGTTCGGCAGGATCAACACCACGAGCGACAGCTTGACGATCGTCATCCAGGGGACCAGCCAAGAGCTCGTAGACCAGCTCGCCGGCGAGTAGTTACATCGTGTCCGGCGCTGAGACCCCGATCATGGCCAGGCTGTTGGCCAGCACCTGGCGGGTCGCCCGGACGAGGGCGACGCGGGCCGTGCTGAGGGCTGCGTCATCAGTCAGCACCCGGCAGTCGCGGTAGAACTGGCTGAACAGGTTCGCGACCTCCATCGCGTAGCGCGGCAGCTCGTGCGTCTCGCGCCGGTCGGCCGAGTCGGCGACCGTCTCCGGCAAGCGCATGAGATGACGGATGAGCGTCTGCTCGGCTGGGTGGAGGAGGAGCGCGGTCGCGTCGCCCGGATCGGCGTCCAGGGCCGCCGCCGCCGGCTGGCGGAGGATGGACGAGCAGCGGGCATGGGCGTACTGGACGTAGTAGACCGGGTTCTCGTTCGTCTGTTGGGTGGCGAGGTCGAGGTCGAACTCGAGATGCTGGTTGGCCGACCGCAGGGTGAACAGGAAGCGGGTGGCATCGGCTCCCACCTCGTCCACCAGCTCGTCGAGGGTCACGTAGCTCCCCTCGCGCTTGCTCATCGCCGCCCCGCCGGCCAGCGACACGTGCTGGTAGATGATGAACTCGACAGCGTCGGGATCGTGGCCCAGCCCCGCGGCGGCGCCCTTCCAACGCTTGATCGTTCCGTGGTGGTCCGGGCCCAGGACGTAGATCAGCCGGTTCGCCCCCCGCTGGAACTTGTCGAGCAGGTAGGCGACGTCGGCTGCGAAGTAGGTGGGCTGGCCGTTGGACCGGATGAGCACCCGGTCCTTGTCGTCACCAAAGGTCGTCGAGCGGAACCAGGTCGCCCCCTCGTCCTCGTAGACGTGGCCGGCCGTGCGGAGCTGCTCGATGGCTGCCGTCACCTCGCCCGACTCGTGGAGCTCGCGTTCGGATCGGTACACATCGATGTGCATCCTGAGGCGGGCGATCGTCTTCTTGATGTCGTCGTACGCCCGATTCCAGGCCCACTCGCCGATCGCCTCCAGCGGATTGAGCGACGCGACGACGTCCTCCGGAACGGCCGCCGCCAGCTCACCGATGTACGCGCCGCGGTAGCCGGCCTCTCCCGACTGCCCGGTCCTGGCCAGGTACACCGACTGGCCGAAGTCGCGGACCTGGCTGCCGTAGTCGTTCACGTAGTACTCGCGCGTCACTGCCGCTCCGGTCGCCTCCAGCAGGTTGGCCAGCGCATCGCCGATGAACCCGCCCCGCCCGTTGCCGATGTGGAGCGGCCCGGTTGGATTGGCGCTGATGTATTCGACGTTGAACCGCTCGCTCGCCATGCCGTCCGTGCGCCCCCACTCGGTGCCGGCCGCAAGGATCGCGGGCACCTGGCCTGCTACCCACGCTGGGTCGAGCCGCCAGTTGATGAAGCCGGGCGGCAGGACGGTTGTCTCGCCCACGCCCAGGGGCAGCGCGAGGTGGCGGACGAGGACGTCCGCGATGGCCATCGGCGCCGAGCGGGCGAG
>DATBRW010000068.1:0-16988 GCA_036560125.1 Candidatus Limnocylindria bacterium
CTGTCGCTGCGCTCCAGCCGGCAGGCGCGCACTTCATCAACTACTTCGGAACCTGGACGACCGAGGCCATCTCATCCTGGCGCGGCGAGGAGCCAAACGTGCCTCAGATCATGCGCCGCTAGAACTTGTCGGTGGCGTTCCGGGGAGAAAAGCAGAGACCCGCGCCCAATGGACGCGGGTCTCCATCTTTACGACGCGGCTATTCGCCGCCGCTGCGGGTGGGATTACAGGCCATCCCCGGGTGCATTTCCGCCGGGAAACCATCACGCACGGCCTTGGGGATCTGGCCCCAGGACTGCGAATGGTTCGGAACACCCTTGACGGGATTCTCGACGGGCACCTGATCGGTTCCCTCATCCTGGAAGAACTGCAGGTCTTCCTGGCCGGAGTACGCACACAACGATCGGGCGTGGAGGCCTGTGCCCCACTTGCTGTTTTCGATCGTCATGACCTTCCGTCCGTTGCCGGTGACCTCACCGGCAAAGGCAAGGCTCGTGCTGAGCACCATCACCATGGCCGCAGCCATAACCGCAAGAACTAGTCGCCGTGTCATGGGCACATCTCCTCGCCGAGGTCGGTCTCGCCACTGGCTGGGACATACATCGGGCGACCGGTCGTTGGTGATGCATGTCTGGAACGGGCTGCACGTCCCCGCTACCTCTGCGAACTTCCGATGATGCACGAATGCGATCGTGAATGGGGAGCACGCTCAGGACAGGCGTTGCGCTGCCGCACCGGCGTCTCGGTGGTCGCGCTCAGTCCTTCATGAACTGGATGCTGTCGATGATGGGTTGCACCTCTTCCACCAACGTGGTGAGCTCATCGCCGTTCCATGCCGTTGCGTTCAGTCCGACGATCTGGTCGCCGGCGTCCAGCAACCAGAGCTGCATGGCCTTACCGCGAGACAATGCCCAGGTCCAATCCCATGTCGACCGTTCTGCCGGATCGGCTCCGCCGAGCAACAGGACGCACGGCTCCGCATCGCAATCGTGCAGACCGGATGCCGCATCGTCTCGAACGCGGATCGTGAGCATCATCCCGTCGAGCCCGCCAACTGTCGCCGGCGCGGGTCCCTCAACCACCAGGTCCTCCCGTGCGGCGAGCCAGTCCGCCAGCTCTTGGGCCGAGCCGCTCACCCCAAATGGGCGTTCTCCCTCTGCGCTGCGCGCCGTTACCTCCTGGAGGAACCAGAGTTCATCGCCAGGGGAATCCGTCGGACGAATGTCGAACAGGCCGCCGGCGCCCCGCAGGTTCTCCCAACCGGGCTCCGCGATCTCGAAGCTGAAGTTGGGCTTCACGTACTCCGTCCGATGCGCGCCTGGCGTCAGCAGGCCGAGGCAGCGCCAGCCCTCTTCGCAGGTGCCATCGGTCGCGATGTCGTCGGGGCGAGGCGGCAAGGTAAAGGTCGCCACAACGCTCGCCGTTGGCTCGGCGCTGCTCGGGGCCGCTGGACTCCCGCTCCCCGTCCCAGGGGTGCTGCAGGCAGCCAACAGGAAGGCCAGGCAGACAACGATCCGACGCACGTTCGCAGCGTAGCGGTGGGCCGCTGACCGGATTGTGCGCAACCCGACACATCCGAGTCCAAACGTGCACTGAATGCCCGTAACCGGCCCGCGTCATGGATCCTTGGGTAATCCGCACGTACCAAACGCTCCCGCCCTCGTACTCACTCCATGATGGGCCGCGCTTCAGTTGCATGGACGCTGACATTCCGAGCTGCGTATGCATTCATCCGGCTGCTCGACCCGCTGTTTCGCTGGACGTGGTTCAGCGTCGGCATCGGGATCACCTCGAAGCTCACCGTGCGCGGCCGGACGACGGGCCGTGATCGCAGCGTCCTCGTCGGGTTGCTTCGCGTCGGCGGCGAGTGGTACGTCGGCCACCCGAACGGCGAGGTCGCGTGGACGGCCAACCTGCGGCGGGCGGGATGGGCGCGAATAGCTCCCCGACCCGAATCCGTGCTGGAGGTGGCCGCGGTGCCGCTGGAGTCGGGACCTGAACGCGACGCGGTGATCAGAGCGACCGGCGAGCAGCAGCCCTTCCCGGCCAACGTTCTATATCGTTGTGCCAGGCGGCATATCCTCAGCCAAGGAAAATACTTCCGCCTCGAGCCGCGCTGAGGGGTCGGAGCTGGCTGGCACGAGGGCTGCATCGCCACCGGCTTAGGCGATGATGACTCGCCTCCGGGCCGCGCTCCGGCAGCCGCGTTTGACACACCGGAAAGAGAGGGACGTGATGCGTACTGTGTTCCGAGCGGCAGGATTGGCGATAGCAATCAGCCTCGTTCTAGCGACCGCGGTGCTGGCCAAGTACATCGTTGGGACCTCAGGGCCAGACCTGATTGGCGGGACCCAGACATACGACACGATCCGAAGTGGCCCAGGTAGCGACCGGGTCTGGGGTAAGGGGCGGGCCGATCACATCCATGGCGGGTCGGGAAATGATCTGTTGATGGGCGACTGGGGCAGTGACTGGGTCTACGGGCTGACTGGCAATGACACCCTCATCGGCGGTGCTGGCAACGACCATCTCTTCGGTGAGGATGGCGCCGACACGCTGTGGGTAACTGGTGACGGCGCCCCTGATTTCGCCGGCTGCGGCGCCGGTGATGACACCGTCTATTTCGACTGGAACGACACCGTCTCGGCCACGTGCGAGCACCGAGTCGGACCGATCGCGCACCGCAATCATTAAAGAGTCAGTCGCCGTCGCGCATGGTCCCCTCATGGGCTAGGAAGGAAACAGCTTCCATTGCCCCTCGGAGATGACGTCGACGGTGCCGTCGACCACTCTGATCGCTGTCTCGTCGTCGATGGCGTACGCCGGACCAGCAATGCCGGCTACCCATTGTTCTGCCTCGGCCATGGAGTTGCCCGGCATGCCTTCCTCAGCCAGATGCGGAAAGATCGAGAAGTCCACCATCCCCAGCGTGCTGTCGTCACCGCCGGGAGACTTCCACCCGACGAAGTCCTCCCCGATGCGGGGGGTCATCACCATGCTGCCGGCGCTCAGCCCGACCCAGACCGTCTCGACAAGCGAGGGCAGGAGATCCACGAGCCCGGACTCCCGCATCCAGTGGCACAGGTACAGGGCATCGCCGCCTGACGCCAGCAAGACGTCTGTGTCCAGGACCAGGGGGACCCAGCGTTCCTCGTCGATGCTGGGCAGCGCAGTGAGCTCTAGCACCCCCAAGGACTTCCAACCTAGCTCGCACATGGGGTTGGTGGACTGTCCGCTGATGAATCGCCAGACACCATCTCCCGGACCGACGTGCGGGTGCCCGTACATTGCGGTGGGGATACAGAGAGCGCTGGAGTCGGAGATTGGTTTGCCCAGCAGGTCGACCAGCGCGTCCTTGATGCTCGGGTTCTTGACGCCCGCCGAAGTGAGTAGAAGCTTCACCCTTGCCTCCTGGACGTATCGGTCATGACGCTCTCCACGAGAGTCGGGAGAGCGAGTGCATGGAAGTCAGACTGGCCACCGCAGCGAAACTCATCCGGGTTGGGATGGGCGCTGAGGAAAAGGTGAGCCGGGGCTTGGGTACCGTTTTGTGCCAGTCAGGGCGTGGCGTCCTCCGGCCGGACTTGCAGCTCGAGGTCCACCTCGGCGCCACACATCGTGCACTCCGCCCAGGCGCGATCGGGATTGCTGTACATGTAGCAGACCGCCAGGACACCACCGTGGCGGTGTCGCACGAGCTGGCCGCCAAAGTCGGTCGGCTCAAGCTCCCAGCCCGCAGGTGTGTCGTCGATGAGCATTCGCTGCGATCCCCGCAATCCACGTTCGTTTTCGGATTCCGCCTACACGGCGGTGGGGGCACAACGAAGCTTGGTTGCCTAGCAGACTCGGCAAATGCTCAGCGAGATGCGTCAGCGAGCTGCTAATGAAGTAAACGCGCTCAATCGCCCCGCGTTATGACTCGCCCCAGGCCTTCCCGCGCCGTTCCGCCAGCCGCCAGGCAAGGTTGCGTAGAGCTTGCTCGGCATATTGGCCCGACCCGCTGAGGTAGTCGTCAAAGGCCGCGCCCTCGGCCAGCGCTATCCACAGCTCATTGAAGTGGTAGACCCCGCTGAGCTGCCACCCATGCGGCAGCGCTGCCTCAGCCGAGGTCCAGGCCTGCGAGAGGGCGCCGAGCGGTGCCACCGGAGGATTGTAGGTCGTTAGCAAGGTCGAGCGGTGACCGAATGTCCATACCGCTCCCAGTCGGCCTACTGGGTGCCTAGGTCTTGGCGGAGGGGGAGGGATTCGAACCCCCGGAGGCTTGCACCTCAGCGGTTTTCAAGACCGCCGCAATCGTCCACTCTGCCACCCCTCCAGTGGCCGATTCTAACTAGCCGCGGGCAGCGCGGGGCGATCAGCCCTGCTTGAGGACTACGGCGCCGGAAATCTGGTCCGACCCGAAATGCGGCTGGAGGGCTGCCGGGATGCGGATGGATCCATCGGCCTGGAGGTGGGTCTCGAGCAGCGCGGCGTAGGTTCGCGACATGCCCAGGGCGGAGCCATTGAGGGTGTGGACCAGCTGCGTGGGTGCATCGGCCGACGGCTTGAAGCGCAGGTTCATGCGTCGGGCCTGGAAGTCGGTGTAGTTGGAGCAGGAGCTGACCTCCAGCCACTTCCCCACCCCGGGGGACCAGGCCTCCAGGTCGTAGCCCTTGGCCTGGGCGAAGCCGACGTCGCCGGTGCAGCGCTCCACCACCCGGTACGGCAGCTCCAGCGCCTCCAGCACCTCCTCGGCGTCGCGGGTCATGCGCTCCAGCTCATCGGGCGAGGTCGAAGGCTCCACGAACTTCACCATCTCGACCTTGTCGAACTGGTGCACCCGCAGCAGGCCGCGGGTGTCCTTGCCCGCGGCGCCCGCCTCGCGGCGGAAGCAGGGCGTGTAGGCCGCGTGGTAGATCGGCAGGCGGTCGGCCGCCAGGATCTCGTCGCGGTACATGTTGGTGACGGGCACCTCGGCCGTGGGGATCAGGTACAGCTCGTCGCGCTCGACCGCGTACATCTGTCCTTCCTTGTCCGGCAGCTGGCCGGTGCCCCGCGCGGATGCGGTGTTCACCAGCAGCGGCGGCGCGACCTCCGCATAGCCGTGACGGTCGGCCATGTCCAGCATCATCCCGATCAGGGCGCGCTCCAGCCGGGCTCCCTGGCCGGTGTACAGGATGAAACCTGAGCCCGCGATCTTGGCTCCCCGCTCCAGGTCGAACAGGCCAAGCCGTTGCGCAATCTCCCAGTGCGGCGGGACCGATGCGGCCTCGGCCGGCTCCCCCCAGCTCCGCAGCACCGGGTTGTCCTCGGAGCCCCGGCCGTCAGGGACCGATGAATCCGGCGGGTTCGGGACCAGCAGCAGGTCCGCCTCGATCCCCTGCTGCACGGCGGTGAGCTCAGCCGCGTTGGCGTCGATCTGGGCGGAGAGCTCCGCCATGCGCGCCCTCAGCTCGTCGGCGGCCGCTCCCCCGCCACCGCGCATGGCCTCGCCGAGCTGCTTGTTGCCCGCGTTGCGCTCCGCGCGGAGCTCGTTGGTGGTCGCTTCCAGCTCCCGCCGCCGCGCGTCGGCAGCCAGGATGCGATCGATCGGGTCGGTCGGCTCGCCCTTGCGCGCGACCGCCGCCTTGACCCCTTCCGCGTCGTCGCGGATCGACTGCAGCGAGATCATGCGGGGAGCGTATCGGCCGCGGCCGCTTCGCGGAGCCTCCGGAGGACGAAGTCGCGATCCTGGGCCGCCAGGAGCGCCCCGGCGCGCGGCCCGCTCGCCTTGCCCAGGAAGGCGAGGTAGAGCGCCCCGAACGCCTGGCCGGCCTTGAGGTCGCGATCCTGCGCGACGCGGAAGATCTCGGCCTGCACCGCGTCGCCGGTCCAGCCGGCGGCGTCCAGCGCATCGGCCAGGGCGGGAAGGTACGCACGCTGCTCCGCCGATAGGTCGGCGACGCCAGCCGGCACCGCCTCCTGGACCTCGATCCGGGCCGAGTCGGGGGCATAGTTCTGGAGCCAGGCCCGGGCGGCATCCATGCGCTCCTGGAGCAGGCGCTGCTCGTCGACGGTGAGCGGTGCGCCCTTCTCGACCTCGAAGGCGGCCACTGGATCCACGCCCGGGACCTGGAGCAGCAGCGCCAGGTGCGCGAATGGTGGGCGGTAGGCAGCGGCTGCCGCGGCGACATCGGCCTGCGGGTCGACCAGCGTGGTGGCGAACAGCCGATCCGCGTCGGCCGGCAGCTCGCCCTTCACGTCGCGCCCGGCCACCGCGGCGGCGATTCTGTCGGACTCGTCGAAGACCCTCGGGATGGCATCGGTCCCGTCCGGATCGAAGTCGATGGCCTGGTTGTAGCGCGGCCGCAGGAAGAGGAGGCGCAACTGCTCCGGCGGCAGCACCTCGGCGATGTGGTGCGCGGCGGCGCCTCGCCCCTTGGAGGTGGACATCTTGCGGCCGCCGATGTTCAGGAACTCGTAGACCACGTTCAGCGGCGGCTCACGCTCGAACACGTCGCGGGCGATCGCCTCCGAGCGGTCGCGGGCCCCGCCCTTGGTGCCGAGATCCTTCCCGTTCGGCTCGATCGTCACGCCGAACAGGCTCCACTTCGCCGCCCAGTCCACGTTGAAGGGCAGCTTGGCGCGGCCGCCGAAGGGCGAGACGTCACCGGCATGGCCGCAGCCCACGGCCCAGGCCACCAGGTCAGGACGGCACTCGTAGTGGACCCGCTCCCCGTCCCAGGCGGTGACGATGGTGGTCCCCACCCGGCCGCAGCTCTCGCAGATGACCGATAGCGGGTGCCACTCGTCGGGATGCTGGACGTTGGCCACTCGTCGGTAGATGTCCCGCACGATCTTGGCGCGGTCGAGCGCCACGCGGATGTATCGGTCCATCTCGCCGGAGGCGTAGACCTCGCTCATCCAGTAGACGCGATCCGGTCTGACCCCGAGGCGCTCGAACGTGTCCAGGAAGAGCCCGGCGAAGTGGCGCGCGTATGAGTCGTGGCCGTCGGCGGCTGGATCAGGCACGTGAGCCAGCGGGCGCCCCATGGCCTGCTCCACGGCATCGGGCGTCAGCAGTGCCTGGGCATCCATCGGGTCCAGGTCGTCGACGCCGTAGAGGTAGGTGGCCTCCGTGCCGGCGGCTCGGATGGCGCGGACGATGACGTCGTTGATGACCGGTCCGCGCAGGCTGCCGACGTGGACGGTGCCCGACGGTGTCTTCGAGTCGTTGAGGACCTGGGGTCCGGAGAGGCGGGCCGCCAGCTCGTCGGCCCAGAACATGGGCGCTGGGCGGCTAGCTGATGCGGACGACGGTGTAGGTGACCGGACCGGCCGGAGCCTGGACCGTGACCTTGTCGCCCTTCTTGTGTCCCATCAGGGCGGCGCCGACCGGCGACTCGTTGCTGATCCGCCCGTCGCGCGGGGCGGCCTCGGCCGAGCCGACGATGGTGAAGGTCTCCTCCCCATCGGATCCCTTGATCACGACCTTGGAGCCGATGCCGACCTTGTCGCCGTTGACCTTCTCGATGACCTCGGCGTTCTTGAGCTGCCCCTCGAGCGTCGCGATGCGGCCCTCCAGGAACGACTGCTCCTGCTTGGCGTCCTCGTACTCGGCGTTCTCGGTGATGTCGCCATCCAGCTTCGCGTCATGGATGCGCGCCGCCACCCGAGGGCGTTCCGACGTGATCAGGTGATTCAGCTCCGCCTTGAGCTTCGTGAGCCCTTCGGCAGTCAGGTAGACGGGCTTGTTGTTCATTCACACCACCCCCTCACAGCGGTTCCGTTGCGCTCATCCATTCGCACAATGAGCGCGCCATCGTCCCCGTGGGGTTGCCGACGACGATGGACGGCCTCCCTAACAAAAAACGCTCCAGGCCGCGAGCCCGAAGGCTGTGCGTCCCTGAAGCTGGCCGGGGCCAGGTTGCTCGGCCGGCCGACCGCCCAGTAGGAGCGTCCGGCGCCGCGGCATTGTAGGCCGCCCCCCATGGGGTGTCAAAGCCGATGCGACGACCCGATGAGCGTTCAACGACCGGCCATGACGAGGGCCACCACCAGGGCCGCCAGGGCCACCCGGTATATGCCAAAGACCAGGAACGAGCGCCGCCGCAGCCACGCCAGCAGGAAGCCGATCGCCAGCAGTCCCGCGATCGCGGCAGCGGCGAATCCCGCGCCGAGCGCCAGCCATTCGGTGGCGGTGTGCGACTCGTCGAGGAGGTGCCGCGACCCGTACAAGCCGGCACCCAGGGTGATGGGCGTGGCCAGCAGGAAGCTGAAGCGGGCCGCCGACTCGCGGGTCAATCCCAGCGCCAGTCCGGCGCTGATGGTGGCGCCGGAGCGGCTGATGCCCGGCAGCAGGGCCAGCGCCTGGCTGAAGCCGATGGCCAGCGACGTCCCCGGACCGACCTGCTCGATCTCCCGGCGCTTGGCGCCAAGCCAGTCGGCCGCTACCAGGATGATGGCGCCGATCACCAGCGCCCCGGCAATGGCCAGCCGGATCTCATCGCTGTCGCCGTGGAAGACCTCATCAATGAAGTCCTCCCCGACGAAGCCGATGATGGCCGCCGGGATGGTGCCCAGGATCAGGAACCAGCCCAGCCGCCGGTCGGCATCCAGACCGATGTGGCGGTCGCGGATGCTGGCCAGCACGGCACTGACCAGGCGCACCCAGTCACGCCAGAAGTAGGTAAGCAGCGCGATCAGCGTTCCCAGGTGCAGGAACACGTCGAACGCCAGGCTGCTGATCAGCGTGTCCTGGTCCCACCCGAAGATCCACGGGGCGAGCGCCAGGTGCGCGCTCGAGCTGACCGGGATGAACTCAGTCACGCCCTGGATGATCCCGATCACGATCGCCTGGAAGATTAGGTTCATCGATTGGGGCCGATCATCCGGCGCGGCGTGAACGCTGCGCCGGCATCGGTCTGTGGCTCTAGCGGATGAAGAGCGGAGCAAGCACCAGGGTGATGGTGGCGAGCAGCTTCACCAGCACATGGAGCGACGGCCCGGCGGTGTCCTTGAACGGGTCTCCGACGGTGTCGCCGACGACCGCGGCGGCATGGGCTGGGGTGCCCTTGCCGAGCACATTGCCGTCGTCATCCTTCAGATTGCCCGACTCGATGTACTTCTTGGCGTTGTCCCACGCACCGCCGCCATTGTTCAGGACGGTCGCCAGCATGACGCCGGCGATGGTGCCGACCATGAGCAGGCCCGCCACAGCCTGGTAGCCGAGGATCAGTCCGACCAGGATCGGGGTGGCAACGGCCACGAGGCCGGGGGCGATCATCTCCTTCAGCGCTGCCTTCGTCGTGATGTCCACGACCCTCGCGTAGTCCGGGCGCTGGGTGTAGTCCATGATGCCCGGCATCTCGCGGAACTGACGGCGGACCTCGACAATGATCGTCTGCGCGGTCTTGCCGACCGCGCGGATCGCGAGGCTGCTGAAGAAGTAGACGAGCATCGCGCCGATGAGGGCGGCGACGAAGACGCTGACGTCTGCGAGGTTGACGGCCTCGAGGCGAGGGCCGCCGCGGTTCGTCTGGATGAGGTTGACCTTGTCGATGTACGCGCTGAACAGCAGGAACGCCGCCAGCGAGGCCGATGCGATCGCGTAGCCCTTCGTCAGCGCCTTGGTCGTGTTGCCGACCGCATCGAGGCGGTCGGTGATCTCGCGCGTGTGCGCCTCGGATCGGCTGAACTCGGCGACGCCGCCGGCGTTGTCGGTGATCGGTCCGAAGGTGTCCATGGCCAGGATGTAGGCGGTCGTCATCAGCATGCCCATCGTGGCGACGGCCGTGCCGAAGATGCCGCCCACGTTCACGCCATTGGCATTGATGAGCTCTGCCTGAGAGCCCAGCCAGTGGCTGGCGATGATCGCGATGCCGATGGCGATCGCGGTCACGAATGTCGTTTCGTAGCCGACCGCGGTGCCACTGATGATGTTCGTGGCAGGACCGGTCTTCGAGGCCTCGGCGATCTCGCGCACCGGCCGGAAGGAGCCCGCGGTGTAGTACTGCGTGATGTACACGAAGACCACGCTCGTCGCGAGCCCGACGACGCCGGCGAAGAAGAACCAGACCCAGACCGGCAGCCCGTTCGAAATCGTCCCGTTCGTATCCATCATCACGAACGTCACGAAAGCGAGCCCGACGACTGACAGGAGCGTCGTCACCCAGTAGCCGCGGTTAAGGATGTTCATCGGGTTCTCGGTCTCGCTGCCGCGGACGAAGAACATCGCCACGATGGTGGCGAACAGGCCGAAGGCACGAACAACGAGGGGGAAGAAGATCCAGGCCTCGGGATTCGGCCAGCCGGCGCTCTCCGCAATGGCGAAGGCAGCCACGCCGAGGATCATGGCGCCGATGTTCTCGGCCGCGGTCGACTCGAAGAGATCGGCGCCGCGGCCGGCACAGTCGCCCACGTTGTCGCCGACGAGGTCGGCAATGACGCCCGCATTGCGCGGATCGTCCTCGGGTATGCCCGCCTCGACCTTCCCGACGAGGTCCGAGCCGACGTCAGCCGCCTTGGTGTAGATGCCACCACCCAGCTGGGCAAAGAGGGCGACGAAGCTGGCGCCGAAGCCGAACCCGACGATCAGGAACGGCGCCTCGGCCACCGTGACGTCGGCGACGAAGGTCTGATAGATGGTGAATATGCCCCACACGCCGAGCAGCGAGAGCGCCACGACGAGGAAGCCGGACACTGCCCCGCCACGCATGGCGACTTGGACGGCACCTACAACGCTCGTGCGCGCGGCGGCGGCGGTGCGCACGTTCGAACGCACGCTGACAAACATGCCGATGATCCCCGACGCCATCGAGCAGGCGGCGCCGACGAGGAAAGCGATTGCGGTCATGATCCCGATCGGAAGGCCGGCGAGGGCCGGCACGTCGGCGACGTCGCGCGTCTCCACGACGCCGATGACGATGCCGATGAGCACTGAGCCGACCAACGCGAGCAGGCCGATGGTCGTGTACTGACGGCGGACGAAGGCGTCCGCGCCCTCGCGGATCGTGTCGCCGACGGCGACCATCTCGGGCGTGCCGGTGTCGCGCGACATCACGTCACGGGCGAGGTACAGGGCGAAGAGGACGGCCGCAATACCGGCGACCGGGATCACCCAGGTGATGAGTTCCATGGAACCTCCGAAGCGGGTGGGCGCCCGACGGCGCACCGATTAGTGGCGCGCCCCGCGCACGACGGGTCTGACACACGGAAAACGCCGGCGGGGTCCGCTTTTGAGCGTCCGCCAGCGAGGCGCCGGTATGGTAATGCGCGGCCCGCGAGCGGGTCAACCGCGCACGGTAGCTCAGGGAATCCAGCGCGGCATCCGGCCATCGGCGGCCAGCTGCTGGCCACGGCCGGAGGTGACGTCCACCAGCCAGACCCCGCCGCTGGCTCCGATCCCGGACCGGGCCGCCACCACGTCGTTGGACTCCGGACCGAAGCCGGCGGCGGTGACCGGCGCGCCGCCATCGGCCAGGACGTCGAAGGCAGTGCCGCCGGCCGTGGTCAGCCACAGGGTGCCGCCTCCCTCGGGAGCCTCGGCCTGCACCTCGATGAAGAGATAGCGTCCGCCCGGTCCCGCGTCGGGCCGCGAGGAGCCGGATGGCTGATCGAGCAGCTGGACCGCTGCCGCGCCGCGCTCCAGCTGGGCCAGCCGTAGCGCGCCCAACGCAAACGAGGAGAGGTCCAGGTCACCGGGATCCATGGCCTTGATCGGCTGGCCCGGCTCGGCCGGGTCCAGCGACCCGCTGGGCGAGCCGGAGAGCAGCACGCCGGTCGAATCGGGAAGCCACGCCGGCGGGCTGACCGCCGCGAAACGCGCGGTGGTGAGCCGATCGCTCGGCAGCTCCAGCACGCCCACCCGGCCACTCATGTCAACGTAAGCCAGTGCCGCGCCGTCCGGCGAGTAGCGCGGGGCGCGCAGGATGGGCGCCGGTTCAGCCACCACCCCGGTGGGGGCCGGGGTCGGCGTGCTGGGCAGCAGCTCGTTGGGCAGCTCCACCGGGTTGGCATCACCGCCCGCGGCCGACTTGGTCCAGAGGCCCAGGCCGTTGCCGGTCACTGGGTCGACGCGGCCGAAAGCGATCTGTGAGCCGTCCGGCGAGAAGGCGGGATCGATCTCGAGCACGCCATCCGGGGTGAGCGTCTGGCGTCCGCCGCCATCCGCCTGCTGCATGACCAGGCGGGCGCCGTCTCCCACGATGAGGCTGCGGCCGTCCGGCGCGACCGCATACATGGTGATCGGCGACAGCTCGGAGCTGAGCTGGCGCTGGCCGGTGCCGTCGGGGTTCATGGCCCACACGTTGTCGACGCCGCCGCGGTCGGAGATGAACACGATCTGGTTGCTCAGCGAGGCCAGCGGCGCGCCAGTCGTGAAGCGCCAGGTGACGGGCGCAGCCTGCGCAGCGCCATCGGTGCCGACCAGGCCGGTGGCCAGCGTGACCTCGTAGGTCGTGTTCGCCTGCAGCGGGGCCGATGGCAGGAAGCGGAGCACCCGCAGCCCCGGCTCGGCCATGCCCGCCGCACCCGGCGCTTCGACCACCTCCACGGAGCCCGGGGCATCGGGCTGGATGGAGAACACGTCATCGTCAAGCGTGTCCGGGTCGAGCGTGCGATCGAAGAAGACCGCAATCGGCGTGCGGGTCGAGATGCCCTCCGCCTCGTCTGCCGGCATGACGATGCTGGCAGCGAGGCCCGAGCTGACGGCTCGGAACCCCAGGAGGAAGCTGCGCTCGAGCGGAGTGCCGGCGTTGTCTCGCCCATCGGTGCCGATGCTGAGCGTGTAGCGCACCCCCGCGGTCAGCGGCTCGACCGGCGTCAGGGTCAGCACCTCGCCGCTCCAGCTGGGCGTGAGCTCGATCTCCGGTGAGATGCGCAGCGCGTCCTCGATCGAGGCGGTGTCCATCAGCGTCGAGAAGCGGAGCACGATCGGGCTCGCCAATGGGACGTCGTCCTGGTTCGACTCCGGTTGGCTGGCAACGACGGTGGGATGGCCGACGGTCACGAAGGCGAGGCTCGCCTCCTGCTCCATGGCGTTGCCTGCCGCGTCCGTCACGCCGGGCTGGACCGTGGCCACGAAGTCGGTCTCCAGCGGCAGCCGCTCTTCGGGCGTAAAGACCAGGGTGTTGGCGTTCCAGCTGAACGCGCCCTCGACCGTCGGATCGATCCGGAAGGCGGCCTCCGCAGAGGCGTGGTCGACGCCCTCAGAGAAGACGACCTGGATGCTGGTGGTGGTCAGCGCCACGTTGTCGTTGGACGACAGGTGATGGGTCAGGCCGAAGCGATCGACCGCTGGCGGACGGCCGTCCACGGTGGTGGCGACGAACAGGATCCCACCGAGCACGACCAGACCGATGGCGAACGCGACCAGACTCCGGATGATCGAGCCGCGAGACACCGCGGCTTAGCGCCGGCGAAGGCGGGCCGGAAGGAGCTGCAGCTCGTCCCGATACTTGGCGACCGTGCGTCGGGCGATCGCGACCCCGTCGTCCCCGAGGCGGCCGGCGATCTCCTGGTCGGAGAGCGGGTGGCCCGGCTCTTCCCCCTCGATCATCTTGCGGATCTGGTCCTTCACGCCCAGCGAGGCGGTGAAGAAGTGACCGAACGGCACCACCTCGCCGGTCGGCAGCATCACGAACTTCTCGGCGGTGGCGCGGCTGACGGTCGACTCGTGCATGCCGATCAGCGCGCCCACCTCCGCGCGCGTCAGCGGCACCAGGTGCTGGACGCCGTGCTGCAGGTAGTCGCGCTGCCGGTCGACCAGGCACTCGGAGATGCGCTGTAGTGTGGCGCGGCGGCGGTTGACGTTATCGATGAAGAACCGCGCCCGGCCCACGTACTCACGCACGTGCTGGCGGTCAGACTCCGTGGCCTCGCTGCGTCGCATGCCGGCCGATAGGCGCGCATAGGTGGGATCGACTCGCAGGGCGAAGCGGCGGGACTCGACCACCTCGACGGTGAGCTCGCCGTCGATGTCCCTGATCAGGACGTCAGGACGGACGATGGTCCGCGTTGCCCCGCCCACTGCGGCCGAGAACGCGGCCGTGGGGTACGGATGGAGGTTGACCTTGACGAACTCCCATGCTGCCAGCACCTCGGCACTGGTCGTGTCCAGGGCGGCGGCAATCTGCGAGAAGCGCCGGGCGCCCAGGTCGGCCAGGTGGTCGCGCACGATGGCGGCCGCGATGGTCGGGACGTCCTCCTCGCCCAGCTCCTCCAGGTAGGCGATCTGCGCCAGCAGGCTCTCCGCCACGTTCCGTGAGCCGACACCGATCGGCTCGACCCCGCGCATGGCCTCGCGGACGGTCGCCACATCGGCGGGTGTGACGTTCGTCGCGGCGGCGATCGCCTCATCGGACTCGGTCACGAAGCCGTTCTCGTCCAGCGCGCCGATGATGTACTCGGCCACCGGATGGAGCCTGGCCGGCAGCAAGGTTCGCAGCGTCCAGTCGAGGTGCTCCTGCAGCGTGAATTCGGCCTCGGCGCGGGCGATGGGGTCGAGCTCGTCGGACTCATCCCGCAGGGACCACTCCCCGACCGTGCCGTCCGCCGCCTCCGGCGCCGCCCCCGCGGCGTTGCCGGGCAGGCATTCGGTGCAATGCGTGCCGGTGATGGTGCTGCCGCAGATGGGGCAGGTCGACTGCTCGAGCATCTCGAGCGCGGGGTTCTCCTCGAGCTCGGCCGAGATCGCCTCCGTCAGCTCGACGGAGCTCATGGCCAGGATCGCATTGGCGGCGATCTGCTTCGGGGTGACGCGGGCCTGCAGCGCCGGCTGCAGGCTCTGATTGAGCTCGATCGACATGGGACCTCGGGTGCTCGGCGACGCCGCATGGACCCCCGGGCGTCTTGCCCGGGACGGACTAAGCATTATAAGTGCCACCCCGCGCGGTCCCCCTCCGGCACCTTCGGTCCGGGGCCGATCATCGGGCCGCGGTAAGTCGATCTGGGCGGTGCGCTATGCTACGCGCCGCCTGCCCGCCCCAAGCCTGGAGCGCCGATGACCTATGCCCCCGACGCGACCTCCGACGATGGTGCGCGCACCGAAGAAAGCAGCACGCGCCGAAGCCTCGGATGTCTGCTCGAGATCGTCGAGACGCTGGTCCTCACGCTCGTCATCTACCTCCTGATCCACAACTTCATCGCGCAGCCCTTCGAAGTCGAGCAGGACTCGATGTTCCCGACCATCCTGGAGCATGAGTACGTCCTGATCGACAAGCTCTCGCCGCGCTTCAGCGACTACGACCGCGGCGACATCGTCGTCTTCCAGCCGCCGGATGGCTTCGAGCAGGGCGGCGTGCCGTTCATCAAGCGCGTCATCGGCCTGCCGGGCGACACCGTCTCGCTGGAGAACGGCCGCGTCTTCGTCACGCCGCCGGGTGGATCCCCCGTGCGGTTGGACGAGCCATACGTGGTCGTCGTGGACGGCGACACGGCGCCGACCCTGCCCCGCGACGCCGAGCGCCAGAGTGAGTGGACCGTGCCGGAAGGCCAGTACTTCGTGATGGGCGACAACCGGCCGCAGAGCCAGGACTCGCGCTTCTTCGGGCCCATCGAACGGTCCGCGATCATCGGCCGCGCGTGGCTGCGCTACTTCCCGCTCGATCGCATCGGCTTCATGGAGAAGCCGGTCTACCCCGGATTGGACGAGACCGATGCGGAGGCCGGCTGGCGCTGGTCCCCCGCCGACATCGGCTATTGGCGCGGCGGCTCGATGGCCACGATCCAGGCATCCGCCTCGCGCTCGTAGTCGAGCAGCTCGCCCTCCCCGAACCACAGCGCCAGCTCGTCGCGCGCCGTCTCGGCCGCATCCGAGGCGTGGATCAGGTTGCGCAGGCCACTGATGCCAAGGTCGCCGCGGATGGTTCCCGGATTGGCCTCGTTCGGCATGGTGGCGCCCACGAGGCGGCGGACGGTGGCGATCGCATCAGGCCCCTCCAGGGCAACCGCGGCCACCGGCCCCGAGGTGATGAACTCGACCAGGCCGTCGTAAAAGAACTTCCCGGCGTGGACGGCGTAATGGCGCTCGGCCATCTCCCGTGGGACGGTCAGCAGGCGCAGGCCGACGACCTTCAGGCCCTTCCGCTCGAAGCGCGCCACGATCTCACCAATGAGGCCGCGCTGAACGCCATCGGGCTTGACCAGGACGAGGGTGCGTTCCATGGAACGAGGCTGCTCCTGCTGCGGGGGTGGGCGGGCAGAGTCTAGGGAATCAGGCCCCGGCGCGGGCGGCGCGGTCGTAGGCCTCCGACGCCTCCTGCGTGCGACCGGCGGCTCGCAGGAGGTCGCCGTAGAGGAGCAGCCGATCGGGTGGCGGCTGCGGCCCGAGCGTCGGCTCGGCCAGGGCCACGCCTTCGCCCGCCACGCGCGGGTCGAGGCGGAGCGCGAGCCCCAGCTCCCGGTCGCCCTCGTCGTCGCGGCCCGCGTTGTAGGCGAGACGGGCGGCCTCCAGCCGGGCGTGAGCGGCCGCTGTGCGCTCGGGCGACGGAGGTGTCGGGGCAGTGGTCGTCGCCGGCCCACCGAACGCGGGCGCCGAGGGGCGCCGTGGGGTGGGCCGCATGGAGGCGGGCATCGGCCACGGAAGTCGCGACGGGACGCCGCCACGCAGGCGCCACGCCTCGTCGACGCCCACCGACTCGATCACGCGTTCCATCAGGGCGGTGGCGCGATCCGGGTCGCCGGCTGCGGCCATGGCCTCCGCCTCGACGAGCAGCACGATCGGCCGTCGCCGCTCCAGGCTGCCCGCGCGGATACCGTCGATCACCGTGGCACCGGCCAGTGGCCGTCCCTGCCGCCACAGCGCCTCGGCCAGCAGCGCGCGGGCCGCATCCAGCTCGTCCAGGCTACGGCCGTCATCGGCGTCCGCGTCCAGCCGCGCGATGTGCCGTCGCAGGCTGCCCTCCGCCTGGCCGACCAGGCCGGCCGTGAGCTGGGCGCGTGCCAGCGACAGGTCGTCCGGGATCAGGTCGACGACGATCTCGTCCGACATCAGGCCATCCTCGCCATCAGGAACCGCCCGCGGCCAGCAC
>DATBRW010000069.1:0-23035 GCA_036560125.1 Candidatus Limnocylindria bacterium
CCGGGGCGGCAGCCGATCCGCACCGAGCTGCGCGACCGAGCGGCGCTGCCGAAGATCGAAGCCTTCATCGCCGGCGAGGCGGCGGAGGGACGCCAGAGCTTCGTGGTCGTCCCCCTGATCACGGAGAGCGAGGTGCTGACGGTGGCCAGCGCCGAGGCCGAGCTCATCCGCCTGCAGGACGCCCTGCCGCAGCTGCGAATCGGGCTGGTGCACGGGCAGCAGCGCGCTGACGACCGAGACGCCACCATGCAGTCCTTTGCCGCGGGGGCGTTGGACGTGCTGGTGGCCACCACCGTGATCGAGGTCGGGATCGACGTACCGAACGCGAGCGTCATGCTCGTCGAGGACGCCGAGCGCTTTGGCCTGGCGCAGCTGCACCAGCTGCGGGGCCGGGTGGGTCGCGGGCCGCATCGGTCCTTCTGCATCCTGGTGTCGGATGCTGTCGATGACCTTTCGCGTCAGCGCCTGGAGGTGCTGCGCGACTCGTCCGACGGCTTCGCCATCGCCGAGGAGGACCTGCGCCTGCGCGGCGCGGGGAACCTGCTGGGCACGCGGCAATCCGGGCTGCCGCCGCTGCGGGTGGCATCGCTGTTCGAGCCGCGACACCTGGTCGTGGCCGAGCGGGCGCGCGAGCTGGCCGATGGGCTGGTGGCCGCCGACCGGACGCTGGCCGCCCGCCCGGAGCTGGCTCGTATGCGCGACGAGTTCGCTGCATTGGAGCAGGAAGAGGGCGACGGGGCGTGAGCCTGCCGGTCTGCGGGGCGCGATGCGGGTGATCGCCGGCTCGGCGCGTGGCATCAAGCTCTCGGCGCCACGCGATCGCGGAATCCGACCCATCACCGACCGCGTGAAAGAAACGCTCTTTGGCATCCTGGGCGAGCGGGTGATCGACGCACGGGTGCTGGACCTGTACGCCGGCAGCGGGGCAGTCGGCATCGAGGCGCTGTCCCGCGGAGCGGCGCAGGCGACCTTCGTGGACAAGGCACGGGCCGCGCTGACGACCATTACCGAGAACCTGCGCCGCAGCGGCCTGGCCGAAACGGCCGAGGTGCGGGGCGAGGATGTGAGCCGCTATCTGGCATCGGCCGCGGCCAGGGACGAGCGGTTCGACCTGGTCGTGCTCGATCCGCCCTACGAGGCGCGTGCTATCCTCCCGCCGCTCGAAGGCGTGGTCGCCCTGCTCGCCCCATCGGCGATGGTCGTGGTCAAGCACTTCTGGCGGACCTCGGTGCCGGTGCCGGATGGATTGCGCATGTGGCGCGACCGGCGCTTCGGCGAAACCACGCTCACCTTTCTGGAGGCGCAATGAGCCGCGTGGCGGTCTTTCCCGGCTCGTTCGACCCGATGACCATGGCCCACCTGGACGTGGGGCGCCGCGCAGCGGCGCTGTTCGATCGGCTGGTGATCGGGGTGCTGCACAACCCGAAGAAGGCGCCACTCTTCACCGTCGAGGAGCGGGTGGCCATGATCCGCGAGGCGGTGGCCGAGTTCGACGGCAACGTGGTGGTGGAGGCATTCGACGGCCTGACCGTCGAGTTCGCGAGGCGCCAGGAGGCGGGGTTCATCGTGCGCGGCCTGCGGGCGGTGAGCGACTTCGAGGCCGAGCTGCAGATGGCGCACACCAACCGTCGCCTGCGGCCCGGTGTGGACACCATCTTCCTGATGTCGGCCCTCGAGTTCGGCTACCTGTCGAGCACCCTGGCCAAGGAGGTGGCGCAGTTCGGCGGCGACGTTGGCGAGATGGTGCCGCCGCCAGTCCGTAGTGCGCTGGAAGCTCGCTTCCGAGCCTGACCTCGCGTGGCCACCGGCGTGACTCGCGTATGACAGGAGCGGCGCTTGGGCGGGGCTATAATCGCGCCGTTCAGGAGGGCGGTGCGACGGACATCATCTTTCTCGTGGAGCGGCTCGAGAGCCTCGTGGCGGCCGGCAAGAAGCTGCCGCTCACGAACAACGTCGTGCTCGACCAGGCGGCGGTGCTGGAGCTGATCGACCAGCTGCGTGCGGCCGTGCCCGACGAGGTGCGGCAGGCCAAGCGCATCACGGAGGAGGCTGGCCGTATCACCGATCGCGCCCGTGAGGAGGGCGACGCGGTGATCGCCCGCGCCCAGGAGCAGGCCGCCCAGATGCTCGAGGAGCGCGAGCTGGTGCGCATGTCGCAGCAGCGGGCCGGCGAGATCCTGGATACCGCCAACCAGGAGGCGGCCGAGGTGCGGCGCGGCGCCGATGAGTACGCCGCCGGCGTGCTGATCCGGCTGGAGGGCGAGTGCATCAAGGCGCTGACCAGCATCAAGCGGGGGATCGACATGCTCGACGAGCGGCACCAGGTCCCGCGTCCGCCCACGGACGGGACGGGATCGCTCAGCGTGGAGCCGGAGGCGACCGAAGCCGCTTCCACGCCATGACCGTGCTCAACGTCGCGGGCCTGCTCCGGGAGGCGCCCGGAGCGGTTCGCGAGGTCCGCCTGCGCGACCGCTACCTCTCGCTTGGGCCCGATGTCGAGCTGGCCGGGCCGCTCAACGGCCTGCTCCGCTTCCAGCGGACCAACCGGGGCATCCTGGTGCGCGGAGAGATCGAGGCGCCGGTCCGCCGCACCTGCGCGCGGTGCCTCGAAGCGTTCGTCGAGCCAGTCAGCATCCGCATCTCTGAGGAGTTCCTGCCCAGCATCGACCCGGAAACCGGCGCAGCCGTGGAGCAGGACCCCGACGACCCCTCGACCCAGTTCATCGACGACCACCACGAGATCGACCTGACCTCGGTCATCCGCGAGGAGTTCGCGTTGGCGGAGCCGATGCACCCGCTGTGCCGCCCGGATTGTCCGGGCCTCTGCGCCGAGTGCGGCGCGCGGCTGGACGGCCACCACGTGGCGCACGCCACCGACGAGATCGATCCGCGGCTGGCTGGGCTGGCGCGCTTCCTGGACCGCGACAACTGAGGGCCAGCCGCGCTCATCGCCATCCGGAGGGCGCCCGGGTATACTGCGGCGTCCCACTGAATCAAGCACCAGGAGTCACGCGTGGGCGTCCCCAAGCGAAAAGTATCGAAGGCGCGCCAGGGTGAGCGGCGCGCGCACCTGGCGATCAGCGCGCCGCCACTCGTCGAATGCAGCCATTGCCACGAGCTGAAGCGCGCCCACCACGTCTGCCCGACCTGCGGCTATTACGACGGCCGCGAGGTGGTGCCGGTGGAGGCGAACGCCCCGGCCGAGGGCGGGCCGCGCTGACGCCCACCGGCTGATGCGCATCGCGGTCGACGCGATGGGCGGTGATTTCGCTCCACGCGAGATCGTCCGCGGCGCCATCAACTACGCGGCCGCCAACGCCGACGAGGTGATCCTGGTCGGCGACGTTCCCCGGCTCGAATCCGAGATCGCCGCCTACGGCCACGGCCGTCCGGCCAGCGTTGGCTTTGCCGATGCGCCGGAGGTGATCGGCATGGGCGAGTCGCCGGCCACCGCCCTGCGCTCCAAGCGGCGGGCCTCTATCCGGGTGGCCACCGACCTGGTGCGCGACGGATTGGCCGATGCGGTCGTGTCCGCCGGCTCGACCGGCGCCACGATGGCCGCGGCCGTCTTCCGGCTGGGTCGCATCGAGGGGATCGACCGTCCCGCGCTGGGGGCCCACCTGGTCACCGCCACCGGCCCGATCATGATCCTGGACGTCGGCGCCAACGTCGATTCGGACGCCACCAACCTCGTGCACTTCGCGGTCATGGGCTCCATCTACGCGGAGCACGTGCTGAAGGTGCCACGCCCCCGCATCGGCCTCCTCAACATCGGCGAGGAAGTCGAGAAGGGCAATGCGCTGGCGCGCGAGGCGTACGGGCTCATACGCGGCGCGGACCTCAATTTCGTGGGCAACGTGGAAGGCAACGACATGGTCGCCCATGTGGCCGACGTGGTGGTCTGCGACGGCTTCGTTGGCAACGTGGTCATCAAGTTCTTCGAGGGGCTGACCAGCTACATCTTTCGCTCGCTGCGGACTGACCTCCAGGAGGGACCGATCGCCCCGCTGGCGCTGCTCGCGCTCAAGCCGGGCTTCGACCGCCTGAAGCACCGCTTCGACTACGAGCGCTACGGCGGGGTGCCGCTGCTGGGCGTACGGGGCGTCAGCATCGTCACGCATGGGCGGGCGCGAGCGCGCATGGTGGAGCACGCCATGCGCGTCGCCTCCGAGGCGGCCGAGGCGGGGATCCCCGACCTGATCGCGGAATGGAGCCGCCGGCATCCCGCCCTGACGCGCACCAACGACCGTCCTGTCGAGGACGGAACCGATTCGATCGCGCCGGACACGCGGTCGATCGCCACCGGACCGAGGGCCGAGGCCTGAGCCAGGTGGCCGCCGCCCCGCGCCGGAGGCCCCGCGCCGGATCCGGCTTCCAGGCCCGGCGGCTGGCGATGCTGGTCCTGTTCGAAGAGGAGTTCCGGCCGGACCAGGCGCTCGCAACGCTCGACCGGCTGGCGGTCGAGAAGAGCGTCTCGGCAGCGGTCAGGGAGCATGCGTGGCAGATCGTGGAAGGCGTGCTCGAGCATCGGACGGAGCTGGATGCCGAGATCGCCCGACATGCGCCGGCGATCCCGGTCAGCGAGCTCGGAATCGTGGAGCGGACGATCCTGCGGAGCGCGATCTATGAGGTGCTATACTCCGCCGCGACTCCGAGCGGGGAGACGATCCACGATGCGGTTTCTCTCGCCCGGACCTACGCTGGAGACGCAGCCCGCCGCCTCGTGAACGGCGTTCTCGGGAGCGTGTCACGGCCATCGGGGAACGCAAGAGGAGCCAGAGACGGGTGACCGACGGAACCACCTTCGACCGACTCAAGAAGATCATCGTCGAGCAGCTCGGCGTTGACGAGGAGGAGGTCACGCCGCAGGCGTCGTTCGTCGAAGACCTCAACGCCGACTCGCTGGACCTGGTCGAGCTCATCATGAGCCTCGAGGAGGAGTTCGGCATGGAGATCTCGGACGAGGATGCCGAGAAGATCCAGAAGGTCTCCGACGCCGTCGAATTCATCGAGGAGCACCAGCAGTAGCGATTGCCCATGGCCGTTCCGAGTCTGGACGATCTGGGTGATCGCCTCGGCATCGTCCTGAAAGACCCGGATGCCATTCACCAGGCCTTCGTCCACAGCTCCTACTTCAACGAGAATCCCACCGCCGCCGCGGGGCACAACGAGCGCCTCGAGTTCCTCGGCGACGCCGTCATCGGCCTGATCGTCAGCCGGCTGCTCTACGAGCGCTTCCCTGACGAGGACGAGGGACTCCTCACCGCCCGCCGCGCCGCGCTCGTCAACCGCGATGCCCTCGCCTCGCTGGGCCTCTCCATCGGCTTGGACCGCTACCTCCTGCTCGGCCGGGGCGAGTCCGAGGCCGGTGGCGCCACCCGTCCATCGGTCCTGGCCGGCGCCTTCGAGGCGCTCGCCGGCGCGATCTTCATGTCCGAGGGCCTCGACGTCAGCCGCGACTGGCTGCGGCGCCTGTTCGACGCGCCCCTGCCAGGCGCCGATGAGCCCGAGCCGCCGAAGTCGGCCAAGAGCCGCTTGCAGGAATGGTCGCAGCGGGAGCACCGGATCAAGCCACACTACGAGCTGGTGAACACAACCGGCCCGGATCACGACCAGACCTTCACCGTGGCAGCCGTGCTGCGCGGCGAGCGGATCGCCATCGGCCGCGGCTCCAGCCGCCAGCGCGCGGAGGAGCAGGCGGCCAGCGCCGCGCTGGACAGCATGGGCGCCCCGGGGACCGGGGTGTGAGCCGGCTCCGCGAGCTGCGGCTGCACGGATTCAAGACCTTCGCCGATCCCACGCGCTTCGTCTTCGAGCCGGGCGTCAACGCCGTCATCGGCCCCAATGGTTCGGGCAAGAGCAACATGGCCGATGCCGTGCGCTGGGTGCTGGGCGAGCAGTCCAACCGCTCCCTGCGCACCCGCCGCGCCGACGACGTGATCTTCGCCGGCTCGCAGCAGCGCAAGCCGCAGGGCATGGCCGAGGCGATCCTGACCCTCGACAACGCCGATGGCTGGCTGCCGATCGAGTTCAACGAGGTCTCGATTGGACGGCGCGCCTATCGCTCGGGGGAGAGCGAATACCTGATCAACGGCGCACGCGCCCGCCTCCGCGATGTGGTCGAGCTGCTGGGCGAGGGTCGATTGGGCGCCAACGAGCTGGTGGTGGTCGGCCAGGGCACCGTCGACTCGGCCCTGTCGCTGCGGCCAGAGGAGCGCCGGCAGCTGTTCGAGGAGGCGGCCGGTGTCAAGAACCTGCAGGTGCGCAAGAACGAGGCGCTGGCCCGGCTGGGTCGGGCGCGCGACAACCTGACCCGCGTCACCGACCTGATCGCGGAGCTCAAGCCGCAGGTCCGGCGGCTTGGGCTGCAGGCCCAGCATGCCCAGGAGCACGACTCCCTGGTCACCCGCGCGCGGGCGCTGGTGCTCGAGGCGCACCGTCGACGGGAGTCCGCCGAGCGTCAGGCGCTGGGCGATGCTCGGCGCCGTGCGGCGGCAGCCGAGGCGGCATTGGAGGAGCACCGTTCGGCAGCCGACGCCAACCGCCGCTCGATCGCCCAGGCCGAGGAGGCCTACTGGCGGGCCGATGCCGCGGCGCGGGAGGCAGCGCAGCGCCATGCCGCAACGCGCGAGGTGCTGGTACGGGCCGAGTCGGCCCTCGATGGTGCCACCAGGCGTCTGGACGAGACGGCGGCCGCGATTCGGGCCGCCGAGGCGGAGCTTTCCGTCAATAACAAGGGTTCGTCGACGCAGCCGACGCCGGGTGTCGATGACGCGCTGACGCACGCGGTCGCGACGGCTGCGGCGGCCGAGGCCGCCCGGCAGGCGGCCGCGGAGGCGCTGGCCGATCTGGACCTGGCCCTGATGGCCGCCGAGGAACGCCTCGCTGAGGCCCGCCATCGGGCCGGCCTGCGCATTGCCGACGTCGCGCGGCGCGAGGAGCAGTCGGCGCGAACCCTCGCCCGACGCGAGCAGCTCGAGCAGGAGCTGGAAGAGGTTCGCCGCGAGGCGGCCCAGGCGCAGGAGTCACTGCCTTCGCTGCGTACCGCCGCGTCCACCGCGACTGAGGCGGCGGCGGCCACCCGTACGGCCCACGAAGCTGCCCTGGCCGCGATCGTGGAGGCCCAGCCGACTGCCGATGCGGCCCGCCGCCGCGCGTCGGAGCTGGCCGAGAAGGCGGGCGCCATGCGCGGCGAGCTCGACGCGCTCCAGGAACGAGCCGAGGGGCGAGGCCGGCTGGGCTCCATCCTGACCGCGGCCGGCTGGCGCGCCCTACTCGACGGGATCGACGCCCCTGACGAAGCATGGCCGGCAGTCGAGGCGGTCGTGGGCGGCGAGCTGGAGCAGGCCCTGCTGTGGCAGGACGAGGAGCTGGCCGGGCGGCTGGTCGAGGCGCGTGGATCGGCGCGGCTGCTGGCCAGCGGAGGTCCCGGGGCCGCGGCACCAAGCGACGCCGCACGCGTGGATGCACTGGCGGCCATCGGCGCCGACCGGACGTTGGCTGAATGGATCGGTGGGGATCGAGTGCCGGTCCTGTTCCGCTGGACCGCATTGTTGCCGGACGTCGAGACGCT
Source organism: Candidatus Limnocylindria bacterium (assembly GCA_036560125.1). Classification (GTDB taxonomy): domain Bacteria; phylum Chloroflexota; class Limnocylindria; order QHBO01; family QHBO01; genus DASSCW01. The sequence goes on from DATBRW010000069.1 coordinate 7,574, forward strand.
GCTTGGCGCGTGGCGCCGGCTGCCCGCCGGCTGGCTGGCGGTGACCCCGGCGGGTGACATGGCCGACTCGCGCGGTCTGCTGGTGCTCCGCGGGCAGGCCGAGTCGAACGGATCGGCTGCCGCGCAGCGTCACGGACGCCGCCGCGAGCTCGGTCAGGCGCTGGAGGCGATCGACCAGGAGCAGGCCGCCGCCGCCGCGGAAGCCGCCCGCGCCATGGCCGCCGTGACCGAGGCGGGGCGCACGCTGGAGGACGCGCGGCGCAGCCGCGAGGCGAGCGAGCGCGACGAACGCACCGCGGCGGCCGATCTGGAGGCCGCCGAGCTCGCGACGGAACGAACGGGGGCCGCCGAGGCACGCATCGCTGATGAGCTGGCCACCATCGCTGGCGCCGAGCCGGCCGCCGATGAGACGGGCGACGCCTCGCCCGGCACCGCGTTGACCACGTTGGAGGGCGAGGTGGCTGCGCTGCGCGCCCGTCGGACGGCAGCCACGGACGAGCGCGACCGCGCCCGAGAGGCCTGGACCGGCGCACAGGCAGCCGCTCGCGAGATCGAGGACCGTCAGCTCGGCGCCGCGCGCAGCCACGCAGTGGAGGCCGCACGTCGGATGCAGGCGGAGGCCACCATTACGACGCAACAGGCCGCGCGCGAACGACTCAGCGCGGAGAGTGGCGAGCTGGAGGCGGCCGTGACCGCAGCTCGTGAGGCGGACCAGGCAGCCGCGGAGGCCCGTGGCGCCGCAGACGCCGAGCGCGATCGGATGCGGGCGGCGCTGGTGGCCCTGGAGCGCGAGGTGGGGGATGCCGCCCGGTTGGGTGACCTGGAACGCGAGTCGCAGGCCGCTGCCATCGAGGCGTCCCGGCATGAGGAGGCCCTGGCGGCGCTGGCTCGGGAGCGGGAGCTCGCGCTCGACTCGTTGCCGCAGCCGGGGCCGGCCGTGGAGGGCGAGGGCGAGGGCCTCACGGAGGCACCCCCCCGCGAACCCGTCCCGCCCAGCGACGAGCTGGTGGCAGAGCTGGCCGCGCTCGACGACGACACGCTGGATGGTGAGCTGCGGCGCGTGCGACGGACGCTGTCGCAGATCGGCTCGGTGAACCCGTTTGCGGTCGAGGAGCACCGTGAGCTCTCGGCGCGACTGGAGGATCTGACCACCCAGGACGCGGACCTTAGCGGCGCCATCGACGGCACCGAAGAGCTGATCGCGCAGCTGGATACGGACATCAGCTCGCGGTTCAACGCCGCCTTTGCCGCCATCGGCGAGCGATTCGACGACTTCTGCCGCCTTCTGTTTGCCGGCGGCTCGGCCTCCCTGCAGCTCGGCGACGGCGAGGACGGGGAGGCGCCCGGCGGCATCGAGATCGTGGTGCGACCACCAGGCAAGCGCCTCCAGCGCCTGGCCATGCTGTCCGGCGGGGAGCGAGCGCTGACCGGGGTGGCGCTGCTGTTCGCGATGCTCAGCGTCAACCCGGTGCCGTTCTGCATCCTGGACGAGGTGGACGCGGCCCTCGACGAGGCGAACATCGGCCGCTTCGCCGATGCACTGCGGCGGCTGTCCGAAGAGATCGACTTCGTGGTGATCACCCACAACCGCGCCACTATCGAGGTGGCGGACACGATCTACGGCGTGACCATGGACGACGCCGCGGTATCGGCCCTGGTCAGCCTGCGGCTGGCCGACATTCCTGCCGAGGTGGCGATCGGATGATGCCCCGCCCGGCGCGGGAGCCGACCGGGATGGGCCTCCGTCCGCGGTCGGGTGGTCTGGGTGCGCGCCTGCGCTCGCTGTTCAGCGGCGGCACCGCCAGCGCGGAGGCGTGGGACGACGTGGAGGAGGCGTTGATCGCGGCCGACATCGGTCCAGAGGCGGCCATGGCGCTGGTGGACGAGGCTCGTGCCCGATCGGGTGTCCGCGGGGCCGACCCCCGTGCCACCCTGGCCACCGTGCTTCGGGAACGGATGGAAGTTACCGCCCGGCCGTTCGAGCTGGGACCCGCGCCGTCAGTGATCCTGGTCGTCGGGGTCAACGGCACCGGCAAGACGACCACCATCGCCAAGCTTGCCAGTCGCCTGGCGCGCGACGGCCACAGTGTGATCCTGGCTGCGGCCGACACCTTCCGCGCGGCGGCCATCGAGCAGCTGCGCCTGTGGGGTGACCTGCTCGGGCTGCCGGTCGTCGCCCAGCGATCGGGCGCGGATCCCGGAGCGGTCGCCTACGACGCGATCGCGGCCGCCGAGTCACGCGGAACGGAGGCGGTGATCGTCGACACCGCTGGCCGGCTGCAGAACAAGGTCCAGCTGATGGCAGAGCTGGGCAAGATCCGCAACGTCATCGCGCGCCGGCTGCCCGACCAGCCCCGCCACGTGCTCCTGGTGCTCGACGCGGGAACGGGCCAGAACGGCATCCTCCAGGCCGAGGCCTTCAGCCGCGAGGTGGGCGTCACGGGGATCGTGCTGACCAAGCTGGATGGCACCGCCAAGGGGGGCGTGGCGGTGACCGCGGCCGAACGCCTGGGCGTGCCGATCCAATTCGTGGGGGTCGGCGAAGAGCTCGAGCACCTGGCCCCGTTCGACCCTGAGGCTTACGTCGACTGGCTGCTCAGCGACTGAGCGCAGGCTCCAATCGTTGCCGCTCAGCCGCCTCGCGCCTAGAATGGGCAGCCGCTTCGGGACCGCACGGTCCTGAGCCCCGCCCCACCAACCCACCCGCACGTCGATCGCTGAATGTTCGAATCCCTCTCTGCACGCCTGCAGGCCATCGCCAACGGCCTGCGTGGCAAGGCGAAGATCACCGAGGCCGACCTTGATGTCGCCCTGCGCGAGATCCGCCTTGCCCTGCTCGAGGCGGATGTCAACTACAAGGTCGTCAAGACCTTCGTGGCCGATGTCCGTGAGAAGGCGATCGGTGCCGATGTGCTCAACGGGGTTCAGCCCGGCCAGCAGATCGTCAAGATCGTGCACGACGAGCTGGTCGAAGTCCTCGGTGGCGAGCGCCACCAGCTGAAGCTCAGCGCCAAGCCGGCGGTGGTGATGCTGGTGGGGCTGCAGGGCTCGGGCAAGACGACCACCGCCGCCAAGCTGGCGGTCCGGCTGCGCAAGGAGGGTCACCGGCCGCTGCTGGTGGCCGCCGACGTCTACCGACCCGCCGCGGTCGATCAGCTCGTGCAGCTCGGCGACCACATCGGCATCGAGGTCCACACCCGATCGGTCGGCACGCCCGCGCTGGAAGTGGCGCGATCCGGCCTGGAGGCGGCCCGGCAGCGCGGTCACGACGTGGTCCTGCTGGACACCGCCGGCCGCCTGCATGTCGACGAGCCGATGATGGACGAGCTGGTGCGCGTCACCGGCGCCGTAACACCCGCCGAAACCTTGCTGGTGGTGGACGCCATGACCGGCCAGGAGTCGGTGACCGTGGCCGAGGCATTCCACCATCGCCTGCCGATCACCGGCCTGGTGCTGACCAAGATGGATGGCGACGCCCGTGGTGGCGCGGCCCTCAGCATCCGCAGCGTCACCGGGCTGCCGATCAGCTTCATCGGCACCGGCGAGCGCACTGACGGCCTGGAGCCGTTCCACCCCGATCGGCTGGCCCAGCGGATCCTGGGCATGGGCGACATCCTCTCGCTGGTCGAGCGCGTGCAGGAGACCGTCGACCAGGAGGAGGCCGAGCGGGTCGCCCAGCGCATGATCGAGCAGCGGTTCACGCTCGAGGACTTCAAGAGCCAGCTGAACCAGGTCAAGAAGATGGGCCCCATCGGCCAGGTGCTGCAGATGATCCCGGGCGCGGGGCAGATGGCGGGCGCCGCACAGCAAGCCGTGGACGAGGGCCAGTTCAAGCGGATCGAGGCGATCATCGACTCTATGACGCCCGAAGAGCGCCGCCGGCCGGAGCTCATCAAGGCCAGCCGCCGCCGGCGCATCGCCGTGGGCAGCGGGACGAGCACCGCCGACGTCAACCGACTGCTGAAGCAGTTCGTCGAGATGCAGAAGCTCATGAAGCAGCTGGGCAACGGGCGCCTGCCGAACATCGGCGGGCTGCGCGGCATGCTCGGGCGCTAGCGGGAGTGCTGCAGAGGCTGGTCATCGCCCTGACCGTCTTCATCGGTCTGATCGGGGCAACTGTCGTCGCCGGCTACCTGACCATCTTTGCCGCCGGGACCGATCGCGCGGCACGCGCCGTTCCGGCCGACGCCATCGCCTATGCCACGGTCTACCTGCAGCCGTCGACCGGGCAGAAGATGAACATGGCGCTGCTGCTGGGTCATGTGCCGGGCTTCTCGGATGCATCGAACCTGGACCAGAAGATCCACGAGATCGCAGCACGCTTCCTCGGCCAGGCCGGCATCGACTACGAGGCCGACGTTCGTCCCTGGATCGGCAACCAGCTATCGGTCGCGCTGCGACCGGCGACCGGCGACCTCGCGATGCCGTCACCGTCCCTGCTGGCCGGCGTGAAGGACCAGGCGGCGGCTGAGTCGGGGATGGTGGCGATCGCCGCCGGTCGAGGCCTGACCGGCGTGCAGGACACGTATCGGGGCACGGCCATCACCGTGGCCGACGGCCTGGCCTGGGCCGTGCTTGAGGACCTGGTGATTGCGACCACCGATCGACCCTCGCTCGAAGCGGCCCTCGATGCCGAAGCCGACGCCCGTCCGTCGCTGGCCGATGACGCGGGGTATGCCGCGGCCATGCGGCGCCTGCCGGCCGACCACCTGGCCTCCGCGTACCTGAATCTCGCCGGTGCGGCCGCGCAAGCGGGTGCCGAGGCGCAGGTCGGCGGCTACTCGACCGTGAGCGCGGCCCTGCTCGCCGAGCCCGACGGGCTACGGCTGGACGCAGTCGCCCCGTTCAACAGCAGCGCAGCCTCCGTGGATGAGCGCGCCGACTTCGCCGCCGGGAGCGAGCCGTCGACGTTGGCCGCGTGGCTGCCCGCCGGGACCCAGGCCAGCGCGGCCATCTTCGACGTGCAGCGCGCCGCCCAGGCAGCCGAAGACGGGCTCGGCGCGCAGCCGGAGACGCAGGGCATCGTCGACACCCTCAACCAGCTGCGGGCGCTGGCGGCGTTCGGGCTGGGGATCGACCTGGACAACGACCTGCTCGCCCTCTTCAGCTCCGAGGCTGCCGTTGGTGTATCGGACGTCATGACCGATGCGCCACATGGGCAGCTGCTGCTGCGGCCATCGGACGCGGCCGCGGCGAGCGCCGCCCTGGAGCACGTGCGAGACGCGATCGGCGACCACGGCGGCCAGGTAGGCGAGTCAGAGGCTTCTGGGCTGACGATCACCACTGTCGAGGTGCCACAGGTCGGCACGGCATCGTGGGCGGTGACCGACGGCGTCATCGTCGCCGGTCTCACGTCCAATGATGTGGCCGCCGCCCTGGCGGCGCATGCCAGCGGAGAGACGCTGGCCGCCAGCGAGCGCTATCGTGCTGCCTGGGAGCTGGCTGGCAACCGCGCCGGCAACGAGGCATTCGTCGATATCGGTGCCGTCGTCGATGCATCCGACGACGCGCTCGGCACGACTGGCGACGCGCGCGATATCCTGCTCACCGTCGGCGCCTTGGGGCTGACGGCTCCAGCCCGTGACGGCAACACCGAATTGCACATCGTGCTGACCGTGCGTTGAGCGCGTGGTCGGCCTAGCATCGGTCCATCAGTAAGGAAGGAATCATTTGGCAGTACGTATCAGGCTCACCCGCGTAGGGGCCACCAAGCGGCCCAGCTATCGCGTGGTGGCCATCGACAGCCGTCGCCCGCGCGACGGTCGCTCGCTCGAAATCCTCGGGTTCTACGACCCGCTGACCGAGCCCGCCACCGTAAAGCTCGACGCCGAGCGCCTGGACGCCTGGATCGCGAAGGGCGCCAAGCCCTCCGACAGCGTGGGGCGGTTGATGCGCCAGGCCGGCATGGCCAGCGCGCCACCGGTTCCGGTCAGCGCGCCGACCAAGGCCACCCCGAAGCCGCCGCGCAAGGCGAAGGCGACCAAGGCATCGGCCAAGGCCGAGGCTGCCGCGCCGGTCGAGGCTGCGGAACCGGCCGAGGTAGCCGCAGAGGCAGAACCGGCGGCGGCCGAAGCATCCGAGGCCGAGACGACCGAGGCGACTGCACCAGTTGAGGCGGCTGAGGAAGCCGCCCCGACCGAGGTAGCCGAAGCTGCGGCAGAGGAAGCCGCTCCAGCCGAGGAAGCCGCTCCGGCCGAAGGGGCCGCTGCCGCCGAAGCCGACGCTGCGGCTGAGGAAGCCGCTCCGGCCGAAGAAGCCGCTCCCGCCGTAGCCGACGCTCCGGCCGAAGAGGCCACGCAGGCTGAAGAGGCCACACCCGCTGAAGAAGCCAAGCCCCCCGCGAAGACGAAGGCGGCCAAGAAATGAAAGAGTTCCTCGAGTACGTCGCGAAATCCCTGGTCGACAATCCCGACGCCGTGGTCGTGGAGGTCGAGGAGGACGAGGACGAGGTGTCGCTGGTCCTGAACGTCGAGCAGCCGGACATGGGCCGGGTGATCGGACGCGACGGGCGGATCGCCAATGCCATCCGCAGCCTGCTGCGCGTGATGGGCACGCGCGACGGCCGGCACGTCGAGCTGGAGATCGTCACCGACGAGTGACCGGCTGGCGGCCGCCCGGATCATCGGTCCAAAGGGCCTGTCCGGCGCCATGCGGCTGGAGATCCTCACTGACCGAGACGATCGGCTGACTGTCGGTGCGGCGCTGTTCGTCGAGGGCGAGGAGACGCCGCGCCGGATCGACGAAGTGGAGCTCGGGGGTCGAGTCCCCGTCGTCCGCCTGGAAGGCGTTGAGCGGCGAGAGCAGGCGGAGGCGCTGTCGGGGCGTTACCTGGAGGTTGAGGCCGAACCTCTGCCGGCGGGCCACTACTACTGGCACCAGCTGGTTGGCATGCGCGTGATCGATGAGACGGGCCGTGCCCTTGGCACGCTGGTCGAGATCTTCCGTGCCGGTGAGAACGAGGTCTACCGCGTCGAAGCCGATGGCCGGCCCGAGCTGCTGCTGCCGGCGTTGCGCGACGTGGTGCGCGAGATCGACCTGGCGGCCGGCAACATGACCGTCCGCTACGAGCCGGAGGAGATTCGCTGACCGATGCTGCGCATCGACGTGGTGACCCTCTTCCCCGAGCTGTTCGACCTGCCGGTGCGGACCTCCGTCATCGGGCGCGCGATCGAGCGCGGCCTGCTCGAGGTGGTCGCGCATGACCTGCGTGAGCACGGCCTCGGCCGTCATCGGTCCGTGGACGACTATCCATATGGTGGGGGAGCGGGGATGGTGCTCCGCCCCGAGCCCTTGTCCGCGGCCGTGCAGCCGCTGCGGGACGCCGGCGCCCTGGTCATCCTGCTGGATCCGGCCGGCGAACGACTGACCGACGCCATGGCCCGGGAGCTGGCTGCCCACGATCACCTGGCCCTGGTCTGCGGGCGCTACGAGGGCGTCGACGAGCGGGCGCGCGCCCTGGCCGATCGGGAGGTCAGCATCGGCGACTACGTCCTGACCGGCGGCGAGCTGCCGGCGCTGGTGGTGATCGATGCCGTCGCCCGGCTGGTGCCGGGCGTGATCGAGGACGCCTCCTCGGCGTCCGACTCGTTCGCCACCGGCCTGCTGGAGCATCCGCAGTACACCCGCCCCGAGGAGTTCGAGGGCGAAGCCGTGCCGCCCATCCTGCTGTCGGGTCACCACGGTGAGGTCGATCGCTGGCGACGACGCGAGGCCCTGCGACGCACCTTGATCCGACGTCCCGACCTCCTCGACGGGGTCGACCTCGATGACGAGGATCGGCGCTGGCTGGCGGCCCTGCGCGAGGGCACAGCCGACTGACGCTGGAGTGTTGTCACCGGATGGCTGCGGTTGCCGGGGTCGGACGGACTGCTATACTCCGCCGGTCGCGGCCGAGCCATCGGTCGCGTTCTTCACGCCCCGCGCGCGCCGCGGGCGCAGCCATCGCTGATAAGCCGCGGCTAAGGCCGCGATAATGAGGTCGCCTGACCATGGATGCCATCAAGGAGCTCGAGCGCGAGCAGCTCCGCACCGACGTACCGGAGATCGCTGCGGGTGACACCGTGCGCGTGTCGGTCAAGGTCGTGGAGGGCAACCGCGAGCGAGTCCAGGTGTTCGAGGGAACGGTGATGCGCAAGCGTGGCGGCGGCCTGAACCAGCAGATCACCGTGCGCCGCATCGCCAGCGGCGTCGGGGTCGAGCGGACCTTTATGGTGCACGCACCGCGCGTGGAGAAGATCGAGGTGGTTCGGCACGGCGTCGCTCGCCGCGCCCAGCTCTACTTCCTGCGCGGCCGCGTCGGCAAGTCCGCCACTCTGCGCGAGCGCCGCTGACGCGGTGACCGATCTCGTCATGGGATCGGTCGTTCGGCGCCGGACCGTGCGCCGCAAGCACCGGCGTCCACGGGACGCGCACATGCGCCACGAACGCGAGCTGCGGCTTGCCGGCTTCGAGCGTATCGCCGGCATCGACGAAGTCGGCCGGGGGTCCCTGGCGGGACCGGTCGTGGCGGCGGCCGTGATCCTGCCCGAACGCCATCGGATCAAGGGCCTGCGCGACAGCAAGGTCGTGCCCCGCGCCCGGCGAGAGGCGCTCTACGCACAGATCCTGGATCGCGCGCAATCGGTGGGAGTTGGCTGCGTGGAGGTCGAGGTGATCGACCGCATCAACATCCTGCAGGCAACGAAGCTGGCCATGACCGAAGCGTTGAGGCGCATGCCGCAGCAGCCGGACCACCTGGTCATCGACGCGCTCAGCCTGCGCGAGGTCGACCTCCCGCAGCGCCCGATCATCGATGGCGATGCCATCAGCGCCTCGATTGCGGCCGCCAGCATCGTGGCCAAGGTGACGCGCGACCGCATCTGCACCGAGCTCGACGTCCGCTATCCGGCCTACGGCTTTGCCCGCAACAAGGGCTACGGCACGCGGCGGCATGTGGAGGCGCTGCTGAACGAGGGCCCCTGCGAGTGGCACCGCCGCTCGTTCGCGCCGCTCCGCCTGCTGCTGGCGGGAGAGCAGCTGAGCCTGGACCTGCTCTTCGACGATCAGATGCCCACCGAGGACGAGATCGACCCGGACGACGAGCTCACGGCAGAGGAGCTGGAGGCGGGGGAGCCGTTCCTCGAACACGAGCTGGCCGAAGAGGAGCTGGCCGCCGCCGGCTGAGCCCTACGCACCGCTCGCCTCCCGACGGAGGTTCGCCATGGCCGCTCCGCAGCAACAGCTCGGGCGCCGGGCCGAAGACGCGACGGCCGTGTGGCTGTCGAGCCGCGGATGGCACGTGCTCGCGCGCCGCTGGCGATCGGCGTCTGGCGAGATCGACCTGGTCTGCGTGGACCCGGAGGGGACCCTGGTCGGGGTCGAGGTCAAGCTGCGCCACACGTCGCGCGCGGGCGGTCCGGCAGAGGCACTCGACGCGCGACGCGTGAAGCGATTGCGGCGGGCGCTGGCCGACTATGCCGTGCAGCGGCGCTCTGCGGCAGCCGAGCTGCGGATCGACCTGGTGGCGCTTGCGCCGGCGGGTGGCCTGTGGCGCGTGTCGCGCTGGCCGGGCATCGATCAGTGGTGACGGCGTTCAGCCGCGAAACATGCGCTCAAGCAGCAGGATCGAGGCGACGTACGGCCGCGAAATCGGGTAGATCCCGTAGCGATCGGTGCCAGCCTGCCCCTGGTAGTAGGCGGCCAGGGCCATCGGCCGGTTGCCATATCGGGCCAGGTAGTGCTTCAGCAGAGCCACGCCGGCCCGAACGTTGCTGCGCGCGTTCCACAGGTTGATGCCCTCGCCCAGCATGGTGGCACTCACCCAGTCGGCAGTCGCCGGCAGCAGCTGCATGACGCCGATGGCGCCGGCGCTGGACACGACGCGCTCTTGCCAGCCCGACTCCTGCCAGCCGACGGCCAGCGCCAGCGCGGGCGGGAAGTGCTGGCGTCGGGCTTCCTGCACGATCAGTTTTCGCATTCCCCGGCGCTGCTGGACGATGGCCGCCATCGAGGGCGGCATGCCCACCCCGGGTGCCGGCGCGTGGTTGCCGGGTTGCGCCGGCCGCGACCGTTGCGCGCCGGGAATGCGCAGCTGCTGCCCGGTCCTGATGAATGACGGGTTGGCCAGCCGGTTTGCGGCGGCGACGGCGTCGACCGTCACGCGATAGCGGATGGCGATGCCGGACAGGGTCTCGCCGGCGCGAACGATGTGGATGACGGCGCTGGCGTGATGGGCCGGCCGCGGCGAGCCGCCCGATGGCCGCGACCCGCCATGGGCGCGACGCGCCTGGTGATGGGCTCCGGAGATGCGCAGCAGCTGGCCGGCGTAGATCCGTGACGCGTCGGCCAGGTGGTTGCGGATGACCAGGGCGTGGATCGTGGTGCGGTAGCGCGTCGCGATGCCGGTCAGCGTCTCGCCGTAGGCGATGCGGTGCAGCACCAGCGGCGCGCGGCGCACCGGTTTAGCAGCCGAAGGGGATGCCCCTCGCACGCGAAGGCGCTGTCCGGCGTAGATCCGGTTCGGGTCGGCAATGTTGTTCAGCGCCACCAACCGGTCCACCGTCGTGCCATGCGCGGCCGCGATCTCGCTCAATGTCTGCCCGGCCTGCACGATCACCACGCGATCGCTGGCGGCCGCCGGCAACGTGCCGAGCGAGCCCGCGGCGATGGCCACCGCCAGGGCACTGGCCAGGATCAACGGCGTGGGTCGAATCGAGCGAGGGAGCGTCGGGCGGTGCGACGGACGGATCGACATCGGGCCTCCGGTGCTTGGTGCGCGGCGCGTCGCAGGCGAGCCATCCGCCCTCGACGGCAGGCCGATGCTAGGAGGCGGCCCTGATCGGTCAAGGTACCTGCGGGTGGGGATGGGGTACTTCGGTACCGTTGTGTGGGCTGCGCTGAGCAGGGCGATGCCGTCGCCGGTCCTACCCGGGGCGAGGATCGGTGAACATCCGTGCTATACTGAGTGCCGGTTCGTCTACGGCCTCCATCGGGCCATCATGCGAACCGGGCAATTCCCATCACACACGCTCGCGGATCCCGCGATCCACGGTGCCCGGCGCGCCACACGGCGTACGGGTCGATCGCGCGGAGTCGATGCGGGCGGAGGAACGAACCGGAGGTTCTTGCTTGGCTGCCACATCCATGAAGCAGCTCCTTGAGGCGGGCGTCCATTTCGGACACCAGACCCGCCGCTGGAATCCCAAGATGCGCCCCTACATCTTCGCTGAGCGCAACGGGATCCACATCATCGACCTGGCCCAGACCGTTTCGCGGCTGGACGCTGCCCTAGCGTTCATCGCCGAGACGGTCCGCCGTGGCGACAGCATCCTCTTCGTCGGCACCAAGAAGCAGGCGCAGGAGTCGATTGCGGCCGAGGCCGAGCGCAGCGGTCAGCACTACGTCAACAACCGCTGGCTGGGCGGCATGCTGACCAACTTCACCACCATCAAGCGGCGGATCCAGCGCCTGGAGGCCCTGGAAGCACGCCGTGAGGCAGGTGAGTTCGAGCGGCTGACCAAGAAGGAGGCCAGCAAGCTCAGCGAAGAGATCGAGAAGCTGAACCACGCCCTCGGCGGCATCCGCCGGATGCGGCGTCTGCCGGGCGCGCTGTTCGTGGTCGACCCGCATCGGGAGACGATCGCGGTGGCCGAGGCGCGACGGCTGGAGATCCCGATCGTGGCCATGACCGACACGAACTGCGACCCGGATCTCATCGACTGGGTGATTCCGGCCAACGACGACGCCATCCGCTCCGTACGGCTCATCTGCGAGAAGGTGGCCGATGCGGTGCTCGAAGCCAACCAGGAGCGCCAGGCGCGGCTGGACGAGGAGTTCGAGCAGGCCGAGGCGCTGCCACCGGTCGACGAGTCGGCGCTGGCCGAAGACACCGATTACACCGCTGCCCTGGCCGCCGGCGAGGCGCTCGTGTTCGAGCCCGAGCCGGAGGAGGACGAGGAGGAGGAGCGCCGGGCCCGTGCCCGCCGCGCCGCCGAAGCAGCGGAAGAAGAGAGCGAACCAGAGGTCGACGCGGCCAGCTAGCCGCCCCGATCGGGAACACAGGAAGACCAGGGAAGGAATGACTCAGACAACGATGATCAAGCCCCAGGATGTCAAGCAGCTGCGCGACCAGACGGGCGCCGGGATCATGGACTGCAAGCGAGCGCTCGAGGAGAGCGCGGGTGACGTCGACAAGGCGGTCGCCTGGCTGCGCGCCAAGGGTCTGTCGACGGCGGCCAAGAAGGCCGGCCGCGAGGCCCGCGAGGGCGTGGTGACGAGCTACATCCATCACGGCGGCCGCCTGGGCGTGCTGCTGGAGCTGAACTGCGAGACGGACTTCGTCGCACGCACGGACGACTTCCAGCAGCTGGCGCGCGAGCTGGCTATGCAGGTCGCCGGCCTCGGCCCGCTGTACGTCAGCCGCGACGACGTGCCGGCCGACGCGCTGGACGAGAAGCGGCGTGCATTCTCTGACGAGGCTGCAGCCGAGGGGCGTCCGGCCGATCGGATCGGCGACATCGTCGACGGCAAGCTGAACAAGTGGCTCGAGTCGGTCGTGCTGCTGGAGCAGCCGTACCGCGACACCGACCGGAAGGTGGCCGACCTGATCACCGAGAGCGTCGCCAAGCTGGGCGAGAACATCCGCGTGGCGCGCTTCGCCCGCATGGCGGTCGGCGAGACGACCGGCGAGCAAGACGGCGAGGCCGCCTGAGGGTGGTCGAGCGGGCCGCCACCGACCAGGGGCCCTACCGCCGGGTGCTGCTGAAGCTCTCCGGCGAGGCGCTGATGGGGCCACGCCAGTACGGGATCGATCCCGAAGTGGCCCGCGACATTGCCGGCCAGGTGGGCGAGGCGGGCCAGACTGGCGTGCAGATCGCCATCGTGGTGGGCGGCGGGAACATCTTCCGCGGCCTATCGGCGGCAGCGACCGGCATGGACCGTTCGACCGCCGACTACATGGGCATGCTGGCCACCGTGATGAACGGGCTGGCCATCCAGGACGCGCTCGAGCAGGCCGGCTGCCCAACCCGGGTGCTGTCGGCCATCGCCATGCCGGAGATCTGCGAGCCGTACATCCGGCGGCGGGCGATCCGTCACCTGGAGAAGGGCCGCGCGGTGGTGCTGGTGGCCGGCACCGGCAACCCGTACTTCACCACCGACACGGCCGCCACGCTGCGCGCGGTCGAGATCGGCGCCGAAGTCATCCTGAAGGCCACCCGCGTGGACGGGGTGTACGATGCCGATCCTGAGAAGGAGCCGGCTGCCCGGCGCTACGAGAAGATCACCTACACCGACCTCCTGTCGAACCGGCTGGAGGCACTGGATGCGACCGCGGTGAGCCTGGCCATGGACAACGAGATGCCGATCGTCGTGTTCGACATGACGCGGCCAGGCAATATCGTGCGCGCGGTGCGTGGCGAGCCGATCGGGACACTGATCGGCGGGGAGGTGAGCCGATGACCCATGAAGCCCTGACGGCCGTTGAGCCGAAGATGGTGAAGGCCCTGGAGGCGATGGAGCGCGACTTCGCCGCCATCCGCACCGGACGGGCCTCCACGGCGCTGGTGGAGCGCATCCCGGTCGACTACTACGGCACAGCCACGCCGCTGAACCAGATCGCGGGCATCAGCACGCCCGATGCGCACCTGATCGTGATCCAGCCTTGGGACCGATCGGTCCTGTCGGCCATCGAGAAGGCGATCACCAAGAGCGACATCGGCCTCGTTCCGAACGTCGATGGGACGGTGGTGCGCCTGAACGTGCCGCCGCTCACCGAGGAGCGCCGCAAGGAGATGGTCAAGCAGGTGCGACGCCGCGCCGAAGAGGCGCGGGTCGAGATTCGCAATCACCGCCGCGAGGCGTCTGACCAGCTGAAGCGTGCTCTGAAGGACGGCGACCTGTCCGAGGACGAGGAGCGCCGCGAGCTTGACAACCTCCAGCGGCTGACCGATCGCCACGTCGAGGGGGTGGACGGCCGCGCGGAGCGCAAGGAAGCGGAAGTGATGGAGGTCTGAGGCGCCCTTGCGCGAGCGCCCGAGACACGTCGCCATCATCATGGACGGGAACCGCCGCTGGGCGGCCGCCCGTGGGCTGCCCAGCATCGCCGGCCACGTCCAGGGCGTGGAGGCGATCGTCCCCATCGTCCGCACCGCCCCCGATCGCGAGATCGAGGTGCTGTCGCTGTACGTCTTCAGCCAGGAGAACTGGCGCCGCCCCGATGAAGAGGTAACCGGCCTGTTCGGCCTGATCGACGGCGCCGTGCGCCAGTACACCGATGAGCTGGTCGAGCAGGGTGTCCGCGTGCGTGTCATCGGCCGCCTGCACGAGGCGCCGGTCGACGTCCAACGTTCGATCCGCGCGGCGGAGGAGAAGACGCGCGGCGGCAGCCGCATGGCGCTGAACATCGCCTTCAACTACTCGGGCCGCAACGAGATCGTGGACGCGGTGCGCGCCCTCATCGCGGCGGGCGTGCCCGCCCATGAGATCGACGAGGAGCGGCTCGGCGCGCACCTCTACACCGCCGGCCAGCCGGACCCCGATCTGATCATCCGCACCGGCGACGAGAAGCGCACCAGCAATTTCCTGCTCTGGCAGGGTGCCTATGCCGAGCTCGTGTTCTGCAGCACCCTGTGGCCAGACTTCGGGGAGGCCGACCTGGACGCCGCGCTGGCCGAGTTTGCGCTTCGTCAGCGCCGCTACGGAGCCTAGGCCGATGCTGCGCACGCGCATCCTGACGGCGGCCATCCTCGCCCCGCTGATCGTGCTGGTGGCGTGGCTCGGCGAGCCGTGGCTGTCGCTGCTGGTGGGCCTGATCGTGTTCCTGGCACTGGCCGAGCTCATCGGCCTGCTGGATGCTGCTGGCTACCAACCACCGCAAGTCGTGCTGATGGCGATCGGCCTCGCGGTCGCCGGTGCCACGCTGATCGCCGCCAACCAGGACTCGGTGGGGGAGCTCCTCTCCGGCCTGCTGTCCGCGACCGTGATCCCGGGGCTCCCCGTGGTGGCGTACGTGGCGGCTGTGCTTGTGCTGGCAGTTGCGGCTTTCACGCGTCCCGATCCGCGGGCCGGCTTCCTCACCTGGGCGACCTCCTCGTTCGGCGTCGCCTATATCTCGCTGCTGCTGCCCTTCGTGGCCCTGGTTGGCCACCTTGGTCCGGCCGACGGCAGCGCGGCCACGGCGGTGGGCGGACTGTCGCTGAAGGCCGGCACGGCGTGGCTGGTCACGCTGCTGCTGCTGGTCTGGGGCTACGACACCGGCGCCTACCTGACCGGCCGCTGGCTGGGGCGCCGGCGGCTGATCGATCACGTCAGCCCGTCAAAGACGATCGAGGGTCTGGCCGGCGGACTGGTGGCCGCCACCATCGCGGCCGGCATCGGCACCTGGCTGGTTGGCATGGCCCCGTGGCATGCCCTGGTGATCGGCCCGCTGGTCGGACTCGTGGCCCAGGCGGGTGACCTGGCGGAGTCACTGCTCAAGCGTGCCGC
>DATBRW010000070.1:0-24757 GCA_036560125.1 Candidatus Limnocylindria bacterium
TCGTCGTGCTCGCCGCGTGCTCGAGCGGGGCGTCGACCACGCCTCTTCCGTCTGGCGCTGAGCCGCCTAGCGACTGCGCGCGGGTGGAGGACGGCGTCATTGCCCTTTCGGCCGCGGACCTCGAGTTCAGCGCACCGTGTCTGGTAGCCAATGCGGGCGAGGCGTTCACGATCCACTTCGTCAACGGCGACGACATGCCGCACAACGTCGCGGTCTACAACGACAGTTCGATGTCCAACGAGATCATGCGCGGCGAGATCCAGAACGGGCAGGGTGAGATCGACTACGAGGTCGAGGCCCTGGATGCCGGTCAGTACTACTTCGACTGCACCGTCCATCCGGCCGATATGAACGGCACGCTCTACGTGGTCGAGGGCTAGAACTCCAGGACGACCTCGCGAAGGTCGGGCTCGGTGATGGGTGCCTCCAGGCGGTCGACGCCGTCGACCGCCAGCACCGGCACCCGGAAGCCGTAGCGCACGACGAGCTCGTCGCTGGCGTCGATGTCGACACGGTCGTATCGGTCCGGACCGATCAGCGCGTCGAGCACCAGCCTTGCGTCCTCGCACAGGTGGCACTCGACGCGTTCGTACAGCACCAGCCGGTGGGTCATGGACCGATCATATGGCCCGGGGTAGCATTCCAGCGGCGCCGCCCCCGTAGCTCAGCGGATAGAGCGAGGCCGTCCTAAGGCCTGCGTCGGGGGTTCGATTCCCTCCGGGGGCGCCAATGCCATACCGCCACGCATTCCGCCAAAGAACGGGCGCGCCTCCAGCCGTGGCTCGATGTCGCGCACCGCGCCGTCCTCGACCACCGTGACCGGATCCGACCAACTCAGGCCGGTCCAAGACGCGATCGGCGTCGGAGTCGCGCTCGACGCGGCCGTCGAGCTTGGCGTCGCTGCCGGCGTGGCCGTCCGGGTCACCTCGGCAGTCGCCGTTGGATGAGGCGACGCACTCGTGGACGGGCCGAGCCCACAAGCGGAGAACACGATCAATGCGACGGTGGCCACGGTCGTCGCGATGACGGTAATTGCGGACCGGGGCAGCGGCGCAGAGAACGGTATGCGGCCACCGGCGTGGACCCTGCATTGTGACGACGCTCTCATTCGTGTCACTCCCTCCCGCCGGTCCATGGCGGGCGTGCGGCTACGCCGAACGCTATATCTGCATTCAGACTCGCCCGATCGCACGTCGCCGCCTAGGGCCAATTGGTCCAATCGAACGGGGTCTTCCAGCCCATGTCTCTAAACCTGACCATCCGCCTGGGATGGCGAGCGGCTGGCCCGGCCCACCGTCCGTTAGTCCGCAAGGATCGGGCGGTGCAGGCGACCCCGGTGCTCCTCCTAAGCGGTCCCCAGTATTCGAACGATCCCATTCGGGAATCGCACGCAAAGCTGCGTGTGGTGGCTCGCATTCTCACGCACGAACAGGCGCGCACGGTTGGCGGTGGGCGTCACCGGGGTCGGCCCCTCGGCAATATCGACGTATCGGCTCACGAATAGCCGCCCGTCGAAGTAGCCAGCCCAGCCCGCTTCGGCCTCGCCGTGGATTCCGTGGCCGGCGGTGCTCCTGCCCAAGACCCCCTTACTCGTCGCATCCTGATACGCGACGCCGTAGACCCCGGTGTTGGCCCTGGCAGTCGGGCGGTCTCCGGCACCGCTGAAGCCCTGAACCCCCGTGTTGCCGCCATTCGAAAGGCCGACGACGGCGGGCCGCGTGGTCGACGCGCTGCCGCCGAGGACCCCGAAGGACCCGCCGCTGTGGCCTTGGACACCGACGTTGTAGTCGCTGGTGCCTCGGACGCCGACGGACGAGCTGCTGTTGCCTTCGACGCCGATAGACGAGCTGCTCGTACCATGAACACCGGGTCCGCTGGTGCTGAGGCCCCAGATGGCGGGGCCGGATGGATTCGTGATCCAGGTAACTGAGTTCGCCATGTACTCGCCGCCCACCAACACGGGCTCGCCATCGACGGCGCGCGCCGGATTGGCGCGCCCGATCGCTGATGCCGCCCAGACACCTAGGCCGCCGAGCAGGCCCCCGAGCAGAGCCCGGCGGGAACGCGGCTCATTGGAGATTTCATGCGCTGTCATGGCTGGTCTTCTTTCTTCACTGTCGGAAGTCAAAGGCTTCGCACGATCACCCTGCCTGTGCCTTCCTCCGACTGGACAGTGCCAGATGGACCGTCCTGACCCGTAAACTGGCCCGACATAGCTCGGCGACCTCTCGGAGGCCTGGACCTCGGCTGAGGCGTCGCTGCCGCTCGAGTGGCAGCTGGCGAGGGTCCGACCTTCTAGGACAACCTCAGCCGGTCAGGGGAGTACGCCGAGCAGGCGCTGCGGCGGCTGAGCGATCGGCTACAGAAGTGACGGGGATCGGCAACCGGCGAGACGCTCAGAGCCGCCGCGCGGGTATCCCTGTTACGCGATCGGCACGTGCGCGCCGGCGGCGACCGGATCTCGCATCTCCAACAGAGACACGCCGATCCCGTATGTCAGGAATGTGCCCTCCGGAACTAGTTCGAGCACGGTGGCCTCGCGCCGGTCCTTTGGGAGGAGTGTCAGGAGCGACTTCGACACCGAAGCGAGATCGAGCGAACCCGCCGGATGCACGATCGCTCGCGCGTGGAAGCTGATGGTGGCTGGCGGGATCGGGGCCAGCAGCGACAGCAGGCCGCCCCGTCGTACCGGCACGGTCACCGCTACCTGTTGGTCGTCCCTGATCTGCCGCGCCTTCCAGCTGTCAGGGGCGACGGCCAGGTAGAGGTGACGCCCTTCGGCGGCGTACACGATGCCGCTCGATCGCGGCTCGCCGGCGGGCGTGACGTAGCCGACGATCGCAAACGAGGCCTTGCCAAGTTCGGCCCAGACCTGTTCGGCGCTCGGGCGGGACGCAGTTACCCGCTTGCGTGCTCGTCCTGCGGCATCCCGGACGGCTGCCACACCGCCACGGCCTGCAGTCGAAACGTCGTGTGTCACCGCTCTTCCTCCTTGTCGCCCGCGTGGCCTCCGGGCCAGCATCGCCGAGATGCCACCACCTTCATGGAGCCTCGGTATGTCCGCGGCCGGCAAGTGCCAGACGGCCCCCTTTTGGACAGACCAACAGTGTCGCAGCGTCGGGCTGCCGGTCCCTGGACGAGCAGCACCTCAAACGTATGCCGAACGGCACTTGGCACGCCGCGGGCGTGCCGTGACGCTGGTCGCAAAGAATGGAAGGGGGCCATGGTGAGCCTCTCCTCGACATGGCGGTTCCGGCGGCTGGTCATCCGCCTGTTTCGGCGGCCGACGGAGCGAGCATCGGCATGACCGTCTCCGCTGCGACCGAGCTGTGGCGTATGAGCGCGACAGATCTGGCCGGGATAATCCGAAGCCGGCAGGCATCGAGTCACGAAGTGATCGAGGCTCACCTGCGACGGATTGAAACGATCAACCCCTCGATCAACGCGATTGTCATTGTCTTGGGTGACCAGGCGCTGGCGGCGGCCCAAGCGGCGGACCGCGCAATGGGCGATGGCCATGATCTGCCACCGCTCCACGGCGTGCCCTTCACCGTCAAGGAGAACATCGACTGCGCCGGCACGCCGACAACCCAGGGCCTCAAGGCGTTGGCGAACGCGAATCCAAATCGCGACGCGCCCATCGTCGAGCGCCTGAAGGGCGCCGGTGCGATCCCCATCGGTCGGACAAATCTACCCAGCGGTGCCATGCGCTGGCACTGCGACAGCGAACTCTGGGGAGCGACTCAGAATCCTTGGGACAAGACTCGGACGCCGGGCGCCTCCAGTGCCGGGGAAGCCGCCGCCATCGCGACCGGCATGAGCCCGCTGGGCCTCGGCAATGATGGACTCGGTTCGCTGCGCCATCCCGCGCAATGCTGCGGAATCAGCGTGCTCAAGCCGACCCTAGGTCGAGTCCCGCAGGCGAGCAGCCTCGAGCCCGCAGACATGGTCCCGCTCGGGGTCCAACTCACGGGCGTCAGCGGCCCGCTCGCGCGACGTGTCGTCGACCTCCGCGCAGCCTACGAGATCCTGGCCGGTCCGACGTGGCGCGACCCGTGGAGCGTGCCCGCCCCCCTTCGTGGCCCTGAGCTGACCAGGCCGATCCGGGCCGCGCTCGTGCTCGACCCGGGCGGTCAGGGGACTGCAGAGCAAGTGCAGCGTGGCGTCCGCAGGGCGGGGCGGGCGCTGGAAGAAGCAGGCTACGCCGTCGAGGAGCTTGAGCCGCCGGGGATCGTTGCTGCCGCCAATGCGCTACTCATCATGGATAGTGCACCGGGCGTGCGGGCGGTGTGGGAGCAGGTGCTGGCGGCTTCCTCGCCAGCTGACTTGCGCCGCTTCGTGGCGGCCTTCTTCGAGGCAGCTGGGTATCCCGATGCGGTGACGACCGAGCAGGCCTTCATCACCCGGTATGCGCTCCTGCAGGCATGGGGCGCATTCCAGGAAACGTACCCTCTGATCGTCGCTCCGATCGGCACCGACATCCCGCGCCTTGCAGGGACCGACCTAGACGATGGTCAGGTCGCCGAGGACCTCCGCACGATGCGGATGGCGATGGCCGTCAACACCCTAGGGCTGCCGGCCGTGGCAGTTCCGGTTGGCGTCGCCAACGGTCTGCCGCAGGTGGTACAGGTGATTGGGCCGCGCTATCGCGAGGACCTGTGCCTCGACGCCGCGCAATCCATTGAGGAGCGTTTCGGCGTCCTCACCCCGATCGATCCCCGGTAGCTACCAGGCCGCCGTAGCGTGGATCAGTCCCAGCGGCGAGCCGAACGGCGTTCACTCAGGATCCGGGCCGTCAGCGAGAGCCGGCCAGACTGTCCGCTGACCGGCTCTCATGCTGCGGGACCGTGGCTGTCGTCAGACTGCCGTCGGTCCGTGGATGTGCCGGCGACGGTTCGCCCACCAGGCCAGCAGCACGACCGGAACACCGACGACGAGACCTCCGAGGAGCGCCTCATCGAAGGACAGCCCGTCGATCTGCGGCTGAAGCTCCGCAACGGTTGCCCACGAGAAGACCACTTCGCTGGCGATCAGGCAGCCGACGAAGAAGCCGATCGTCCCGATGAGCCACATCCAGCGGGTGTCCCTGCCAAGGACGAGGTGGGCGATGACTCCGAACACGAGTGACAGCCCGGTCAGGAGGGCCAAGGCCTGCAAGCCGAGGTCGTACTCCACAACACACCTCCTTTCTGCGGACGCACACGTCCGCAGAAGGTCAAGGTCCCGCGCAGCGGTCGCCTCGTCCAGAGTCGGATGTCACCAAACCGTGGGGCGTCCGGCACGAAGCTGTCGGTGGCCGCGCACGACACGAGGGAGGTGGCCTTCGCCGGGATGGCAGGACGGCGGCCAGCACGGCCGCCGTCCGACTGCTACCAGGCGTCGCTCGCGAATTAGTTGCCGACAGGCTGGCCAGCCCAGCCCCCGGTCTCCGTTCCCGGTCTGGCATTGACCCACCAGAGGGCGCCTATGGCGCCACCGTGTCCGAGTCCGTGCACGAGCAGCACGGCCCCGAGGATGAGCCACATCATGCCGTCAGGCATCGGCCTCCTCTTCTTTAAGGCCATGCAGGCGCACCAGGCGCCAGCCGACGAGGGCGTACCAGACGATCAGGATGACCACCGAGATGATCGACAGCAGCACGCCAATGCCCGGCAGGAACAGGGCAAAGCCCAGCACGTTAGCCACGATCGCCGACCAGCCGGCCAGATGGGGCAGAGCCCGGCTTCGAAGGATGGCCACGCCAACGAGAATCCCAGCGACGGATGCTAGGGAGTAGCCGACCACGAAGCTGGAGCCCTGCTCCATGTACGCAGTGAGCATCGCCTGCCCCGCAGCTACGTACATGGCCTGCTGAGTCCCGGTTGCGGCCTCGTCGTAGCGGTTGGCAAGGGCGAGCATCTCAAAACCGGTGTTCGAGCCGATGAACAGCGCCACGCTGACGAGCCACAGGCCCGCGGCGATCAGCATCAGCGACTCGCTGCGCCGGCGGAGGAGCAGGTACAACGCCGCGATGATCGGGATAAGCAGCGCCTCTTCGAGCAGGATCGCCAGATCAAAGCTGACCAGCCCGATGAACGGGGCTCGCTGGAAGAGGTCAAACCACTCGATCACATTGCCGGCCGGCGGCGGCCAGACGATGAAGGCCACGATCTGCAGTGGGATCAATAGCGCCGTCAGCAAGGCCGCGAACCCCGCGACCCGAAAGAGCGCCGCGAATCGGCCGTCGGTGACGACTGAGCTTGTTGCGGACACCCTGCTAGCCGGCAAGGCGATTGAGGCTTGGCTCATGGTCTTTCTCCCTCGTTGCCTGGCAGCAGCAGGGCTGCCGGGCTCTCAATAGATCCCTTGATGCGACGTAAATCGTCACGCCCGAGCGGCACCGGGGAAAGTGCCGAGTGTCCTCATCAAGAGGGCGATGTGTCCCGTTCACGGCGTGGAGCCTAGACTCGCGTCATGGCACCGCTGGGCGGGGCCTCCGGCGGCGGCCCGCGTCCTTATCCGCCCGAGCGCGGTTCCAAGATGACGACTGCAGTCTCGCCCGGCCTGCGGGCGGCCCAGGCGTCGAGGTCCTCACCGTCGTACTCGGCCCACCTGGCCCACAGCCGTGGTCGCTCGTCGGAGGACGCGGCACGGCCGCGGATGGCGCGCGGGCCATTGAACAGCTGAACGGTCGTGTCCGGGTGCGCTTGTAGATTCAGCCACCAGGCCGGCTCCGCCTCGCCCCATCCGTTCATCGCCATAGTGACCAGATTCGGGCCGTCGTCGAAATAGCCGACGATGGCCTGCCGCGCCCGGCCGCTGCGGCGGCCGATGGTCGCCAAGCGCAGCATGCCCCATTGCTTCGCCGTGGCGGGACGGAGACCGAGCCTCCCGCCGGTGAGGGCGCAGATGGCACGATGCATCACCCAGAAGATGCGCATGAACCAGCGCGGCGGCAGCGACGATTGGCCTGCGGGCTGGTGAACTTGCGTCGTCATGTCGTGGTTCCTTCCACCCCGGAGCGGGCGCCGGGCCTGCCCGACGCTCGCGACCTGTGGTGTGGGCTGTACGTCCGGCCGAGAACGTTGCTGATGCTGGCACACACACACCTGCCAATCATGAACCTCACCTCCGATGCTTTAGGCAGCGATCTGGACAGGGGGCTCAGCCGTTCGGCGGAGCTGCGCTTCGTGGGGCTGCAGGCCTCGAACCATGAGCCAGCCGGCGAACACCATCTCCTGGAAGGCGAGGGGCATGGCCAAAACCATGTAGGGCGACCCCATACCGCTGTCAACGCCGAAGACGCCGAGCAGTCCGTACAGGAGTACCCCGGCCCCCCCGATCAGTCCCCAGGCAGACAGCCAGCGGGGCACGAGGCGCGACCGATACAGGACGGAGTTGAGCGTCAGGCAGCCGAGACCGGCGAACACCAGCGTGCCCAGCACGACCGTCCAGGAATGCAGCGCGAGCAGGGTGGCGCCCATGAGACCCAGGTCCACGGCGCCGGCCGTGCTGACCGCGTCGCTCTGACTGACGGTCAACATCATCAGAAGACCGACGACACTGGCGACGTAGAAGATGTTCTCGAAGGCCCTCAGGCCGACGTATCCGGCCGCCAGTCCCTCGGCGTGCTTCCTGAGGATCGGGAACAGCAGGACCGATGTCGCAAAGGCCGATGTCGCCGCGATAAGGAAGAGCATCACGGCCAAGGTGATGCGACCGCCATCACCGCCAAGAGTGGTGAGATAGTCCGGTTCGTCCAGAGCGGACCCGAGGGTGATCGATCCAAGGATGGATGCCACCGTTGCCGCGATGAACAGCACGCCAACGACAACCGCTGTCCCCCGATGTGTGTCCACGGTATTCACCTGTCTTTCGAACGTTCGGATGGCGCGCGGAACTCCGCGCCCTATCACGAGCATGGCGGTCACACCGGCGCCGACCAGTGCCGCAAGTCACCTCCGTGCGGGCTGAAGGGCCTCAGACGAGCCATCACCTGCCACCGAGACTCGCGTGCCGGAATCGCCTGCACCGCCCGATCCCACAACTGATAAGCAGCCGTCAATGTCGCCGCGCGGCAGCGTGTCCATCTGTACACTCGGATGGCGAGCGGCTGGCGGCCCGGCCCCCGATGAGCTCCCAGTGCGGGCATCTCGGAAAACGGGTGCCAATGGCCCTTCCCGACCATTGCCGCGAGCGCCATAAAGGAGTCGCTGCCGGCGCGAGCCTGCGCGGGACTCAGCGGAGAACCAAGACATGGACGAGCTGATCAACCCCGGGGGCGCTTCACAAGCCCTACGTCGACGGGGACGGGCAGGGTTGGCCCGAGGGGCCGAAGTGCACTGGCAGCGGACCTGACGAGACGGTCGGAGGGTTGCCACGGTGGACAAGCAGACCCATGTTGGTGGACCCATCGACTGTGACGGCGTGGTACACCCAACTGCCATCGGTGGTCTTGACTTCGACGGTCCATGGCTGGTGCGGAAGCGTGCCGTCATCCAGGAGGACCTGCGACTCGCCGCACTCCAGCGTCGCGGCCTCCTGCCCGTTGACGATCAGGACCACCGTTGGTCCGTCGACGTTGGTCGCCTCAAGCCTTGGAGGGGTCCCCGCGCACGCCGATAGGGCAACTAGAACTGCAGCCAGCAGCCGGGTCATCTGCCTATTGGACGCCATTCCCGGATGGGTTACCAGAGGAAGCCCACTAGGCGTAGCGAGCGAGTAAGGCAATGCGGTCCCGGGTTCCCTCCGGGGGCGCCATTCACCCTCCACAATGACGCCAGCCATGTCCCAAGCGCTGCCCGTTCCCGTCAGCCATCGGCACTCCGCCGCCGGCGCCAGCCGCGGCCGCCTGCTGGTCGTCCTGCTGCTGATCGGCGGATTCCTGCTGGTCGAGGTGATCGGCAGCATCCTCACCAACAGCCTGGCCCTTTTGGCCGACGCAGGCCACATGCTCACCGATGCGGTGGGCGTGAGCCTGGCGCTGCTGGCCATCTGGTTCGGAGCTCGCCCGGCCACGATCGGCAAGTCGTTCGGCTACTACCGGCTGGAGATCCTGGCCGCTGCCGCCAACGCCGTCCTGCTCTTCGCTATGGCCGCCTTCATCCTGTTCGAGGCAGTGCAGCGGCTTCGGACGCCCGCGGAGGTGTTGACCGGCCCGATGCTGGTCATTGCGGCGCTCGGCCTGCTGGTGAACCTGGTGTCGCTCCGCCTCCTGCATGCCGGCTCGAAGGAGAGCCTGACCGTGCGCGGCGCGTACCTCGAGGTCCTCGGCGATCTGTTCGGCTCGGTGGCAGTGTTAGTGGCGGGCGTGGTGATCATGGCCACCGGCTGGAACCAGGCTGACCCGATCGCCTCGGTGGTGATCGCGGTCCTCATCTTGCCCCGCGGATGGCGCCTGCTGAGCGATGCGATCGACGTCCTGCTGCAGGCCACGCCCAAAGGGATCGACATGGCCGAGGTTCGGGCGCACCTGCTGGGTGCCGAGAACGTGACCGACATCCACGACCTGCACGCCTGGGCCATGACCTCGGGCATGAACGTGGTCTCGGCGCACGTAGTGATGGCGCCCGGCGCCGATCCGGCGGCGGTGCTCGACGAGATCTGCCGCTGCCTGTCAGATGACTTCGA
Source organism: Candidatus Limnocylindria bacterium (assembly GCA_036560125.1). Lineage (GTDB taxonomy): Bacteria > Chloroflexota > Limnocylindria > QHBO01 > QHBO01 > DASSCW01. Next base: position 9,610 of record DATBRW010000070.1, read on the forward strand.
CATGGAGCATTCCACTATCCAGCTGGAGACGAGCGACCGTCGACGTCTGGAGGACACATGGCATCCCTGAGCGAACCTACAATCGCAGTAATCCAATAAGGAGACTCGCGATGCTGAGCCGGATGGGGGCAGCGGTCGTCGCCGAGGCAGTCGGCACCTTCCTCTTCTTCTTCGTTGGAATCGGAGCCGGCGTTGCCGGCGCAGACCTTGTCGCGGTGGCGTTCGCTCACGGTCTTGCACTCGCCGTGCTCGTGTCCGCACTGGGCGCGGTCTCGGGTGGCCACTTCAATCCGGCAGTGACCGTGGCGGTCCGGCTCTCGGGTGGGATCGGTTGGGGGGCTGCCGTGATCTACATCGTGGCGCAGCTCGCAGGGGCGGTCGCGGCGGGCTTCGCCGTGAAGGCTGCCTTCCCGGAGGCCGCGTTCGCAGCGGCCAACGGCGGTACACCGGCCCTCGGTGACGGGATCACGATCGCGGCGGGAATCGGGATCGAGGCAGTGCTGACTTTGCTGCTGGTCATGGCCGTGTTCGGCACGGCAGTCGATCCGCGCGCGCCGAAGCTGGGCGGCATGGCCATCGGCCTGGCGGTCGCAGCCGACATCATGATGGGCGGCCCGCTGACGGGCGCGGCCATGAACCCGGCGCGCTGGTTCGGTCCGGCGGTCGCTTCAGGCGACTACACCAATTGGTACGTGTGGTGGATCGGCCCACTGATTGGCGCGATCGTCGGGGCGGTGATCTACCGCTACGCGCTGGCTGGTGAGGCAGAGCCGGAGGTCACGCCCGCGACCCCAGATCTCTAGGCCTCCGCCCCCGACCCATTGAGCAGCACCACCCCGACGATGATCAGGCCGATGCCGGCCAGCTTGATGGCGTCCAGGGCCTCGCGGAAGACGACCCAGCCGATCACCACGATCACGGCAGTGCCCACCCCCGACCAGACGGCGTACACGATGCCGAGCGGGATGCTCCGCAGCGTGACGGACAGGGCGTAGAAGCTGATCGCGTAGCCCACGACGACCACCCCGCCCCAGCCCCAGTTGCGGAACCCGTCGGACAGCTTCAGGGCGGTGGTCGCCACGACTTCCGTGCCGATCGCCAGCGCCAGCCACAGCATCGGATGCATGGGCGGTCCTCCTGCGGCTAGATGAAGAAGGTGAACAGGCTCGCGATGCGGGTGAAGGCGTCCGTGAAGATCAGGACGCCAATGGCCATGATGAACAGGCCGGAGGCGATCTGCACGGCCTGGTGGTGGCGCCGCAGCCAGTCGAGCACCGGTTTCATGCTGGGCAGCGCGACCGCGGCGGCCAGGAACGGAACGGCCAGGCCGGCCGAGTAGGCGGTCAGCAGCAGCGCGGCAGCGCCCACGTCGGCAGCCGACGCCCCCATGGTCAGGATGGCTCCCAGCACGGCGCCGATGCACGGGGTCCAGCCGATGCCGACCAGCATGCCAAGCCCCAGCGCCCGGGCCGAGCGGGCCGCGGGGAGTGCCTCCACCGGGGTTCGGATGCTGAGCCGCTCCAGGATCGGCCCGAACAGGCCGGTGGTCACCAGCCCCAGCGCGATGACGAGCAGCCCCGCCACCTGGCGCACCAGCGGCCGATCGGCGCCGAAGAGCGGCTGCCCCAGCAGGCCGACCGAGATGCCGAGCAGGATGAAGAGGGTGCTGAATCCCGCCACGAACAGGAGCGCCTGCCCGAAGACCGGCCCGCGCCACGGCGTCGCGTAGGTGCCCGTGCTCGTCACCGCCGCGGTCTCGCCCAGGAAGGCCAGGTACACGGGCACCAGGGCCAGCACGCACGGCGAGATGAAGCTCAGCACGCCAGCCACGAACGCCAGGGCCAGGCTGACGTCGCTCATGGGGCCGGCACCACGCCCGGCTCCAGGGTGATTGGCGCGGCGATGATCCAGAGCGACATGACCGTGTAGGCAATCATCAGCACCACCAGCGGCAGCCCGGCCAGCACCGGTCGCGACGGCGAATCGCGCAACGCGATTCGGTGGGCCAGCACCACCGCCACGATGTGGCCGATCACGATCGCGCCGACGGACAGGTACCAGACCACGCTCACCGGGATCCAGTCGAGAGGCGGCGCCACGGTGAGCAGCGGGTCGGCGAGCAGCTCCGGCAACCACGCCACGCCCTGGATCAGCAGCGTGAGGTAGTGCGCGATCAGATAGCCGCCCGCGATGGGAAGCAGCGTGGCGGCGTAGACGCCGATCATGCGGCCCATCGGCGGTGGCCGCTGCTCCGGGTCGTGCAGGGCGCGGGTCAGCGCCGTGGCCAGCGTGAAGGCTGCCAGGAAGACGACCCACACCGCTGCCAGGCCCAGGGTCTGGATGATCAGCACCGTGTTCAGCGCGCCGAACACTTCCCAGACCGCAATGAAGATCGGCTGCATGAGGGAGCCCCAGAAGGCGGTCTCCTGCAGCCCGTCATAGGTCACGCCGGCCAGCGCCAGGATGATGAAGCCGGCGTCCGACCACTGGCCTGCCCGGATCTCGGTGAGGCCCACGAACCACGGTCGCAGCTCGGCCCGACGGTCGCCCGACCCCGCGGCCACCGAGCACTCCGGGCAGTCAACGCAGCGCTCCGGGTCGCATTCCTCACCGCAGTCCTGGCAGACCGATTCGACCACCACCCGCCGGCCGATGGGCCCGATGCGCCCGAACCAGCCGAGCAGCACCTCGAACAGCTCCGCGTGGCGCAGCCACGCGACGGGGCCGAACAGCAGCAGCCCGGCCAGCGTCAGGATCGTGTAGCCGAGCATGAGGTTGGCGACGGTGATCGGCGTCTCGCTCTCGGGCAGCACCAGCTCCGCCCACAGGGCCACGAACAGGAGAGCGGCTGCCGGCCAGCGGCCGAGGCCGCGCGGGTAGGCAAGGCCGGCGTCCACGCGTCCGAGGTCGATCCACCCGGCGACTCGCTCGAGCGCGCCGAAGATCGTCCGGAACGGGCTCAGGCTGGGCCACGGGTTGCCGAGCACGACGGCGGCGATCGGCAGCCCCGTCCAGATGCCGATCCAGAAGAGGACGGCCGGCAGCGGTGAGGTCGAGTCGACCAGGTACCCGAGCAGGATCGTGCCCAGCCACCACACCACACCCAGCACCTGCAGCACGACCGAGGCGCCGCGGGCAAGGCCGTCAGGGACCGGCCAGGTGGGGTAGCGCGGCGTGCTCCGGGCGGGTCGGATGACCACCACCGACACGGCGAACGAGGCTGCCACTGCCAGGGCCGCTCCGGCCAGGTACAGGGCCAGGGGCACCGGCAGGGTGAAGACCTGCCCGATGGCGTGCGCCTGCGCGGGCATCGGCACGACCAGCAGCCAACCAGCGAGGGTGGCAGCCGCCACCGCGGCGCGAACGAGCCAGATCCTAGGGCTCATGGACCGTCAGCGCGCCGACGATGACCTCCGCCGGGCCGTCGGTTGTGTGCAGCGCGATGGGGAACTGGCCGCTGCGCACGGCGTCGAACTCGAACACGGTCTCCTGGCCGGCGCGAACTTCGGTGGCCGGCACCTGGTCGTCGTAGCCGTGCAGATGCAGCACGCCGTCGCGCTCGATGGTGAAGGTGATGGTCACGGCCTGGCCTCGGCACGCGTTGAGCGAGGCCGGCTCCAGGTGCTCGTCGCTCAGCGTGGCCGTGAAGGCGACCGATGGGTCGTGGCACGTCGATGGCAGCCCGGCGTCGCCCACGCAGGCGGTGAGCAGGGCGGCCAGGAGCACGGCCGCGGCAAGCCTGCTCGCCCGACCGCGCAGCGGATTCGACATTCGGTTACCTGTCACAAAGCGGCCCGCCATGGGGCGGGCCGCTCCATGCTAGCGGAGGGCCAGCCGCCGCACGCCAAGCACCCCGGCCAGGCCGATCAGCAGCAGCCCGACCACGGGCAGCGGCGTCGGCTGGTCGTAGGGCAATGCGGTGTCCGGGTCTTCGTGCTCGCCGCCGGTCGGCTCGGGGATCGCCTCCTCCGTGTTGTAGCCGAAGCTGAAGGTCCCGTCGATCTCATGGCCATCGACACCGGCGACGGTGTAGTTGACCGTGTAGACGCCGGGATCGGAGATGGTGACGTCGCCGCGCAGGACGTTGCGGTCCGCCACGGTCAGGTCGACCTCGCCGGATCCGACTTCGTTGCCGTCAGCATCGGTCACGGTGAAGGTGGAATGATCGGGGTCGACCTCGTCGTCGAAGGTGACGGTGACCTCGGTCGGCGCGCTATCCAGGTTGGCGCCGGCTTCCGGCGAGCTCGAGATGAGCTCGACGTGAGCGCTGGCCACGGCCGGGATGGCAATGAGGGCCAAGGTCGCCAGGGTGATCAGTAGCAATCGCGCAGGTCTGCGCATCGGTCCAGTCCTCAAGTCGAAGTGGGCGAGGGCCCAAGACCCTCGCGGAATCAGCTGCAGAGCGGCAGAGGAGGACCACGACGCGGGCTGAGGGCCGTGACCATGCGCGTTCGTGGGCGGTGATCGTGGAGCAGGGCGCGCCAGCTCCCGACCCGCCGTGGCGGACGGCGCCGCGCGGTGCGCGGTGGGCTGGCGGCGCGTTCGAGCTGGCGGATGGTGGCGCCGATCGCCAGGCCCGCGGCGGCCAGCAGCAGCCCCAGGCCGGCGAAAACGGGCAGGACAGCGACGTATTGGCCGGCGAGCAACGGCTCCAGCAGCGGGAGGTGCCCATGCTGGGTGAGGTGCTCGAGGTTCTCCTGGACCAGCAGGATGGCCAGCGCCAGCACGGTCACGAGCCCCCAGGTGCGGAGGAGCGTGACGCCTTCGGGTAGGCTCAGGGTCGGGGTCAGGCGCAGGCGAAGGCGAAGCGCCAGGATGCGCCAGGCGGCCAGGCTCACCGCCACCGCCATGCCCGCGATGACCAGCGCGACGGCCATGCCCCACACCGGCCCGTGGTCGGTCGCCCGCAACCCCGCTTCGCCCGTGGTCACCCGGCCGGCAGCCAGCGCGAGTTGATGCCCCGTGACGGCCAGCAGGACGGCCAGCACCAGCTGGCGGCGCAGGCTCACGGCCCCGACCCGTCGAAGCGGTCGCGCAGATAATTCACCAGATCCCATCGGTCACGTTCGGCAAGCGTACCCGCGAAGCCGGGCATGCCCGTTCCGACGGTGCCCACCGCGATGCGGTAGTTGAGCGCGCCGTCGCTCAGTTGCGGCAGCTCCTGCTCCAGCGGCGTCAGGTTCCAGCCCAGCCCTTGTGCCGTCGGCCCATCGCCGTTTCCATCAATGCCGTGGCAGGCGGCGCAGTTGGCGAGGTAGTACGACTCGCCAATCGATAGCGACCGCGCATCTGCCTCGATGGGGTTTGGCTTGGCCGATGCAGCGGCGGGGACCTGGTTGGCCGCCTGCACCAGGGCCCGCGAGCCGGCCGCCAACCCAACGGCCACCGCCAGGGCCACCACCACGACGCGCGAGATCGCGAGGGCTCGCGCCGGCCTCCGCCGGGCCAGCAGGCCAAGCACCAGGGCCGCGCCGAGCAGCCCCACCACCAGCAGCCACGAGCCGAGACCGGCAGGAAGCCAGCTCCAGATGGTGGAGACGATGGGGGACACACCGACGCCGTTGTCCGGCGGTGGCACCGATTCGGGTGGCTGAGGCTCCGCCACCGGCAGGTCGAAGTCGGTCGACTGGTCGCGCAGCCCCACCCGCCGCACGATCACCTCTACCTGCCAGTCGCCGACCACCGGGGTGTATGCGCCGGTCGCGCCCCACAGACCCGGGTCAGTGCCCTCGTTCAGCTGCACCCGCTCGCCGGTCAGGCCCGAATCGGCGGGCGGCGTGAAGACCATGAACACGCGCTGGACGTCGGTCCGCGGCTGGCCGGTGTCCAGGTCTGCCACGCCGACCTGGTAGCGCTGGTTACCCGGTGACGGCAGGTCGATGGCGGCATGGACCGATGACTGGCCCGCCTCCCCGTACAGGTGCAGCGTTCCGACCGCGTTCAGTGCCGGCGCCGGGTGGCGATTGACCGATGGCTGCCCGCTCACCAGGCCGGCGGCGGCCAGCACGGCCAGCGTGCCGACCGCCAGCTCGATCCCGATCAACGGGAGCGCCCGCCGCGCGCGGCCCAGCCGGACCAGGAAGTGGTTCATGGCGCCGATGCCGACCGCCACGCAGAAGAGGAAGGCCTTCGATAGCAGCAGGTTGCCGTACTCGCTGGCAACCAGCTCCCGTGGACTGCCGAGCAGGAGCGGCGAGTTGGCGAGCCCGGTGAGCACCACCACCGGTGCCGCCACGATGGCGACCCGCGAGTGGCGCTTCAGCGCCTCCGGCACCGCCGGACGGGCACGCCGCACCAGCAGGAAGAGGCCGACCAACGTGCCAACCCAGGTCGCCACGCCCAGCAGATGCACCAGGTCGATTGCGCCCATCAGCGGCCCGCCCTGGGCCGCCGCGTGGCCGGCGAAGCTCATCCCGCCCAGCGTCACCGCCGCCGTGGCGAGCATCACGCTCAACCAGCCGCGATCCGCACTGAGGGGAGCGTCGCGCTGCCCGCGCCGCGCCTCGTTATGCGCGATCCAGTGGCTGACAGCCAGCCCGAACGACGCGAGCGCGCCCAGCAGTGCCACCCGCATGCTGATGGCGAATGGGGTCCAGCCGAACGGAGACGCGAAGTCGAGCGGGAAGTTGGTGCCGTGGCCAAGGTGGCCACCGGAGGCGATGATCGGGCGGGCTGCCAAGGTCAGGTACACCGCCAGGCCCAGCAGGGACAGCGCCGCCGCCACGCTGATCGGGCCCCACGGCGCCGCCACCTCCCCGGTGCCAGCGGCGGCCAGGGCGGGTCGCGCCGAGAAGAGCCAGAAGATCACGATCCCGGCCAGCGACAGCGCGGCGGCCAGCGCCAGCCAGCGCGCCGCGACGACATCGAGTCCCGATGAGAGCGAGGTGGACGAGCTGGTGACGTTTGGCGGCGCCGCGGTCCCGGTCGGGTCGATGCCGAAGGCGAAGATCCCGCTGCCGACGTGCCCGTCCACGGCGGAGGTCACCTGGTAGGAGACCGTGTAGGTCCCCGGCGTCAGCGTTGGCAGGCTGACGGTGGCTCTCGTGCCCGCGGCGTCGACCGTCACGGCGCCCACGCCCGGGATGAGGTGCTGCCGCGTGTCGAGCAGCGTGACCGTGGCGGATGGCGCGTCGATCGCCTCGGAGAAGACCATGGTCATCTCCGCTGGCGATTCGGAGAGGACGGAATTGGCCGCCGGCGTGGACGAGACGAGCTCCGCGTGGGCAAATGCCCGCGCCGGCAGCGCGATGCCCATCGCGAGCAGCGCAAGGCTGAGGGCGGCGGCTCGACCAGGGTGGAAGGCGCGGGGTGTTCGGATCAAATCCTCGCTCGGCCAATCGGGGAAATGCCGAGCGAGTATACGGAGGCGGGCACGCTCGCCCGCCGCAGGTCACCGGGTTCGGCGACGGATCAGCGGGCCGCCTCGGCCACGTCGGAGTCCTCATCAACCTCGATGCCATGGCGCTCGGCGGCGCTCATGATCTTCTTGGCCGCTTCCCGCTTGGCGTTGTCGGACTGGAAATCGGTCTGGTTGAAGCGGCTGATCGCGTTGCGAACGTGCGACTCGTCGTGGATCGGCAGGTGCTCGCCACCCTGGCGGTCGACGTACGCGAACTGGTCCTTCCGAAGCTTGTCCCGGTCCTTGGTGCTTTGCTCTGGCATCGGTCTGTCTCCTGCGTGCGCTTCGCACCGGATGAGTTGCAGGAGGCGTGCCGGGCGGGCTCAGTCCTCCGCGAAGAACGGATCGTCGCCATACAGCTCCAGCCAACGGCGGCGCATCTGGCGGATGGTGGCGATCACCGCTTCATCGGGCGTGCCAGGTGGCAGGAGACCGGCGATCGCCGCGCGCACCGGCTCCGCGCCCTCGATTTCGAGCAGCGCCAGGTAGTCGTGCACGCGCTGCGCGGGTGTCTTGCCCTCGGCACGCATGCGGACCAGGACGTCCGCCTCGTGGATGAGGGCGCCCTCGTATTCGGTGTCGGTCCGCCGCAGCTCCGCCAGCAGGGCAGGCACGTGGTCCAGTCGTGGGTCGGAGTACGCCCAGCGCACGAAGGAGTCGATCGCCTGCGGCTGCCGCTCGTGATGCCGCGCGTGGAAGCCCTGCAGATAGCTGCGTCGCTCGGCCTCGGTGCGGGTCAGCGCAATCTGCGCCACCTGGCGCATCTCCGGCGTCCAGCGACGGAGCGATTCCACGAACTGGCGCAGCGTCAGGCCGCCGGCCGGTTGCGGCCGAAAGCGGTGCTCATGGGGCTGCTGCACGGGCCCGTATACTAGCCGCCGCATGCCCCGCTTGACCTCGGCGGGCCCGTGGACCCGCCTGGCGGTCGGGGTCGCTGTGCTCGCTCTCGCCCTGATCGTCGTCCTCAATGGGTCGCTGCCCGCCCGCCCGGCCCAGGCGGCCGACGACGTCCTCCGCTACCTGGGCGGCGAGCCGAAGACGCTGGATCCGGCCTTCATTAGCGACGCGTCCGATGTCCAGCTGCTGCTGCAGCTCTACGCCGGCCTGACCCGGCTGGATGAGAACGGCGAGCCCTATCCGTCGCTGGCCGAGTCGTGGACGCTGAGCGACGACGGCAGGACGTACACCTTCCGGCTGCGTGACGACCTGCACTTCTCGGACGGGTCGCCGCTGCGTGCCGAGGACGTGCGTCGGTCGTGGCTTCGGATCTTGGACCCGGCCACTGGCAGCACCGCCCCCGACGTGCTGAGCATCATCGCCGGCGCGGACGAGCGGCTGGCCGGCGGCGCGGAGGACGACGTCGCCATCCAGGCGCCCGATGCGACCACGCTCGTGGTCGGGCTGCGGCACCCGGCGACCTACTTCCCGGAGATCGCCGCCACGCCCACCGCGTTCGTCGTGCCCCCAAAGGCCGATGCCAGCCCGGGATGGCAGACGGTCGACACCTTCGTCGGCTCCGGCCCATACGTCGCTGACAGCCTGGACGACCAGGCCCTGGCGCTGGTCGCGAATCCGGAATACGTGGCCGGTCCGCCACCCGTCACCCGCGTGCAATGGCTGACCCAGGTGGAGAGTGACAGCGTGGCCGCCTACTCCGATGACGAGGTCGACCTGGCGGGAGTCAGCGGCTTCGACGCCAGCTGGATCGCCTACGACCCTGACTTCGGTCCGGCCCTGCACGAGGCCGCGCCGCTGAACGTGCAGTACTTCGGCTTCGACACCACGCGACCACCGTTCGACGACGCGCGGGTCCGCCAGGCGTTTGCGCTGGCGCTCGACCGGTCGCGGCTCGTCCCCCTGTCCGAGGGCGCGACCGGCGAGCCGGCCTCGAGCGTCGTCCCGCCGGCGCTGTGGCCGAACGGGCTCGCAAACGACCTGCCCCATGACGTGGCGGAGGCCCAGCGCCTGCTCGACCAGGCGGGCTACGTCGATCGCCAGGACCTGGGCGAGATCGTGGTGGCGGACGTCGGACTGGGTGTTGGCCCGGCGGTGGAGGTGTGGCGCGACGAGCTGGGCGCCCGCGTCACGGTCGAGAGCATGGACTTCGCCGACTACCTGATCGCCCTGGAGGAGGATCCGCCGCAGGTCTTCACGATCAACTGGATCGCCGACTACCCATCGCCCTACGCGCTCTACAGCCTGCTGCTGCTGCCACGGGCCGCCAGCAACTACGGCGGCTGGACCGATGCGACCTTCGTGGAGCTGCTGCAGGCGGCTTCGGCCGCCGAGGGCGACGCGGCGCAGGCGGCCGCGTACCGCGAGGTGGACGCGTACGTCGACGAGCAGGCGCCGCTGGTCCCCTGGTCGTACCCGACCAGCTGGTGGCTGGTGCGACCCGGCCTGCGCGGGCTTGGAAACCTGACGACCGGCATCCTGGACTTCGGGAGGGTGTCGTGGGACGGCTGAAGCTGGCGGGACCGATGGTCGTCGCCGTGCTGCTGTTTGGCGCGTTGCCTGCCCCGGCCTTCGGGTTCACCGGCTTCTCCAACATGCAGGCCGACGCGACCTTCGGCGAGCAGATGACGTTCAGCGTCGAGCTCACAGGAGGTGAGCCGGACGAGCTCGAGCTGCTCATGCAGTTCGCCGGATCCGATTCCACCCTGGTGGCCCCGGTGCAACCGGACGGCGACCAGGCGACCTACGTCTGGGACGCAGCCGACCGCTACGTCGTGCCGAACACGGAGATCGACTATCAATGGCGGGCCACCGAAGATGGACGGACGACCCTCAGTGCGGAGGAGTCGCTGCTCTACGACGATGACCGGCCGGGGCTGGACTGGCAGGCGGCGGTGATCGGCGAGGCGACGGTGCACTGGTACGGCGGCAACGAGCAGGTGGCGCGCCACCTTGGCGAGCTGACCGCAGGTGGCGCGGCCCAGGCCGAGGACCTGCTCGGCCACGAGATGGACGGCGCGGTCGACATCTTCATCTACGACGCGCGCGAGGATTTCTTCGGAGCGCTGGGACCAGGTGCGCGCGAGTGGTTTGGCGCCGCCACATTCCCGCCGCTGCGGACCATCTTCATGTGGCTCGGGGCGGGCCCGGCGAGCTACCTGGAGACCACGGTCGTCCACGAGGTGACCCACGTCGTCTTCCAGGATGCGACCGTGAATGCGTTCCACGATCCGGCCAAGTGGCTGAACGAGGGCCTGGCCACCTGGGCGGAGCAGCGCGCGGCCGATGTGCAGCAATCGACCGTCGAATCCGAGGCGTCTCGAGGCGGCCTGCTCTCGTTCGACGCGATCGCGTATGACTTCCCGTTTGGTACGCGCGGGGCGACACTGTCGTACGCAATGGGCACGACCATGGTCGACATGATCATCGACCGCTACGGCGAGGACGCGATCGCGCGGATCGCCGAGGCCTACCGAACCGGCTCTTCCGACGACGAGGCCCTGGAGGAAGGGACCGGCGTTCCTGCCGATCAGTTGTACGCCGACTACTACGATTCGTTCGGCGTCGATGAGCCGGATCCCGTCGAGGCAGCCGCCATTCCGCCGTCCGATGTCGACAAGCCGGGCGGCGCCCAGGCCCCCGGTGCGTCCGCCGACGAATCGCGTGCAGGGTCATCCGAAGAGCCGGCGCCGTCGGAGACGATCATGGACCCCCCAATCGTCGTGGTGGTCGCCGTGGCGGGCCTGGCGATCCTGGGCATTGCGGGCTTCGCCGCCTGGTCGGCGCGTCGCCGCGGACGCGACGGGGAGCCGTCATGAGCGTCATGGCCAACCCGGGCGGACGGCGTTTCCGCACCCTCTCAACTTGGGGCATCTCGATCGCGGTGGCGCTGGCGGTGGTCGGCTTTGTCGGCGCCATGCAATGGAACAGCTCGCTGGCACGGGACCAGTTCACGACCTCGGCCCAGCAGGTGCTTGCCGGCCAGGTCACCGATCTCGAGGATGAGCAGGACACGCTCCGCCAGGAGCTCGCGACGGCCAACGCGCAGGTGCAGCGCCTGCAGCAGCAGTCGACCGGCAGCTCGGTGGCATTGGAGGAGCTGAACCGGCAGCTGGCGGTAGCGCGCCTGCAAACGGGCCTCAGCGCGGTGCGTGGGCCGGGGATCACGGTCGAGATCGCCGATTCGAAGCGCGTCGTCCCGCCTGGCGAGAACCCGTCGAGCTTCATCGTGCTGGTCGACGACCTGCGCGACATCGTCACCGCGCTGTGGGCATCGGGCGCCGAGGCGATCAGCATCAACGGCGAGCGGCTTGTGGCCACCTCCTCCATCTACGGCGTGGGCGCATCGGTCCTGGTCAACACCGCCTTCCTGTCCCCGCCGTTCCGGATCGAGGCGATCGGGGACGACGGATTGCTCGAGCGGTTCCAGGCGCATCCCGCCTTCATCGGCCGGGTGGCTCAACGCATCGACTTCTTCGGCCTGGAGTTCGCCTCCCAGGTCTCGACTGAGCTGAGGCTGCCGGCCTTCATCGGTTCCACCCGCTTCCGCTGGGCGGTCCCGTCGGAGGAGGGGCCTTGACCCGCAACATGGCCCAGGTCAGCCTGTTCGCAGTCGGCCTGCTGGTGGGCCTGCTGCTGATCGGCCAGCTGCGCTCCCAGGCGCGCCCGACCGAGATCAGCACCCTCTCGGCGCAGGAGCTGTCGCAGCTGATCGAGACGCTCTCCAGCCGGAATGGTGAGCTGCGCAGCGCGCTGAGCGACCAGCGCGACACGCTGCGCGAATACGAGGCAGCGGGGCCGGTGGGCCAGAGCGCGCTGCAGGTGGGCCGCGAGGACCTGCGGCGCATCGCCGCCTTCGGCGGCCTCGTGCCGGTGATGGGGCAGGGCATTTCGCTGGAGGTGGAGGGCGACCTGGACGCGATCGCCCTGAACGACCTGCTGAATGAGCTGCGCAACGCCGGCGCCGAGGCGCTGGCGGTCGACCAGATTCGTATCACGGCCCGTTCGGTGGCGGTCCAGGGGCCGACCTCCCTGCTGATCGATGGCGTTCCGGTCGGTCGCCGCTTCACGCTGCGGGCCATTGGCTCGCCGGAGGGCCTGCTCTCAACCATCGAGCGGCCGGGCGGCATCATCCCGCAGCTCGAGCAGTTCATCGACGCGTCGATCGTGGCCAGCCAGTCCGACGACCTGGACCTGCCCGCGACCCAGGCCGACCTGACGCCGCAGGTCGCGCAGCCGGACGATTGAGGAACGCCGCCCCTGATGACCGCCACCCTCGGTAGCATGGGAGCGCCATGAACGAGCTGATCGATCGTGCGCTGGATGCCGCCCAGGCGGCAGGCGCGCAGTACGCGGACATTCGCATCACCGAGCGGGAGACTGAGTCGCTGACCGTCAAGAACGGTGCGCTGGAGGCCGCCTCATCCAACCTGACCACCGGATTCGGGGTGCGGGTGCTGGTCGACGGCGCCTGGGGCTTCGCCGGATCGGCGGTGATGACCAACCCGGAGGTAGATCGCGTGACGCGCGAGGCGATCGAGATCGCCCGCGCCAGCGGCCTCGCGGCCGGCGACCCGGTGCAGCTGGACGACACGCCGCCGCAGACCGCGCGCTACACGACGCCGGTGCAGGAGGACCCGTTCGCCGTCTCGATCGACGACAAGCTGGCCATCTTGTTCGAAGCGGACGCGGCCATGGCCCGGGTTCCGGGCGTCACCGTGCGCGAGGGCTCCATCGAGGGCGGCCGCGAACGCAAGACCTTCGCCTCCAGCGAGGGGGCGCGGATCGAGCAGGAGCTGACCGAGGCGGGCGCGGGGATCGAGGCCACCGCGGTGGACGAGTCCGATTCGCAGGTCCGCAGCTGGCCGAACTCGGCCGGTGGCCAGCACGTGACCGGTGGTTTCGAGGCCGTCCGCGCCATGGACCTGCCGGGCAACGCCCAGCGCATCGCCGAGGAAGCGGTGGCGCTGCTGACCGCGGAGGAATGTCCGTCCGGACCGATGACCCTGGTGATCGAATCGTCCCAGATGGCGCTGCAGGTGCACGAGTCGTGCGGCCATCCGATCGAGCTTGACCGCGTGCTCGGGATGGAGGCCAGCTTCGCGGGCACCTCGTTCCTCACTCTCGACAAGCTGGACACCCTGCGCTACGGCAGCGACATCGTGAACATCGACGCCGATGCCACCGCCCCGGGTGGACTGGGCACGTTCGGCTTCGATGACGAGGGCGTGCCGGCCCAGAACGTGCCGATCGTGAGCGGCGGACGCTTCGTGGGGTACCTGACCAGCCGCGAGACGGCCCCGATCATCGGCCGCCGCAGCATGGGCAGCAGTCGGGCATCCGGCTGGAACGTCATCCCGCTCATCCGGATGACCAACGTCAACCTCCGGCCGGGCGAGGCTGGGTCGCTGGAGGACCTGATCGCCGACACCGATGACGGCCTGCTGGTCAGCACCAATCGGTCCTGGAGCATCGACGACCGGCGGCTGAACTTCCAGTTCGGTACCCAGATCGGCTGGCGCATCCGCAATGGCCAGCGCGCCGAGATGATTCGTAACCCGACTTACACCGGCATCACGCCCGAGTTCTGGGGCAGCTGCGACGCCATCTGCAGCGATGCGGAGTGGCGGCTGTGGGGCGTCCCGAACTGCGGCAAGGGTGAGCCAATGCAGACGCACCGCGTCGGCCATGGCGCCGCGCCCGCGCGCTTCCGGAACGTGCAGGTGGGAGTCGGCCAATGGTAGCCACGCATACCGGCCGGCGAGCCGCGCCGGAGGAGGTGCTGGACCTGGCACTGCGCATGGTGCGCGGCGAGGCGGAGGCCCTCTATGTGGCCAACGACGCGGCGCTGACGCGTTTTGCCGGTTCGCGAATCCACCAGAACGTGTCCGAGCACGACGCCAGCCTGCGCATCCGAATCCTGGAGGAGGGCCGGACCGGGGTGGCGAGCACCAACCGCCTGGACGACCAGGGGATCGCCGAGGTCGTGGCGCGGGCCGCCGAGCTCTGCCGCCGGGCGGCACCGAATCCGGATCCGACGCCGCTGGTCCCCGCCGAGGCCGGAGCGGGCGACAGCGAGCTGGGGTACGTGGCGGCGACCGCCCAGGCGGAGCCGGAGCGGCGAGCCGAGGGGGCACGCGCCGTGATCGGCGCGGCCCACGCGGACAACCTGATTGCCAGCGGTGCCTTTTCCACCGATCTCTCGACCATCGCGATCGCCAACACCAATGGGTTGCGCTCCTGCCACACCAGCACGCAGGCCAAGCTGCTGACCGTGATGACCGGGGAGGATCGCGCCTCAGGCTATGCCCAGGCGGTGAGCACCGATATCGGCGCCATCGACGCCGCCGCCGTCGGTGCCGAGGCGGCCGACAAGGCGGCACGCTCCGCCGGCGCCACGGACCTGGAGCCGGGTGCCTACGACGTCATCCTGGAGGAGTACGCGGTCCAGACCATCCTGGAATACCTGTCGTATGCCGGCTTCTCGGCGCTGGCAGTCGAGGAGGGTCGCTCGTTCATGGACCTCGGCAACCGGGTCATGGGCGAGAACGTCAGCCTGTGGGACGACGGGACCGATGCAACCGGCCTGCCGTCTGCGTCCGACTTCGAGGGGGTCGCCAAGCACCGGGTCGACCTGGTGACCGATGGCATCGCCACCGCGGTCGTGCACGACACGGCCACCGCGCGACGTGCGGGGGTCGAGCCCACCGGCCACGCGCTGCCGGCGCCGAACACGTTCGGGCCCATGGCCTGGAACTTGTTCATGGCGCCCGGCTCAAGCTCCAAGGAGACGAT
>DATBRW010000071.1:0-15298 GCA_036560125.1 Candidatus Limnocylindria bacterium
CGAGCGCGAGGCCAAGAAGAAGCAGAAGTCGCAGACCTTCAAGGAGATCAGGCTCCGGGTCAAGATCGACGTCAACGATCTCCGGACCAAGCTCCGCCGGGCGGGCCAGTTCCTCGACGAGGGTGACCGCGTCAAGGTGACGGTCCAGTTCCGCGGCCGCGAGATGAGCCACGCCAACCTGGGGCGCGACCTGCTCGATCGGGCGGCGGAACTGCTCGCCGAGCACGGCACGGTCGAGCGGCCACCGCTCCTGGAAGGCCGCAACATGTACATCGTGATGGCACCGCTGGAGAAGCGGGCCGAGAAGAAAACGGATGGCGAGGCGGGGGAGCAACCGGCGCTGTCGGCAGAGGCCGCCACGCCGGAAGCCCCGGCCAACGGCGAGACGATTGGCGACGCCATTGCGGCCAAGGGGAGTGCGGCAGCCAAGGGCGGCGCTCCGACGGCCACTGTGGAGCCGCCGGCCGCAGCAGAAGAGACGCAGCAGCCAGCAGAACAGGGATAACGAGTGCCGAAGATCAAGACCCACAAGGGAACCGCCAAGCGCTACAAGAAGACGGGCTCCGGCAAGTGGGTCCGCCCCAAGGCGTGGCGCGGCCATCACCTGGAGATCAAGTCCAGCCGCCGCACCCGCCGCTACGCGGGCAAGGCGATCGTCTCCAAGACGCACCGCAAGCAGCTCGAGCGGCTGCTGCCGTACGAGTAGGTAGGCACGCATGGCTCGAGTCAAGCGCGGCGTCGCCGCTCACAAACGCCACAAGCGACTGCTGGCGCAGGCCAGTGGCCGGCGCGGCACGCGCTCCAAGCTGGTTCGCCCGGCGCGCGAGGCGCTGTTCCACGCCCTGGTCTACGCCTATCGCGATCGCAAGAGCCGCAAGCGCGACATGCGCCGCCTCTGGATCGAGCGCATCAACGCCGCCTCGCGCCAGCACGGCCTGCCGTATGGCCGCTTCATCGCCGGCCTGAAGAGCGCCGGGGTGGAGGTCGACCGCAAAGTGCTGGCCGACCTGGCCGTGCGCGAGCCGGCGGCCTTCGCCGCCATGGTCGACACCGCCAAGGCCTCGTTTACCACCTAGCCGACGTCCTCTGACGTCGGCATCTCCGGCCCTGCTCCGTTATCGGAGCGGGGTCGTTCGCTTTTCACCGATGATTGCAGGACCGATGGAGATGCCCGACCTCGCCACTCGCCTCGAGCAGCTGCGCACCGACGCGCGCACGCGACTGGCCGCCAGTGCCGATGCCGGCGCGGTCGAAGCGCTGCGCCACGAATTGCTGGGGCGATCCGGCGCATTGACCGGGCTGATGCGGTCGCTGGGCGAGGCGGCGGCGGAGGATCGGCCTGCACTGGGACGCCTGGCCAACGAGGTGCGCTCGGAGATCGAGTCCGCACTGGCCGCTCGCCTCGCGGAGGTCACGGCCGGCACCGTCGACACTCGGCTGGAGGCCGAGCGACTGGACATGACCGCACCGGGCGAGCCGGTACGCATCGGTCACCTGCACCCCACCCACGCCGCGGAACGTGACTTCCGCGAGATCTTCCACGCCTTCGGCTTCGAGGTGTTCGAGGGGCCGGAGATCGAGACCGAGTGGTGGAACTTCGAGGCGCTCAACATCCCGCCCGACCACCCGGCCCGCGACCTGTGGGACACGCTGTATGTGGCCGAGCCTGGCAGCGACCCGCCGCGCCCCGCGGAGGACGGCACCATCCTGCGCACCCACACCTCGCCCGTGCAGATCCGGGCCATGAAGTCGCTGGCGCCACCGATTCGGGTGATCACCCCGGGCCGCTGCTTCCGCTACGAGAACGTCGCCGCCGACCGCAGCTTCGAGTTCTTCCAGATTGAGGCGCTGGTGGTCGACCGCGACACGAGCCTGGCCGATCTGAAGGGGATGCTGGAGGAGCTGGCGCGCGCGATGTACGGGTCGGAGACGCGGACGCGCTTCCGCCCCGGCTACTACCCGTTTACCGAGCCGAGCGTGGCGTTCGACATCAGCTGCCAGGTGTGCGGCGGCGTGGGCTGCCCCGCCTGCAAGCGCACCGGCTGGGTCACCATCCTGGGCGCGGGCATGGTCCACCCCACGGTGATCCGCAACGGTGGCTACGACCCTGATGAGTACCAGGGCTACGCGGTCGGGTTCGGACTGGATCGGCTGGCCATGAACCGCCACGGCATCGGTGACATGCGTTCGCTGATGAGCGCCGACCTGCGCTTCCTCGAGCAGTTCCCGGGTGGGCGCTAGGCAATGCTGGTTCCGCTTTCCTGGCTTCGCGAGTACGTCGATTTCAGCCTCTCCCCGGAGGCCCTCGCCGAGCAACTGACGCTGCGGGGCATGGAGGTCCAGGGCATCACCGTCAGCGGGGCCGGCTGGACCGATGTCGTGGTGGGGCGTCTGCTTTCGGTGGAACGCCATCCGAACGCGGACAAGCTGTGGCTGACGAGTGTGGACGTCGGGAGCGACGGTCCGCTGCAGATCGTGTGCGGTGCCGACAACATCTCGCCCGGCGACCTGGTGCCGGTGGCGATGGTGGGCGCGGTATTGCCGGGCGATCGGCGCATCGAGCGCTCCAAGATCCGCGGCGTCGAGTCGCAGGGGATGCTGTGCTCCGCGATCGAGCTGGGGCTCGGCGACGACGCGGAGGGGATCCATCTGCTGGGTGGCGCCGGCGACGAGCTGCCGCTTGGGGCGCCGCTGGGTCCGATCGTCGGCGAGGTGGTGCTGGACGTGGACGTCAAGCCGAACCGCGGCGACGCCCTCTCGATGGTGGGCCTGGCGCGCGAGGTGGCCGCCATCACGGGCGGGGAGCTGCGCCTGCCGGATGCATCGGTCACGGAGGATCCCTCCGTTTCGGCCGCCGACCACGTGTCGGTAGAGATCCAGGACCCCGCCGCCTGTCCCCGTTTCGCCGCCCGCTGGCTGGACGACGTGGCGAACGGCGCCTCACCGCCCTGGATGCAGCAGCGCCTGCTGGCCGCCGGCATGCGGCCCATCTCGGCGGTGGTGGACGTCACCAACTACGTCATGCACGAGCTGGGTCAGCCGATGCACGCGTATGACGCGGACACGGTTCCCGACGGGCGGATCGTGGTGCGGCGCGCGCGCGACGGCGAGACGCTCGAGACGATCGACCACGAGCAGCGCCGCCTCGACGAGCGGATGCTGGTCATCGCCGATCGCGAGCAGGCGATCGGCCTGGCCGGGATCATGGGCGGCGCCGGTACCGAGGTCACCGCAGAGACTCGCCGCGTGATCCTGGAGTCGGCCATCTTCCACGGCCCGACCATCCGCAACACGGCGCGCCGCCTGGCCCTGCGCTCGGACGCGAGCATGCGCCACGAGAAGGGGATTGGGCACGAGCTGCCGCGCTACGCGGCCGACCGCGCCGTGCGGCTGATGGCCGAGATGACCGGTGCGCGCGTGGCGTCGGGGATCGTCGACAACGACCCGGAGCCACCGACGCCACGGGTGGTGGAGGTGGAGCTGCCGCGCGTCGAGCGGCTGCTGGGCATCGCCGTGACGAACGAGGAAGTGGCGGGCCTGCTGCAGCCATTGGGCTTTGCGGTGAGTGGAGACACGCCGCTGGCGGTGACGGTGCCGGATCACCGGCTCGACGTGGTCGTCTGGGAGGACGTGGCCGAGGAGATTGCGCGCGCCCACGGCTACGACCGCATCCCGGGCCGCCTGCCGGAGGCCGCCCTGCCGCCGTTCCGCCCGGATCCTGCGGAGCCGCGGCATCGGGTCAGGCGCATCCTGGCCGGACTGGGCCTGGACGAAGTGGTGCTGCATGCCCTGATCGGCGCCGATGATCTGACGCGCTCCGGCTATGACGCCGCCGATCCCAACCTCATTCGCATCGCCAACCCGCTGGCCGAGCAGCACAGCATCATGCGGCCGGTGCCGTACCCATCGATGCTCGCCGCCCTGGCCGAGAACGTCCGACAGCGCCGCTCCGACCCGTGGCTGTTCGAGGTGGGCAAGACGTACTGGATGGGCGGCAGTCGCGGACCCGCGACTGCCGACACCGCAGGCAGCGGACGCTGGGAGGCGTGGCACGCCACGATCGGGCTGCTGGGACCGCGCCTGCCGCCAGCCCCGGGTCGAGCCGAGCCGGACGCGGACGTGGCGACCCTGAAGGGCCTGGTCGACGCGCTGAATGCCGCCCTGGGCGTCCCCCCACCGGCGTACCGGCCCGAGACGCCGGACGAGCTCCATGCGCACCTGCACCCCGGCCGGGCAGCGCGAATCATTGACGCCACCGCGCGCGACTACGGGAGCCTGGGCGAGGTGCATCCGCGCGTGGCTGAGGCGTGGGGCCTGCCGGGACGCCCCGTGATCGCGTCCATCAATCTCGGTGCGCTGCTGTCCATGGTGCGTGACGAGGTGCTGGTACAGCCGGTGCCCGCCACCCAGCCGGTCGATCGCGACCTGGCGGTGTCGGTGGACGAGGCCACGCCGTTGGGGGAGCTGCTGCGCGTCCTGCGCATGAGCGCCGGACCCCTGCTGGTCGAGGCTCGGCCTTTCGACGTGTACCGCGGCCCGCAGGTCGGCGAGGGACGCGTGTCCTATGCCATCGCGCTGCGATTCCAGCCGGAGAAGGCCGGTGACGAGAAGTCCGTGGAGCGTGCGATGAACAAGCTGCGCGGTGCCCTGGGGCACCACCTCGGGGCGCAGATCCGCTGAACGAAGGTCATCCGCCGCGACCTTGTGCGTCGCGCACGGTGACTGCTACCCTTCGGCGGCCCGCGCTGGCCTCGGCCGTGCGGGACGCCCATGTCACCAGGAGGACGCGGTGGAGTTCATCTCCGACCTGCAGCTGATCGACCTGTTCGTGATCCTGTGCCTGGCCGGCGGCGTCTTCGCCGGCTTCACGCAAGGGATCATCCGCACGCTCCTGAACTGCGTGGTCGTACTGGTCGCATTCCTGATCGCCTCGTTCCTGCGCGATCCCCTGTACGACGTGCTCGGCTTCTGGCAGGCGTTCACCCCGGAGCTGCGTCGGGAGATCGTCTACGTGATCCTGTTCGTTGCCCTGCTGATCGCCGGCTGGTTCGTGGTGCGCTCGATCTGGCGGCGCAGCCGGCTGCCGGTCCCCAAGTCCCTGGACGAGATCGGCGGCGCCATCCTGGGCGTGCTCTTCGTCGCCCTGATCATCACCTTCTCGATGGTGGTGCTGGATGCGTTCTTCGTCGCGGCCCCCGATGCGGCAGCCGTCCAGGCCGGACTGGTCCGCGACTTCTACATGGCCATGAACTCATCGGTCCTGGTCGACTTCTTCCGCACGGCCCTGCTGCCGACCTTCGGCATCATCCTCAGCCCGCTGCTGCCGGACGACATCGCGGACCTGCTGGTCGCCCCATGATCGAGGCCCTGGCCGGAACGGATCAGCCGGCCGCCGGGGCGCTCATCACCGACCGCTCCTGGTTCGATCGCCCGGCGCTGAAGCTCGCACCGGATCTGCTGGGAATGGAGCTCATCCACGACACGCCGGATGGACGTATCGCCGGCCGCCTGGTCGAGGTCGAGGCCTACCAGGGCCCGGAGGACCTGGCGGCCCACTCGTCGCGGGGTCGGACTCCCCGCAACGCCGTGATGTTCGGTGCCCCCGGGCACCTGTACGTCTACCTCATCTACGGACTGCACTTGTGCGCAAACGTGGTCTGCGGCCCCGGGACCAAGCCTGAGGCGGTGCTGCTGCGCGCGGCCGAGATCACCACCGGTCGCGACCTGGCGCGCCGACGGCGCGGCGAGGTGCCGGACGAGCGGCTGGCCGCCGGCCCTGGCAATCTGGGCGCCGCCTTCGGGCTTGACCGCGCACTGAACGGTGTGGACCTCCTGGCCGGACCGATGCGCCTGGCGCTTGGCCCCCGCCCGCCGCGCATCGAACAGTCCCCGCGTATCGGAGTGGACTACGCCGGCGAATGGGCGGCGCGCCCGATGCGCTTCTCGGTCGCTGATGACCCGCACCGCTCCCGACGCTGAGCCGGCGGCCGGAGAGGCCGCCGATCCGGGCACCCTGCGCGCGCTGGAGTTCAACGCCATCGTCGGCATGCTCAGCGAGCTGACCGCCTTCGGACCGTCGCGCGAGCTGGCCGAGGCGGCCCGGCCGATGGCCGATGCCATCCACGTCTCGCTGCTGCAGGACCAGACCGATGAGGCGGTCCAGCTGCTGAACGACCAGGCCCAGGCCAGCATCGGCGGTGCCCGCGACGTCGCGGGACCCATCGGTCGTGCCAGACGTGGGGGCCGGCTGACCGCGCCGGAGCTGCTGGACGTGGCCGAGACGGCCCGGGCTGCTGGCCAGTTTGCCGAGCGGCTGGCCGGCTGGACGGGGCCGCACCTGGCCGAGCTGCGGGAGGAGCTGGATCCGGCGCCTGCGCTGCGAGAGCGGATCGAGCGCAGCGTCGACGAGAGCGGCGAGGTCCTGGACTCCGCCTCCGCCGAGCTCGCAGCCATCCGCCGGCGGTTGCGCACCGCCCAGGACCGAGTGCGGGAGCGGCTGAACGCGATGCTGCACTCGACCGACCTGGCCGGCGTGATCGGCGAGGCGATCGTGACGTTGCGCAGCGGTCGCTACGTGATCCCGATTCGTGCCGAAGCCAAGGGTCGCGTCAAGGGAATTGTGCACGACCAGAGCGCATCCGGCGCGACCCTGTTCATCGAGCCGCTCGGCGTGGTCGAGCTCAACAACACCTGGACCCAGGCCGGCCTGGATGCGGCTCGCGAGGAAGAGCGCATCCTCGACGAGCTGTCGCGGGACGTTGAGTCGCGGGCGGAGTCGCTGCTGGCGTCGCTTGCCGCGCTGGCGCGCGCGGACCTCTGGCTGGCGCGAGCACGACTGGCGGCTCAGATGGACGCCGTGCGGCCGGCTGCCACCGACGACGCGGCAGAGCTGCTCAGCGCGCGTCATCCGTTGCTCGGCCAGGGCGCCGTGCCCATCGACATGCGCCTCGGCGAGCGCTTCGGCTACCGGGCGCTGGTGGTCACCGGGCCGAACACCGGCGGCAAGACCGTCTCGCTCAAGACGCTGGGCCTGCTGGCGCTCATGCACCAGGCCGGCCTGCGGGTACCGGCTGCCGATGGCGCACGACTGCCGGTCTTCCGCCGGGTGATGGCCGACATCGGCGACGAGCAGAGCATTGCCCAGTCCCTTTCCACGTTTTCCAGCCACCTCCGCAACGTGGTGCGCTTCACGGCGGCGGCGGGAGCTGGCACGTTGGTGCTGCTGGACGAGATCGGCGCCGGAACCGATCCCACAGAGGGCTCCGCGCTGGCCATGGCCGTCGTCGAGCGGCTGCTCGAGCAGGGGGCCTGGGTGGCGGCCACCACCCACTACGCCGAGCTCAAGATATTCGCCCAGGAGCACCTGCTGGTCAGCAATGCGTCCGTTGCCTTCGACGTCGCCACCCTGCAGCCGACTTATCGGCTCGAGATCGGGCTGCCGGGTAAGTCGCAGGCCTTCGCCATTGCGGAGCGACTGGGCCTGCCGGAGCCGATCCTGGACGACGCTCGCTCGCGGCTGGCCGCCGAGCACGTGACGATGGAGGAGACGCTGGCTGCGCTGGCGGAAGCGCAGGACGCACGAGCGGCAGAGCTGGAAGTGGCCCGCGCCGAGCGTGCGGCGGCGGCCGCAGAGCGCGACCTGGCGAAGACCGGGGTCGGGCGTGCGCGACGGGAAGCGGCCCAGATCCTCGCCGATGCGCGACGGGCGGCCGACGATCTCCTGGCCCGCGCCGAGCGTGAGGTGGCCGATGCCCGGCGCGAGCTGACGCGCCAGCGCAAAGTGGCCGGCGGCCGCCGTGCAACCGAACGAACGGCAGCCGCCCAGGCCATGGATCGCCTGTCGGCCGACCTGGAGCGCACGCGGAGTACCGCCACCACCACCGCGCCAGCGGAGGTGGCTGCCGACGAGGCAGGGTCTGCGGCCCCGCGGGTGGGCCTGTGGGGCCGCAGCCGGACGCTGGGCAGCAGCGGTCGCATCGTGGAGATCAGCGGCCGCACCGGTCGCGTCACGATCGAGACCGACGAGGCCCGGATCGTGGTGCCGTCCGACGACGTGGAGGTCGTGGACGAGCCAATCCGCGGGCCGGCGCCGCGGGACATGGAGGCCGATGCGCTCCGACGGCGCGCTGCCGAGCGGATCTCGCCCCGACTGGACCTGCGCGGCGAGCGGGTGGAGGCCGCGCTGGAGCAGCTGAGCGGCTACCTGGACGAGGCGCTGCTGGCCGGATTGGACGAGGCGGTGATCGTGCACGGCGCCGGCACCGGCGCGCTGCGCCGTTCGATCAGGGAGTACCTGGCCGACCACCCACGGGTGCGCGACACGCGCCCTGGCCGGCGCGAGGAGGGAGGCGACGGGGCGACCGTCGCGCTGCTCTAGGGCCCGGCCGGTGTGGGGCTTGGCGTCGGAGACGGCGAGGCGGTCGGCTCGATCGTAGGCGCCACGGTCGCTTCGGGCGTTGGGCTGGGCGTCGGCGACGGTGACGGAGTCGGCGTCGAGGTCGGGAACTCGCCGGGGGTGCAGGTCTGGGTAGGCGCCAGCCGGGCGTCAAGCCGCGGCGCCGGGCTGCGGCCAAGTGCCGCCTCGTTGCCGCGCCAACGCTCGATCCAGCGTCGGTTGGCCCGCTCCCATGGCGGGTGGTCGCGCTCCCAGCCGACCAGGTCAAGGAAGATGCCGCCGGCCGCCGTGTCGGTCTCGCGCTGGTCGCCGCAGCCCTCCTGCCAGATCTTGCCGCTCTCCTCTTCGATCAGCAGACGCTCATGCAGGGAGTCCTGCTGCTGCGGCTGGTTGGACGTCGCGAAGATCTCGGTCACCGTGGTCCGCGTCAAAGAGCCCGGCAGCAGCCCGCTCATGGCATCGACCTGCGCCTCCACGATGCCGTCCGGCCGCGGGAAGTCGCGCAGCGGCAGGTCGGCGGCGGCGGTCACTTCCGCCATGTAGTCGTGCCAGATGAAGGTGGGTCCATCGGCGGCGAAGACATCGGCGATGGGGGAGAAGTCGCTGTTGCCAACCCAGACGCCGGTGACCAGCGCCCCCTCGGGGACCGTCGGATCGGCATCGGGGGCCAGGAAGCCGAAGGCCTGCAGGTCGCGGAAGTCGTTGGTGGTGCCGGTCTTCAGCGTCGCCGGCCGGCGACCCTCATCGGTCTGGAGCTGGAAGCGCGCGCCCCAGATCGAGTTCTGAGCGGGATCGGTGTTGTCGGCCAGGATGTCGGTGACCAGGTATGCGGCCTGCTCCGACAGGATGCGCTGGGGCTCGGCGGCGTCCTGGGCGTGGTCGTAGATGACGTTGCCGTTGCGATCGGTGATCTTCTCGATCATGTACGTATCGGCCCGCACGCCACCATTGGCCAGGGCGCCGTACGCGGCGGCCAGGTCGATCTGGTGGATGCCAATGGTCCCCAGCGTCAGCGACGGGACCGCCACGTTGTCCTCCTGGCGCGGATCCCATTGCAGGCCCAGCCGCTCGGCCATGTCGACCACGTTCTCGGTGCCGATCATCTGCTGCGCCTTGGCGACCGGGATGTTCCAGGAGTACTTCAGCGCGTCGCGGACACGAACCGGGCCGCGCTGGCCACCGTCGGCATTCGGCACGGTGTAGCCGTCGGCGATCTCGCCCTCGACGTCCATGATCATGGTCGCCGGGGTGAGCACGCCACGCTCGAAGCCGGTGGCGTAGGTGATCGGCTTGAACGCCGAACCCGACTGGCGATAGGCCTGGCCCGCCACGTCGAATTGCGGCTGGTGCTGGGGCGTGGCGCGGCCGTAGTAGTTCGCCGAACCGACATAGGCGATCACCGCCCCGGTCCGGTAGTTGAGCGTCACAAGCGCGTCGTTGTTGATATTCCGGCCCTGCAGCTGCTTGATCCAGCCCAGCGCCTCGTCACCGTAGCGGGCCGCCAGCTGTTCGTCGCTGAGCCGATCCAGGTCGTAGGCCACCCGCGCCCACTTCTCGGCGGCGCGCTGATAGCCGTCGTACTGCAGCGTGGTGTCGATCCGCAGACCGCCGCGGTCGAGCAGGTTCTCGTCGCCCAGCAGGCTGGCCGCTTCGCGGCGCACCGCATACACGAAGTGCGGAGCGCGATAACGGTTCGAACGCTGGGGAGCCAGCACGATCTCCTCGGCCGCTGCCTCGTCTGCCTCGGCCTGGGTGATGTATTTGGACTCGACCATGTTGTCGAGCACGAAGCCCTGCACCCGCTTGGCGCCGGCGGTGGCGGCCACCACCAGCTCCCGCCGGCCGCGATCGTCAGTCCGCTCGACCGCCTCATTCGTCGGGTCCAGCGTCGATGGCGATCGCACCAGGCCAACCAGCATTGCCGCCTCGCCGATGGTCAGCTGGTCGTCGGGGTCGTCGGAAGTGATGTCCTTGCCGAAGTAGGCCCGCGCCGCGGCCTTGATGCCGTAGGCCTGGTTCCCGTAGTAGACCTGGTTCATGTACATCTCGAGGATGCGCTGCTTGCCCTCATCGCCGGCGTAGCGCTCGCCGACCCGCAGGGCCAGGATCCACTCCTTGATCTTCCGCTCGTAGATTCGATCGGCATCGGCCAGCAGGTCTGCGTCGAAGAGGCGGATGCGGACCAGCTGCTGGCAGATGGTCGACCCGCCGGACACCTGCTCGCCGGTCGTCACGTTTTGCAGGACGGCGCGGACGATGCCTCTCAAGTCGATGCACGGGTTGGTCCAGAAGGTCTGGTCCTCGGCGGCCACCTGGGCGTCGACCAGCAGCTGCGGAATCTCGTCGAAGGGGATCACCTCGCGTTGCTCAGCGGCAAAGGTGGCGAGCTCCACCCCGTCGGCGGAGACGACGCGAGACCCCTCGTCGAGGGTGAATTCCTCGAGCTGTTCGATATCCGGCAGCCCGGTCGTATAGGCGGCATAGGCGCCCATGATGCCGATGAACAGCGCGCCGGCCACGGCGACGAAGGCGGCCATGATGACCATCGGCAGCACGGCCGGACCGCTCCGGCGGACCGCCCGATGGGCAGCGGCAGGCGGTCGGGCGGGGCGGGGAGAGGCGCTGCGCGGCGCCGGGCGGCGGGACATCGGTTGCGGACGATAGCACGGCACGTGCCTTCCCTATACTCAGGCGCCCATGGCGAGCGAGATCCTGGACGACCTGCGCTGGCGCGGGCTGCTGGCCCTGACCACCGACGAAGCGGCGCTCGACCGCGCCCTCTCGGCGGGGCCGGTGACCTTCTACTGCGGCTTTGATCCCACCGCGCCGTCCCTGCATTTCGGCAATCTCGTGCAGCTGGTCACCATGCGCCGGCTCCAGGAAGCGGGACACCATCCGATCGCGGTGGTGGGCGGGGCGACCGGGCTGGTCGGCGACCCGAGCGGCAAGTCGGCCGAGCGCGCGCTGAACGAGCGCGAGGTGGTCGAAGCCTGGGTGGAGCGCATCGCGTCCCAGGTCACGGGCCTGCTGCGGTTCGACGGTGACAACCCCGCTCGGATCGTGAACAACCTGGAATGGACGCGCGAGCTGGACACGATCACGTTCCTGCGCGACATCGGCAAACACTTCAGCGTGTCGCGGATGATGGCCAAGGAGTCGGTCAGCGCGCGCATGGCGGACGAGGGGATCACCTTCACCGAGTTCAGCTACCAGATCCTGCAGGCGCTGGACTACCTGGAGCTGTATCGCCGCTACGGCACCACCCTGCAGACCGGTGGGTCGGACCAGTGGGGGAACCTGACGGCCGGGGTAGACCTGATCCGGCGCGTGGAGGGCGCATCGGTCCATGCGCTGGCCACGCCGCTCATCACGCGGTCGGACGGCACCAAGTACGGCAAGACCGAGACCGACGCGCTATTCCTTGATCCGTCGCTTACCTCGCCATACGCCTTCTACCAGTTCTTCCTGAACACGGCCGATGCCGATGTGGGTCAGCTGCTGCGGGTCTTCAGCCTGCGGACCCGCTCGGAGCTCGAGGAGATGGAACGGGCCATCATGGAGCGCCCGGAGGAGCGGCGCGCACAGCAGGCCCTGGCCGAGGAGCTGACGACCCTGCTGCACGGAGCCGCCCAGGCCCGAGCGGTGATCGCCGCCTCACAGGCCATCTTTGGCCACGGCGAGCTGCGGCAGCTGGACGAGGCCACCGTGGCTGCGGTCGCCGCTGCCGTTCCACACACCGAGGTGGACAAGGAGCTCCCCTCCGTCACGGACCTGCTGGTGGCGAGCGGCCTGGCCAGCAGCCGCTCCGACGCACGCCGAACGATCGCGGACGGTGGCGCTTACGTAAACAACGAACGCGTGGGCGACCCTGAGCAGCGGCCGTCCGCTGGCGATCTGCTGCACGGCCGTTGGCTCGTGCTCCGGCGGGGCAAGCGGACCGTCGCCGTGGTCGAGCACAGGAGCTGACCCCGGTCGCTGCATGAACGACACCGGCCGCGGTGTTGTAGCCGGTGTGATGGTGCTGCCCGATGAGGCCAGCTTCGAGGTTCGCGTCGCGCCGCTCTACTCGGCGCTGGTGCGACGGCTGACCATGGTGCTCCGCGATCCGCACGCCGCCCAGGACGTGGCACAGGAGGCGTACCTGCGCGCTTTCCGCGCCTGGGACGACTTCGACGGTCGGGACGTGGCCGCCTGGCTTCACACCATTGCGCTGCGCCTGGCCTTCAACGAGCTGCGCCGGCGGCGGCGCCTGGGGGCGTTCCTGGCTCGCCGCGCAACGTCCGAATGGGCGCCGAGCGTGGAGATCGACCTGTGGAACGCCCTGGAGCGCGTGGAACCCCGCCAGCGCGCCGCGCTGCTGATGAACGTGATCGACGGTTACACCCAGGCTGAGATCGCCCACATGCTCGGCGCCCCGCCGGGCACCGTGGCCAGCTGGCTGACCCGCACAAAGGCGCGGCTGCGCCGCGAGCTGCGGACCGTGGAGGACACGCGATGAGCGGCCACGACGACCAGCTGCGGACACGGCTGATGCGGCTGGAGCGAACCATGCCCGATGCCCTGCCCATTGACCTGGCCGAGGCGGTCGCGGTCGAACGACCCCGGCGCATGGAAGGCGCCTTCGCGTGGCCGGCCAGCGCGCTGCTGCTGCTGGGGGCCGTGGTGGCAGGCATGCTGGTCGGCGGCTCCGGCCTGCTCCTGCTGGCGCCGCGCCCATCCGCGGCACCGGTGCTGCCAGCCGGCCTGTACCGATCCGCCACGCCGGTGGCCGACCCCGTCTGCGTCGCCCTCGAGCTACCCGTCCGGGACGCCGAACGCCTGGAGCAGCGGCGGGTCTGGTGGTGGCCGCGTGGGCCGAAGGGTTGCGGGCAACGGTCGGACTTCATCTACGTCCAGTGGGTGCAGCCCACCAGGGTCCCCATCACCGCCGCCGACGGGACCGCCGGGAACGGCATTCGCCTGGCGTTGGTGGTCGAGCTGCGGGACGGCTCGCGCCACGACGTGGACTTCGTGCTGGATCCAATGGCCGAAGCCGCCGCTGACGGCAGCGTCGCGACCTACGCCGGCGGCGGGAGCGCGCCGGGCGTGACCCTGCTCCCAATCGACGATTACGACGAGCTGGAGGAGGTGGCGCCGTGAGACTCATCCAAGCTGCATTTTTTGGCGCGATCCTGGCCGTGGCTGCCGGCTGCTCCGGCCCGGCCTCCAGTCCCAGCATCTCGCCGCCCGCCGCAACGCCGGATCCGAATGCCACGCCGACGCCGCGCCCCAGCGCGCCGGACATCGCCGCGCAGAAACCCGGCGATCGGCTGCTGGCCACGGTCAAGGCCGGCCGCCAACCGTGTGCCATCGCCGCCGACGACCATGATCGGGCCTGGGTCACCAACTACGGGGCGGCCAGCCTCGTGTCGATCGACGGTGAGAGCAGCGAGGTCAGCGAGCCGACCGAGACGCGCCTCAACCCGTGCGCCATCGTGTGGAGCGCCGGAGCGCTGTGGGTGGCGCA
Organism: Candidatus Limnocylindria bacterium; assembly: GCA_036560125.1. Classification (GTDB taxonomy): domain Bacteria; phylum Chloroflexota; class Limnocylindria; order QHBO01; family QHBO01; genus DASSCW01. Next base: position 13,902 of record DATBRW010000071.1, read on the forward strand.
GCTCGGGTCGGGCAACGTGGCGCGCGTCGATCCGGACACGGGCGAGACGATCTTCACGCTGCCAGTGAACGGCCAGGTGTGGGACATGCAGGTCAGCGAGGACGGGGCGGTCTGGATCGCCGTCCGCAATAGCCGCACCGTGCTGCGCGTCGATCCGGCCACCAACGTGGTCGTGGCCGCGATCCAGCTGGAGGGAACGCTGAGCGGCATGGCCGTGACCCCCGGCGCGGTGTGGGTCGCGGTCGATAGCGAGAACCAGGCGGTGCGCATCGATTCGGCAACGAACGAGATCGCGGCCACGATCCCGCTCGACGGCTCACCCACCTGGTGGGGGACTGACGGCGAGCACCTATGGCTCTCGTTCATGGACGACGGCACGGTGGCGCCGGTCGACCCGGCTACCAACACCGTCGGCGACCCGGTCTACGTGGGTGGCCACCCGCTCGACCTGGCTGTAGCGGCCGGCAAGGCGTGGGTGCCCGACATCGACAGCGGCACGCTGTGGGAGCTGGACGCAACGAGCGGCGAGATCAAGGCCGGCTACGAGCTGGCGCCGGGCATCTTCGTGGCCGAGGAACGGCTCGGCGACCTGTGGGTCCTCAACTTCGGCGGTGAGGACGTCTATCGGCTGTCGCTCGACTGAGCCGGGGGGTGCAGCCGCGGCTCAGCATCGGCTAGTGGCGGTCGCCCGCTCCGACCTTGGATTCGTGCTCGGCGATGACCTTCTCCGCCACGTTGTGCGGCACCTCCGCGTAATGGTCCAGCTTCGAGCTGAAGCGACCGCGGCCCTGGGTGATCGAACGCAGCTCGGTGGCGTAGTGGAACATCTCGGCCTGCGGCACCTGCGCGCGCAGCTGCTGCATCCCGTTGTTCGAGTCCATGCCCAGCACGTGGCCACGCTTTGAGGTGATCTGGCCCATCACGTCGCCCATGTACTCGTCGGGCACGACCACCTCCACCTCCAGGATCGGCTCCAGCAGGATCGGGTTGGCCTCCGGGAAGGCGCGCTTGAGCGCCTGCGAGGCCGCGACCTTGAAGGCCATCTCGCTCGAGTCGACGGTGTGGTAGCTGCCGTCCACCAGGGTCGCCTTCATGTCGACTACCGGGTAGCCGGCCAGGACGCCCTCGTTCATCGCCTCGCGCAGGCCCTTTTCGACGGCCGGGATGTACTGCTTCGGTACCACCCCACCCACGATGCGGTTGCCGAACTCGAAACCCGAGCCGGATTCCATCGGCTCGAACTCGATGACGACGTGCCCGAACTGGCCATGTCCGCCGGTCTGCCGCTTGAATCGGTTGTCGATCTTAGTGGGCTTGCGGATGGTTTCGCGGTACGGCACGTGCGGCGTGCCGGTCTTGACCGATGCGCCGAACTTGCGCTTCAGCCGCTCGACGAT
>DATBRW010000072.1:0-15736 GCA_036560125.1 Candidatus Limnocylindria bacterium
GGCGGCCTCGGCCACGATCTTGGCGTGGATCCGATGCGCGTTGCGGTGCGTGATCTGGTTCTCGAGCGCGGCCGGCACCAGGATCTCGCACTCGAGCTCCAGGATGGCGCTGTTGCTGATCTCATCGGCCCCGGGGAAGCCAACCACGGTGCCATGCTCGCGCTTCCAGGCGCTGACCTTGGCCGGATCGAGGCCGCCGGTGTTGACGATGCCGCCCGAGCTGTCGCTCACGGCGATGATGGTGCAGCCCTCGGCTGCCAGCAGGTCGGCGGCGATGGAGCCGGCGTTGCCGTAGCCCTGGATCACCACCCGAGCGCCGGCCAGTGGCAGGTCCAGCTCCTTGCTGGCCTGCAGGAGGGTGAAGACCGTGCCCCGCGCCGTCGCCTCGTTGCGGCCGAGCGAGCCACCCACTGCCACGGGCTTGCCCGTGACCACGCCCGGGATGGTGTAGCCCTGGTGCATGGAGTAGGTGTCCATGATCCAGGCCATGGTCTGGGCATTGGTGTTCACGTCCGGGGCGGGGATGTCGCGGTCGGGACCGATGATCGGGCTCAGCTCGGTGGTGAAGCGCCGGGTGAGGCCCTCCACCTCCTTCAGCGAGAGCTGCTTGGGGTCGACGATGACCCCGCCCTTGCCGCCGCCGTAGGGGATGTCCACCACCGCGCACTTCCAGGTCATCCACATCGCCAGCGCGCGGACCTCGTCCAGGGTCACGTCCTGGTGGTAGCGGATGCCGCCCTTGGCGGGTCCGCGGCTGAGGTTGTGCTGGACGCGATAGCCGGTGAAGACCTCTACGTGACCGTCATCCATGGTGACCGGAAAGTTGACGGTGAGCTCTCGCTTGGGAACGCGCAGGACCTTGCGCATGCCGGGATCGAGGTCGAGCTGCTCGGCCGCGTTATCGAACTGCTCCTGGGCGACGGCCCAGATGTTCGGAGCGTCGGCGACCGTCTGTTGGGTAGCCATCGGCTGGTGGATTGCCTCCAGAGCTGAGCGTGCGCCGGCGCCTTCGCGGGGTTGGTGCGGAAGCAGGCCCGCGCACGAGCGGAGCCGATTATAGGGGGCGACCTCATGGCGGCCCAAGCGGGCCGATTGGGCTAGACGGCCTCCACCGCCATGGCCACCGCACCGCCGCCACCGAGACACAACGTCGCCAGGCCCTTCCGTCCGCCGCGCCGCCGCAGCTCGTAGAGCAGCGTCGTCAGCACCCGCGCGCCCGATGCGCCGATGGGATGGCCGAGTGCGATGGCGCCGCCGTTGACGTTGACCCGATCCCAGTCGAAACCGAGCGCATTGCCATCGGCCAGCACCTGGGCGGCGAACGCCTCGTTGATCTCGATCAGGTCGTAGTCGTCCAGGGAGCCGCCGACCCGCTCGATCAGGCGCTTCACCCCGTGGATCGGCGCCTCGAACAGCCATTCGGGAGCCACGTCGGCCTGGGCGTAGCCGGTGATGCGGGCCATCGGCTCCAGTCCATTGGCATCGACGAAGGCCTCGGACGCGATGACCAGCGCGGCCGCGCCATCGGTGATGCCCGGAGCGTTGCCGGCGGTGACGGTTCCCTTGTCTGGCTGGAAGGCAGGCTTGAGCCTGGCCAACGCTTCCAGCGAGGTGTCCGCACGGGGGTTCTCATCGGTATCGACCGTGATCGGGCCCTTCTTGGCTTCCACCGTCACCGGCGCGATCTCGTCACGGAAGCGCCCCTCCTCCATCGCGGCCAGCGCCCGCTGATGCGAGCGCACCGCGAACTCGTCCTGGGCCTCACGCGTGACGTCATGCTTCTTGGCCACGCGCTCGGCGTGCATCCCCATGTGCACGTCGCAGGTCGCGCACCACAGGCCATCGTGGACGGTGCTGTCGACCAGCTCGGCGTTGCCCAGCCGATACCCGGCTCGCGCACCCGGGAGCAGGTACGGCCCCAGGTTCATGTTCTCCATGCCCCCGGCCACGATCACGTCTGCGTCTCCGGCCCGGATCGAGGCGGCGCCCAGCATCACGGCCTTCATGCCGGAGCCGCACACCTTGTTGATGGTGGTGGCGCTGACGCCCTCCGGCAGCCCGCCCTTGAGCGCCGCCTGGCGCGCCGGTGCCTGGCCGGCACCCGCCTGGATGACCTGTCCCATGATTGCCTCGTCGACCTTCTCCGGCGCGATGCCGGAGCGCTCGACCGCGGCGCGGATGGCCGTCGCGCCCAGGTCGGTGGCAGGAACGGTGGAAAGGCCGCCGCCGAACTTGCCGATCGGCGTCCGGGCGGCGGACAGGATGAAGACGTCGCTCATGCCTTGATGGTACCCCGATACCGCGGCACACCCTGGAGCCGGCTCAGTCGCGGGACTCGTGATCCTCGTCGAAGAGATAGCCGACCTTGTCGGCCCACTTGTCCTTAACGACGCGCAGCTTCACCTTGAGTGACGGGGTCAGCTCCCCCTCCTCCTCGCTGAGCAGGCGCGGCAGCAGCGCGATCCGGCGCGGCCGCTCGTAGACCGCGAAGTCCTCCAGCTTGCTGCGCACCTCGGCGTGGAACAGCTTCCCGACCTTGTCGTCCGCGATCAGCTGTTCCGGCGGCGCCTCCGCCAGGCCGTTGGCGGCGGCCCAGGTGCCGAGCTCCTCGAGGTCCGGGGCGATCAAGACCCCCGTGTAGGGCTGCTGGTCGCCAAGGATCACTGCCTGGGCGATGTACTTGCTGGTGGCGAGGGCGATCTCCATCGGCGCCGGCGCCACGTTCTTGCCGTTGGCCAGCACGATGATGTTCTTCAGACGATCGGTGATCAGGACGCGGCCGATCTCGTCAAGCTCGCCGATGTCGCCGGTGTGGAACCAGCCATCGGCGTCGATGACCTTCGCCGTCTCCTCAGGCTCGTTGAGGTACCCCTTCATCACCTGTGGCCCACGGGCCAGGATCTCGCCGGTGGCGGGATCGATCTTGATCTGCGTCTCGGCCACCGGCTTGCCGACCGTGCCGAACTTGAAGTCCCCGGGTCGATTGATGGTGAGCAGCGGCGCAGTCTCGGTCAGGCCGTAGCCCTCCAGGATCAACATGCCCATCGCGTAGAAGAACTCGCCGATCTCCCGTGACAGCGGTGCGCCGCCGGACACGAAGTAGCGGACGCGCCCTCCGGTCCGAGCCCGGATCTTGGAGAACACCAGCCGATCGGCGACCTTCATCTGCATGCCGAGCCAGAACGAGTCCCGGCGACCGTCCAGATGGTTCTGATAGTGCTGGCGGCCGAGCTTCGTCGCCCAATGGAAGATGCGCCGGTTCAAGGCTGGGCCGGCCTCGACGGTCGACAGCACCCGGGCGTACAGGGTCTCGTACAGGCGCGGCACGGCCACCATCACGGTCGGCTCGGTCTCGACCATGTTGGCCGCCAGCCGCGAGATGGTCGGCTCGGCATACGCGATCGTGCAGCCACGACCCAGCGGCACGACCTGACCCGCTGCGCGCTCGGTCATATGCGACAGCGGCAGGAACGAGAGAAAGAGGTCGCGCTCGTTGAAGTCCACGGCCTGGATGCCTGCTTCGAAGTTGAGCAGGATGTTGCCGTGCGTCAGCACCACGCCCTTCGGATCGCCGGTCGTGCCGGAGGTATGGACGATGGTGGCGACCTTGTCGCGGCGGAAGGTCCGCCAATGCTCTTCCCACTCCCGCAGCTCCCCCGGCTCGGCTTCCGACAGGTCGAAGATGTCGTCGAAGCTCACCGCCATGGGCGGCAGGCGCCCGTGGTCGTCGATGACGATCACGTGCTCGAGCGTCGGGCAATCGGCGCGGACCTTCTCGATCTTGTTGTACTGCTGCAGGTTCTCCACGAAGATCAGCTTGGCCTTCACGTTGTTGATCACGAAGGCGGCCTGGCCGGCCTCGGATGAGGGATAGATCGGGCAGGTGACCGCGCCCAGCGACATGGCGCCGATGTCCGCGGTCAGCCACGCGGGGCGCGTGCGCGACATGATCGCCACCGAGTCGCCGTCGCGGATGCCCAGGTGCTTGAGGCCCATCGCCACCTCGGTCACCCAGCGCCACGTCTCCTGATAGGTGGTGCTGCGCCACTGCACCGCCTCTTCGGCCTCCTCGTCCGTGCCGCCCATCTGGCGGGCCGATCGAGGCAGCTTCCAACGCAGGGCTTCCTTGTCCGGATATCGCTGCACGGTGCGATTGACGAGGTCGACCAGCGACTCGGCCCGCAGGTCCTGCGGAATCGTCAGCGGCTCGACATCGGTGATCATGCGGCGGCCGGCGCCGGGAGCCGCCGATTCGGCGGCTGCGGTGGGGGTCGACATCTCGGATTGGGCCTCCGTTCGTCCTGCCTGAATCGTCAGCCGAGGCGGCGCGCCTCCTCGATCAGGTGCTGGGCCACGATCAGTCGCTGGATCTGGTTCGTCCCTTCGTAGATCTGCGCGCCCTTGGCGTCGCGCATGAACCGCTCGACCGGATTGTCGCGGCTGTAGCCCGCGCCGCCATAGATCTGCACCGCGTCGGTGGCCACACGCATGGCGGTGTCCGACGCGTACAGCTTGGCCATGCTGCTGGCCGCGTTGACGGGCTGTCCCGCATCCCGCATCCGCGCCGCTCGCCAGGTCAGCAGGCGCGCCGCCTCAACCGCCGTGGCGGCGTCGGCCAGCATGGCCTGGACCATCTCCTGGTCGGCGATGCTGCGGCCGAACTGGCTGCGCTGGGTCGCATATCGAGCGGCGTGCTCCAGCGCGGCCCGAGCCAGGCCCACGCAGGCGGCGGCAATGCCAATGCGGCCGACGCCGAGCGCTGACAGCGCCAGCTTCAGGCCCGTGCCCTCCTCGCCCAGCCGATTGATGGCCGGCACGCGAGCCCCGTCGAAGATGAGCTCGGCGGAGACGGAGTCGCGAATCCCCATCTTCCGCTCGTGGCTGCCGACCCGGAAGCCGGGCGTGTCGGACTCGACGGCAAAGGCGGTGATCCCGTCCCGGCCGAGCGACCGATCGATGGTGCCAAACACGATGACCACATCGGCATGCGCCCCATTGGTGATCCAGACCTTGCTGCCACTGAGCAGGTAGTCGTCACCGTCCCGCTCGGCGCGCAGGCCCAGGGCAGCCGCATCCGACCCAGCCTGCGGCTCGGTCAGCGCGAAGGCGCCCAGGCGCGTGCCGGCGGTCATCGGCGGCAGGAGGCGCTCTTTCTGCTCATCGGTCCCGCCGGACAGGATGCAGAGCTGCGCCAGAACATGGACCGAGAGGCTGACCGCCATGCCCATGTCGGCCGCCGCGATCTCCTCGCAGGCGAGGACCCACGGGAACGTGCCAAGGCCCGCGCCGCCGTATTGCTCCGGGTACGGGAGCCCGGTCAGCCCCAGCGCCCCCATCCGGTCGAACAGGGCGCGGTCGTAGCGTTCCTCTTCGTCGCGCTGCGCCACCGTGGGCGCCAGCTCCCGCTGGGCGAACTGGGCGGCGGTGTCGCGGACGGCCCGTTCCTCCTCCGTCAGGGCGAAGGGGTCGGGGCTACGTGGCGGGGCGGCGTTGGCAACCATCAGTCGAGCTTGGTGCCCTTCTCGTCGTAGCGATAGAAGCCGCGACCGGCCTTCCGGCCGAGATGCCCGGCCGCGACCATCTGACGCAGCAGCGGCGCGGCGCGGAACTTCGGATCGCCAATGCCGCGGTGCAGGACGTCCATCACGCCCAGCATCACGTCGTTGCCGATGAAGTCGGAGAGCTCCAAGGGGCCCATGGGATGGTTGAGGCCCAGCCGCGCGCCCGTGTCGATGTCGGCGGCGCTGCCGGTGCCTTCCATGAGGGTGAAGATCGCCTCGTTGATGAAGGGGCCGAGCATGCGGTTCACCAGGAAGCCGGGCATGTCCTTCGACTCGATCACGGTCTTGCCCAGGTCTCCCGCAAACGCCCGGGCTGCCTCATGGGTGGCGTCGCTGGTCTCCAGGCCGCGGATGATCTCGATCAGGCCCATCACCGGGACGGGCGAGAAGAAATGCAGGCCGATGAAGCGGTCGGGCCGATCGGTGGCGGTGGCCAGCCCGGTGATGCTGATGCTGCTGGTGTTGCTGGCGAAGATGGTGTCGGCGTCGGCGTGCTGGCTGATCGCCGTCCAGGTCTCGCGCTTGAGCGCCTCGTCCTCGAAGATCGCCTCGATCACGATGTCCTGGCCCCGCACCCCGTCGGTGCCGGTGGCGGTCGTGATGCGGCCCAGCGTTTCATCGGCCGCCGGCTGCTCCAGCTTGCCCTTCGTTACCTGGCGCTCGAGGTTGCCGGCGATGCGCTGCCGGCCGCCTTCGGCCAGCTCGGCGCTGCGATCGGCGAGCGTCACGCTCTTGCCGGCGGCGGCACTGACCTGCGCGATGCCATGGCCCATCAGGCCGGCCCCGATCACGAAGACCCGTTCGATGCCCATGGCTGGCTAGCCTACCAGCCGCAGCAGCATGGTCGGGTTCTCAGCCTTGCCTCCCCCGGTGTCGACGAAGCCGATGGACCGATACAGCGCCAGCGCCGGGGCGTTTCGCGCGTCGACGCTGAGACTCAGGGCGGCGTGGCCCTCGGCACGAGCGCGCGCGACCAGCGCCACGAGCAGGGCACGGCCTACCCCCTGCCCGCGCCAGGCCGCCTCGACCCCGATGCTGATCTCGGGTACCTGCGCGTCCACGAATCCGTAGCCCCGTCGGTCCGCGCCAACCAGGCGGAACCAGGCCGCGCCGACAGGTTCGCCCTCCACCTCCGCGACAACCGCGGTGTCTCCCGCTCGGCCCCAACCAGCCAGGTATGGCGCGATGCCGGGATCGCCCTGCACGTGCGCGACCGATGGCGGCTGCGCCGGCGGCAGGTTGGCCGTGGTGGCGAGCATGCGCCACAGGAAGGGCTCGTCCTCCGGCCGGGCAGCCCGGACGCGCAGTGCGGTCGGCGCACGGGTCACGGCCGAAGGGTAGCAGCGCACCCGCGCCATCCGAGACGCGCCCCATAATCCGAGCCGTGACAGACACCAGTCCCGCTGCGCGCCTGCGGCCGATGCGCCCCGACGAGCTGCCGGCCTTCGTGGAGCACTCGGTCGTGAGCTACGCGTTCGGCATCCAGACGCAGGGCGGCCAGACGGCCGAGTTCGCGCGGAAGAAGTCGGAGGAGGACCACGCCGCGGTCCTGCCCGACGGCCTGGAGACGCCCGGTCACACCCTTTGGATCGTGGAGGCTGACGGCGAGGCGGTCGGCGTGCTGTGGCTGGCCGAACGCGACAGCGGCGGCCGGCGGGTGATGTTCATCTACGACGTGGAGGTCGACGAGGCGCATCGCGGCAAGGGTTACGGTCGCGCGGCAATGGAGCTGGCCGAGGAGCAGGCCCGCCTGCGCGGGATCGGGCGCATCGAGCTCAACGTCTTCGGCGGCAACCACGTGGCGCGGAAGCTCTACCTCTCGCTCGGCTACGCGGAGACATCGGTCCAGATGGCGAAGGACCTGGACCCGACCTAGTTCACGACGCGGTACTTGAGGTGCGCGACGCCCGGCGCCTCGATCACGCGGAGCTCCTCGAGCGTCAGATTCGGACGCACTCCGTCGAAGAGGCGCGCGCCGCCGCCCAGGAGGATCGGCGCGACGTGCAGCTCCAGCTCATCGACCAGCCCGGCTGCCAGGTATTGGTTGATGGCGTCGGCGCCGCCGCCAATGAAGACGTCCTTGTCGCCTGCGGCCTCCCGCGCCCGCCCCAGCGCGGCCTCGATTCCGTCGGTAACGAATGTGAAGGTCGTGTCCGAGAGGGTCAGCGGCTCGCGCTCATGGTGCGTGAGGACGAAGACCGGCTTGTGAAATGGTGGGTCGTCACCCCACCAGCCTTGCCATGGATCGCCGCCCCAGGGACCACGGGTGGCCGGACCGAACTTGCCACGACCCATGATCTCGGCGCCGACGTTCGCTTTCTCCTGCTCCACCACGGCATTGCTGACGTTCTCCTCGCCACCCTCCAGGCCGACGGCCTCGCGCCACGCCTTCAGCACGATCACCCAGTCGTGCAGCCGTTCGCCGCCCTCGCCGAGCGGAGCCTCCTGGCTCTGGTTCGGGCCGGCAACGTAGCCGTCCAGGGAGGTCGAGATGTGCACCCGTACCTTGCTCAAATCCCTTCCTCCAAGAGTCGCTCGGCGGCGGTGATGGGGTCGAGCGTCCGGTCGGCCACCGCTTCCACCGTCGCCTTCCAGTCGGGCCGCGCTTCCGCGCTGCGCCAGGCCGCATCGGACAGCGCTCGCCGCACCTGGTTGCGCGCGCGGGCTCGCGCCTGCTCGGGCGAGCGGGCATCGGACCGATGCGACTCGATCGCCTTGATCACTTTGTCCACCCCGTCAGCGGTCGTGGCGGTGGTGACCAGCACCGGCGGAGGCTTGCGCGCCACCCGGCCACCGGCGGTCGAGAGCATGGCGCGAAGCTGGCGCGCGGCGCGATCGGCCCCCGGGCGGTCGCCCTTGTTGACCACGATCACGTCGGCGACCTCCAGCAGCCCGGCCTTGATGGCCTGGACCTCGTCGCCCATGTCGGGGACCTCGACCACCACGGTCGTCTCGGCCAGGCGCGCCACCTCGACCTCGCTCTGTCCCGCACCGACCGTCTCGATCACGATCGGGTCGTAGCGAGCCGCATCCAGGGCCGCCGCGGCCAGCCAGGTGGCTCCCGCCAGCCCGCCCAGCTCCCCACGCGAGGCCATGGAGCGCATGAAGACGTCGCGATCGGCGGCGTGCTCCATCATCCGGATCCGGTCGCCCATGATCGCCCCGCCGGTGTACGGCGAGCTCGGATCGACCGCCAGCACACCCACCCGCATGCCTGCGGCCCGCCAGGCGGCGATCAGGGCGTTGACCAGCGTCGACTTGCCGCTGCCCGGCGGTCCGGTGATCCCGACCACGTGCGCGCCATGGCCCGCGGCGAACAGGGCCGGCAGGGACTCACGGAGCGCCGGATCGCCCGCCTCGATGCGCGTCAGCAGCCGGGCCAATGGCCGGCGCTCGCCGGACGCCAGCTCTTTCAGCAGCGCCTCGTCAGCCACTCGGCCGGCGGGCGTGCTCGCGGAAGTAGCGGGCGATCTGGCCGATGCTGGTGCCGGGACCGAAGATCTCGGCGATCCCCGCTTCCTTGAGCTTGGCGATGTCGGCGTCGGGGATGATCCCGCCGGCGGCGATCAGCACGTCGTCCATGCCGCGCTCCCGCACCAGCGTGACGGTCCGCGGCAGCAGCGCCATGTGCGCGCCCGACAGGATCGACAGGCCGATGACGTCCACGTCCTCCTGCTCGGCGGCATCGGCGATCATCTCCGGCGTCTGGCGCAGGCCGGTGTAGATGACCTCGAAGCCCTCGTCACGCAGTCCGCGGGCCAGCACCTTGGCGCCACGGTCGTGCCCGTCCAGGCCGGGCTTGGCGATCAGGACGCGGATCGGCGCGGTGCGGGCCTGGGCGTCATCGGTCATGCGGGAGCCGATTCTACCGGCGCTCCGGTCGCCCGAGCGACGGCGGCGGCGCGAGCCAGCTCGCTGACGGCGCCGGCGTTGCGCGGCCAGAGGTGGACGATCACCAGCTCGATGCCGTGCTGCGCGTAGCCGACCATGGCGGCGGCGACGTGGTCGACGTCGCCGCGGATGGCCTCGTCCGGCGGCTCCTCGCCATCGCCGTTCGCCAGCAGGTGCGGGAAGGCGACGAAGATGCCCGCCGTGAGCTGCAGCGTCGCCGGATCGCGACCCTCTGCCTCGCAGGCGGCGCGTTGCCTTGCGATCCGTTCCGCCAGTTCGGTTGCCTCCTCCGGCATGCCGTACCAGGCCGCGTTCCACTGGTCGGCGTGGCGCGCGACCAGCTGCATCATCCGTGGCTGCTTGCCGGCGATCAGGATGGGCGGCCCGTTCGGACGCGGCCCGCGCGGAATCAGCTCCGCGTCGGCGCGGTGCCATCGGCCCTCGAAGGTGACCTTGCCGGTGCGGAGCAGTGGCACCAGCACCTGCAGCGCCTCTTCGAAGCGGCCGACGCGATGGTCGAAGGGATAGTCGAAGGCGGCGAACTCCGGCTCGTGCCAGCCGCAGCCGACGCCCAGCACCACCCGGCCGTGGCTGATCTCGTCCAGCGCCACCGCCATCTTGGCCAGCAGCGCCGGATTGCGGAACGGCAGGGCCAGCACCAACGGACCGATCTCGACGCGCTGCGTCACGCCCGCCACCGCGGTCAGGACGGTCCAGCACTCGTGGATGCCGACCGTCTCCTTCTCGTCGCGGAAGATGAGGTGGTCGGCGCCCCACACCGAATCCAGGCCACCGGTGTCCGCGGCCTCGGCCATCGCCCGCAGCTCCGGCCAGCTGAGCGGCCGGCCGAGCGCGTCGTTGTTGCCCAGCGGCAGCATCAGGCCGACCTTCATTCCGCGGCCTCCCCCGCGCGACTCGCCTCCGCCTCGATCTGCGCTGCCATGTCGAAGTCCTTGTGGCTCAGCCCACCAGCGGCCTTGGTGGTCAGCTTGAACGTGACCCGGCGCCAGTTGATCTCGAAGTCGGGGTGGTGATCGGCCGACTCGGCCACATCGGCCACGCGATTGACCAGGTCGATCGCCGCCCGGAAGGAGGGGCAGCGCACCGTGCGCATGATCCAGTCCCCCTCGCGCCGCCATTCGGGCAGCTGCTGCAGTCGGTCGGCGACATCTGTTTCGGAGAGGAGCGGCGCGTACGGCATCGGTGACCCGATCACCCGCCCATGGGCGACGAGCGGCCGATCAGGGTCAGGAACTCGCCGCGCGTCTTCGGGTCGCGGCGGAAGGTGCCCAGCATCGCGCTGGTCACCATGCTCGCCTCCTGCTTCCTGACGCCGCGCATCATGGTGCACAGGTGCGTGGCCTCGACCACGCACGCCACGCCCTTCGGCTCCAGGCGATCCATCAGGAAGTGGGCCACCTGCTGGGTCATCCGCTCCTGCACCTGCAGGCGGTGCGCGTACATGTCCACGATGCGCGGAATCTTCGACAGGCCGATGACCCGGCCGCTCGGCAGGTACCCCACGTGGGCGTGCCCGTAGAAGGGCAGCAGGTGGTGCTCGCATAGCGAATAGAACTCGATGTCGCGCACGACCACCATCTCGTCGTAGTCGACCTCGAAGCAGGCCCGATTGATGAGCGCATCCGGATCGGTCCGATAGCCTTCGGTGAGCTCGGAGTACATGCGTCGCACCCTGGACGGCGTGCCGATCAGACCGTCGCGGTCGGGGTCCTCGCCGATCTCCTCGAGCAGGGTCCGGACGGCGCCCTCGAGGTCCGCACCGGGTTCCAGCAGGCTCGCCCCGGCCGCGTTGACCTCTCTTTCATCCATGACTGGCATCCTATCAGCCGATACCCCGATCGGGCCCTAGGCGGTCCATGGGGCTCGCGCTAGAATTTCCGTCCTCATCCCGTTGTCCCGGTGCACCAGCGACCATGATCCTGCACCCCATCACCCCCCGGAACAATCGCTTCGGTCTCCGCTCGCTGTCGTCACTCGGCGGTGATCGGCTGGCCGCGATCCTCGGTGGCCGCCTCGACGACGGCTACCACTACTTCCACAAGGTGACGCCGGCCGGCACGACCGAGATCGAGACGATCGTGGTGGGCCCCGGCGGGACGTGGACCGTCCTGCGCGCCGGCCTGCAGGGCCGCTTCCGGAAGCGCAACGGGCACTGGTATCGCTGGAATCGGTCCACCGATTCGTGGATCCCGTGGGACGCCAAGGCCGTGAACGAGGCGCGCCTGGCTGGGCATCGGCTGGAGCTGTACCTGGAGCGCGCCACCCAGCCGGCCGCGGTCGAAGCGGTGTTGGTCCCCGACTCGGGCATGGAGGTCAGCTGGGAGCGGGACCAGGCGCCCGGCATCCTGGTCGAGGGCGACCTCGAGCGCCTCGCTTCTCGCATCATCCGCGACGAGGTGCTGACGCCGGCCCAGGTCGACCGGATCGTGGGCCTGCTCGATCCGCGGCAGCCGCTTCCACGCCTGGCGACCTCCAGCCCGCAGGGCTGACCAGCTTCATCCGATTTGAACCAGAGCGGTCCCGACGCCGGGGCTGCCGTATGATCCGGCCCCGATGACGGCCACGGAGCGTGCACCCACCGTCGCCGGCCTGATCATGCGCGGCAACGCCGCCGCGGCCGCGATCGCCGCCGGTGCCTGCGGCATCGCGCTCATCGCCGCCTGGTTCGTGCCGGCCCTGTCCACCATCGTCATCTGGCCGTTGCTGTTCGTGGTTCCGGGCTGGGTGCTGGTGGCCTGGCTGAAGCCGCGGATCGCCGCCACCGGCCGGCTGGGCCTGGCGATCGTCCTGTCGGTCGCCCTGTCGGCGCACCTGGTCTACTGGCTCTCGATCCTGCTGGGTGGCTACAGCCGCGAGACGATCTTCCTGGCAGCGGCCCTCCTGATGGCGCCGTTGCCCGTGGCGACGTGGCGGGCCGGCCCGTCAGTGTTCACTGCCCAGCTGCGAGACGGGCGGCGCGCGCTGCGACGCAACGGCGTCGCCTTCGCCGTCGCGGCCCTGTCGGCGGCGTTCGTCGGGCTGACGCTGGACTCAGGGCTGTGGCATCCCACCGACACCGGGGTGAGCGCCGGCGGCTCGAACTGGAGCGACCTGGGCGTGCACCTGTCGATCGCCCAGTCCCTGAACGCCGGCAACTTCCCGCCGCAGGTCCCCTATTTCGCCGGCTCGCCGCTGGTCTACCACTGGTTTGCCGATTTCCACGCCGCGATCGCCGCGAAGGCGGCCGGCCTGTTCTCGATCCCGGCCTTCGTGGCCTCGTCCGCCATCCTGGCCGGGGCGCTGGCGCTGCTGGTCCACGGGCTGGGACGGCGGCTCCTGCGTGGGCGCGGTGCGCGACGGGCGGCGGTGCTCGCAGCCGTGCTGGTCGTCTTCGGCGGCGGATTGGCCTGGATGCGACTGGTCGGCGACCTGGCCGCCGGTCACGGCGACCCGATCTCGCTGGTGACCGCCAACTCGTACGACAACAGCTGGTACGACTCCCAGGGCGATGTGGCGTGGCCGTACTTCCGCATCCCGTCGGTGATGGCCACCGGGCTGCTCGTCCATCGGGCCACCACCCTGGGCCTGCCGATCCTGGTGGGCGCCATCCTGCTGCTGATCGCCGGGCTGCCGACGCGCGACGAGCGGAAACGTGGCGCTCGGGATCGGCCGCTGCTGATCCTGGCGGCCGGCCTGCTGGGCGCCCTGCTGGCGCCGTTCCACTTCTTCTTCTTCCCCGCGTTCGGCGTGGTGGCACTGCTGTACGTCGTCATCGGGCGCCGCCTGCTGGATCCCGATGCGCCGCGCAACGCCCCGCTGCTGCTGGCGCCGTTCATCCTGGCCATTCCGTTCGCCATCGCCCCGCTGCTGAACGCCGGCGGCTCGGGGGCACTGAAGTTCTACCTGGGCTGGGAGTCGGCACCGCTGGCCGACGGGCCGGCGGCGGTCATCTTCTTCTACGTCACAAACCTGGGCGTGCCGTTCGTGCTGGCCATCTGCGCCCTCTTCGTGCGCGACCTGAAGGCCCGTGCCTTCCTGGGTGCCTGGGCCGTCGCGCTGTTCGCCATCCCGAACCTGATGCAGGTCAGTGACGTCGCCTTCGACATGAACAAGTACTTCCAGGCGATGTGGATCGCGGTCGCCCTGCTGGCGGCGTGGTTCATCCGCCGCTGGCCGTGGCCCGCCATCGGCCTGGTGCTGGTGCTCTCGGTGCCGTCGCCCCTGCTGGTCGCGGGCTGGACCGCCTTCAGCCGCGAGCAGGTGCTGGACTGGAACAACGTCGAGGCGGCGAACTGGATCGCCGCCAACACGCCGGACAAGGCGGTGTTCGCGACCGATGGGTGGCTGAACTCACCGACCGATGCCGCCGGCCGACTGCGACTGATCACCTACACGCCATACATCGCCAACCTGGGCTTCGACCCGGAGATGCGCGTGCAGGAGGTGCGCGCGATCTACTGCACCGGCGACATGCGCGACACCGCCGCGATGATGCGGCAGCTGGGCGCCACCTACCTGCTGGACAGCGGCCGGCCCAGCGACTGCGCTACGCCCACGCAGTTCGCCGAGGGTCCGCAGCTGCACAAGGTCTTCGAGAATCCCGCGCTGCGCATCTGGCAGCTGAACGGCTCCTGACCCGTCGCGCGGCAGGGCGCCGCGACCTCCGTATCATTCCGTGGTGAGCACCGCTCCTGAACCGGCCCTGCCGCCAACCGCATCACCGCCTGCGCCGCTTGCCCCGCCGGCTGGCGGCGCCGTGGTCGCCCTCGACCACGTCACCAAGCGCTACGGCAATGCCCCGCCGGCGGTCGACGAGCTGTCGCTGACCATCAACGCGGGCGAGATCTGCGTGCTGGTCGGGCCATCCGGCTGTGGCAAGACGACCACCATGAAGATGATCAATCGCTTGATCGAGCCGACCGGCGGTCGAATCACGATCGACGGCGAGGACGTGGCCCGGCTGCCGGCGGTCGAGCTGCGACGGCGGATCGGCTACGTGATCCAGCAGGTCGGCCTCTTCCCTCACATGACGGTGGCCGACAACGTGGCCGTGGTGCCGCGCCTGCTGCGCTGGCCGGCGGCGCGCGTCACGTCGCGCGTCGACGAGCTGCTGGAGCTGGTCGGACTCGACCCGGCCGCCTACGCGGGTCGCTATCCCACCGCCCTGTCCGGCGGCGAGCGCCAGCGGATCGGGGTGGCCCGCGCGTTGGCGGCCGATCCACCGGTGATGCTGATGGACGAACCATTCGGCGCCGTCGATCCCATCCGCCGCGAGCGGCTGCAGAACGAGTTCCTGCGGCTGCAGGCGCAGGTGCGCAAGACGGTCGTGTTCGTCACCCACGACGTCGACGAGGCGATCAAGATGGCCGACCGCATCGCCATCCTGCAGCGCGGCGGCATCCTGGCCCAGTACGACACGCCGGACGCCATCCTGGCCAATCCGGCCAGCGAGTTCGTGGAGCACTTCGTGGGGTCCGATCGCGGCCTGAAGCGCCTGTCGCTGGGACGCGTCCGCGACCTTGACCTGGAGCAGCCGATCATCGTCCGCCTCGGCGAGCTGGGCGCTGATGCCCTGCAGCGGATGGCCGCCAGCCCTGACGGGCATGGGCTGGTCGTTGACGATGCCGATCGACCGATTGGCTGGATCGACACCGAAGACATCCAACCCGGCTCGCCGGTGACCGAGGAGATGGCCATCCCGGGCTCGCCGACGGTCCAGCCGGAGACGACCCTGCGCGACGCGCTGTCCGCGATGCTGCTCTCCAGCGTGCAGCTGGGGGTCGTGGTCGACGGCCGGGACAAGGTGCTGGGCGCGATCAACGTGGATGCCATCAGCGAGGCGCTGCGCGCGCCGGTCGTGGGGGCGACCGACGGCGACGGCAAGGGAGCGGCCGTCAATCGCGCGGAGACATCGGCCCTGTGAGGGAGGGACAGCCGTTCTTCCGCGTGGACTGGGTAATCGAGAATGCCGACGTCCTGGCCTGGCGGATAGGTGAGCAGCTGGTCATCACCGGCATCGCCATCGTGGTTGGCTTCGTGCTCTCGTTCGCGGTGGCGCTGCTGGTCCGGCGCTATCCCCGCCTCTACGCGCCGGTGCTGGCGGCGACGGGGCTCTTCTACTCGATCCCCAGCATCGCCTTGTTCGTGCTGCTGATCCCGATCACCGGCCTGTCGCTCCTCACCGCCGAGATCGCGCTGGTCGGCTACGCGATGGTCATCCTGGTGCGCAACATCGTCATCGCCCTGCGCTCGGTGCCACCGGAGGTGCTGGAGGCCGCCGATGG
>DATBRW010000073.1:0-5863 GCA_036560125.1 Candidatus Limnocylindria bacterium
GCGATAGTTCACCGCCGTGAGGCCGATCACCGCGGCCACGGCCAGCAACCGTTGCGGGAGCCCCGGCTGCGGCAGCAGGTAGGCCGCGAACGTGAGCGCCATGGCGGCGCTGGATGCCGTCTTGCCGATCACGAAGCCCCATCCCGCCAGGAAGCCCCAGGCCGGCCCGAGGCGTTCGCGGCCGTAGACGTACGTACCGCCCGACGTCGGGTACTGCGCCGCCAGTTGGGCGGAGGCCACCGCATTGCAATACGCCACCCCGGCGGCCAGCAGCAGGCCGATCAGCAGCCAGCCGCCGGCGGCCGCGGCCGCCGGACCCCAGGCCGAGAAGACGCCGGCACCGATCATCGAGCCGAGGCCGATGACCACCGCATCACCGGTTCCGAGCCGGCGAGCCAGCGCCGCGGGCGCGGTCACAGGGCGGCCGCCACCCGCCGTGCGGCATCAGCCAGCTCCTCGTCGCTGACGTTCGGCAGCACGTCCTCCCACAGCGGCAGCATGTGGTTCTTGGCCTCGAGCATGCCCAGCGGGCGCGGCAGGAACCAGACATGGAAGTGGGCGCCGCCGTCGCCCCAGCGGTAGAGGTGCACGCGCCCGACGTCGCCGAGCGACAGGATCGCGCGCTCGATGCGGCCGGCAAGCGGCGCGAACGCCGCGGCGGCATCGGGCGGTAGGTCCTTGAAGGAGTCGACGTGCGCTCGGCTCGCCAGCCAGACCGTGCCCGGCAGGCTGCCGCCCACCGGCGGGTGGAGGGAGAAATGCTCGTCCGACCAGACGGCGTCGGTTGCGCCGCCCTCGCACAGGCCGCATGGTTCGCCGCCGGCCTCGCCGCGGCGGGGCGGCTCCGGGATGACCCGGTCCCCGGGCTGTCGAATGGTGAGTGGCTCGTTGTAGGGCAATTGCATGATTCGCTCCTTCGGCTAGAGGCGTGGCGGACCGCGCCGGATCCGCTCGCGGACGGTGTCGACCGACTGGTCGTCTTCCCATCGGCTCTCGATGAACCAGGTTGCGCCCGCGTCGGCCATCGGCTCGAGCATCCCCCGATCGGCCCCGTGGTCGATGCCGGAGGTCAGACCCTCGATGACGATGTCGAACGGGCCGGATGACTCGCGGTGCTCCGCCATCCAGGCCGCAATGTCGGCCACCACGGCGGGGGTTCCCTTCTCGTCTTCGCTCGACCCGGACATGTCCGCGACGACGATCCCGTCCCACCGCGCGGCTCGGCGCAGCGATCGCGGATGAGGCCAGGCGCCGATGGGCCAGATCGGGATCCGTGGCCGTTGCACGGGACGTGGGTCGAAATGCAAGTCCCGCATCCAGTAGTGGGTTCCCTGGTAGCTCACCGTCTCACCGGACCAGGCCAGCTCCAGGATGTCCAGGCACTCGTCGAGCTTTTCCGCTCTCACCCGACGCGACGGATCCTCGGTGCTGACCCGCGAATAGCCACCGTCCCACGTTCCGCCAAGGCCGACCGGCAGCACGAGTCGCCCGTTCGAGAGGTTGTCCAGCGTGATCGTCTCGCGTGCAACCTTCCATGGGCGGCGACGCGGCAGGGAGAAGACCATGGCCCCCAGGGTCACCCGCTCGGTGACGGCGGCCATGGCTCCCAGTACAACCCACGGATCGAACACGTCACCGCGCTCGACCGAGATGTCGTCCCAGGCGAACACACCGTCCCAGCCCGCTTGCTCCGCGTCGCGCGCCATGGCCACGTAGTCATGGACGGTTCCGAACGAGGTGACGACACCGAACTTCATGCGTTGGCTCCCTGTGCTGCGGCTGCGGGTGCCGCGACTGCCGGGACGTGGCCGGCGGCGCGGCGCGCGATCTCGATGAATGGGCGGAGCCGCACGGCGAGCTCCGTCCGGGTGGCGCGGAACGCTGCCAGGCGCTCGTCCTCGCTCCCCTCCACGGAAGCGGGGTCCTCGAGGTGCCAGTGCAGGAAGCTGTGGCGTCCCGGGAAGGCCGGGCACTCCTCGCGGGCCGAGTCGGACAGCGTGATGACGTAATCGAGCGGCTGGTCTCGCAGTTCGGTGACCGATTTGGCGCGCGCGGCACGCCAGTCGATATCCAGCTCCGCGAGAACGCGGACGGTGAGTGGATGGACGCTCTTGGGCCGCGTGCCTGCCGAGAGGGGTCGGAAGTCGTCTCCGCCGAAGCGACCCAGCAACGCCTCGCCCATCTGGCTGCGGGCCGAGTTGCCGTTGCAGACGAACAGCACCGCAATGGGCCGGCGCTCCGAGGCGGCGGACGGCCCGGCGGCCGCGGCATCGATGGTGGTCTCCAGGTCGACCAGCTCGATCTCGAGCCGCTCCAGCTCCTCGCGCTGCTCCGCAATTCGGCGTCGCTGGTCATCCAGCGCGGCAGCGAGCTCCGGGTCGAGCGCGCCGCCATCCAGGCAGCGCGCGGCCAGCTG
The DNA here is from genome assembly GCA_036560125.1 of Candidatus Limnocylindria bacterium. Lineage (GTDB taxonomy): Bacteria > Chloroflexota > Limnocylindria > QHBO01 > QHBO01 > DASSCW01. Next base: position 2,417 of record DATBRW010000073.1, read on the forward strand.
TCCCGCGTCCGCCGGGGCGAGGCCGAGCCGGCGCAGGGTGAGGATCAGCTTCAGCCGGGACAGGTCGGACTCGGTGTAGCGCCGGTAGCCGTTCGGCTCGCGCGGCGATGGCGGCAGGATGCCGGCCGCCTCGTACCAACGGACCCCCGAGGCGGAGATGCCGGCGCGCCTGGCAAGCGTCGAGATATTCATCGGTTCGCAGGCTAAACCCTACAGCCACTGCAAGGTCAAGTCCTTCGAGCGGACATCTGGCCGGCGCTAGAATCGCGCCATGTCCACCGAGGTCGCCGCTCCCACCGTCCCGATCTATCTCGCCGGCGAATTCGTCGAAGCGGGCAGCCCGTTGGAGGTGCGCGATCCGGCCACCGGCGACCTGGTGGGGACGACCTGGCAGGCGGGTCCCGCCGAGCTGGAACGTGCGACCAGCGCCGCCGTCGAGGGGCTGGCGGCCCTGCGGCGGCTGGCCAGCTACGAGCGCCGCGACGCACTGGCGCACGTGGCCGACTGCATTGCCCGCGACGGCGACGAACTGGCCGAGCTGCTGACTCGGGAGTCGGGCAAGCCGATCAAGGACGCCCGCGGCGAGGTGGCCCGCGGCGCGCTCACCTTCCGCACCGCGGCGGAGGAGGCACTGCGCATCAACGGGGAGTGGCTGCCGCTCGACTGGAACGTGGCAAGCAAGGGCCGCAGCGGGATCGTGCGGCGCTACCCGATCGGCCCGGTGGCCGGTATCAGTCCCTTCAATTTCCCGCTCAACCTCGCCGCGCACAAGGTGGCCCCGGCACTGGCTGCCGGCTGCAGCATCGTGCTCAAGCCCCCATCCAAGGACCCGCTGATCATGCTGAGAGTGGCGCGATATCTGGCCGAGACCGACCTGCCCCACGGCGCGGTGAGCATCCTGCCCATGGATCGGCCCACCGGCGACGCCATGGTCCGCGACGATCGCTTCAAGCTGCTCAGCTTCACCGGCTCACCCAGCGTGGGCTGGAAGATGAAGGCCGAGGCGGGCAAGAAGAAGGTCGTCCTGGAGCTGGGCGGCAATGCCGGGGTGGTGGTCGACGAGACCGCGGACCTTGACTGGGCGATCGACCGGCTGGTCTACGGCTCCTTCGCGTACGCCGGCCAGGTGTGCATCAGCGTGCAGCGGATCTACGTGGTCGACGCCATCCTCGACGAGTTCGCCAGCCGGTTCACCGACAAGGTGAAGGCCATGCAGATCGGCAGTCCGCTTGATCCGGCGACGGATCTGGGACCGATGGTCGACGAGAAGGCTGTCACCCGCACGCACCAGTGGGTGCAGGAGGCCCTGGCCGATGGCGCCCGCGCCCTGACCGGCGGCGAGCCGAACGGTCTCTTCTATCCGCCGACCGTGCTGGTCGACGTGCCAAAGGACGCGCGCGTTTGCGGCGAGGAGGTCTTCGCGCCGGTTGTCAACCTGTTCGGGGTGCCGGACTTTGCAGCCGGCCTCGCAGAGATCAACGATTCACAGTTCGGCCTGCAGTGCGGCATCTTCACCAACGACCTGGAGCGGACGCTGCAGGCGCACGACCAGCTGGAAGTCGGTGGCGTCATCGTCAACGACGTGCCCACCTGGCGGATCGACCACATGCCCTACGGCGGCGTGAAGGACTCCGGCCTGGGCCGCGAGGGGATTCGCTGGTCGATCGAGGACATGACCGAGCCGCGCCTGCTGGCCTTCGCCCGGCCGCTGTAGGGCGGCGCGTGACCGAGCCGCTCCCCGAAGCACCGCTGGCGCCCGTGCCCCACGTGCGCTGGGCGCGCCTCCTGCACCGCGACGAGCTGCGCGATGGTGAGCTGATCCCGGTCGAGATCGACGGGACGCCGGTGGTCCTGGTCCGGCACGCCGGTGAGTTCTTCGCGGTCCAGAACAACTGCACCCACCAGGACTTTCCGCTGTCGGAGGCGGGCTTCGACCCACGCGACGAGCTGCTGACCTGCGCCTGGCACGGCGGCTGCTTCGATCTGCGGACCGGTGCAGCCGTGATCCCGCCCGCGACCGAGCCGGTCGAGACCTTTCCAATCCGCACCAGCCCGGATGGCTGGGTCGAGATCGCCCTGACCGGCTCGCTGGCGCCTGCCGGCTGATGTCGCTCGAGGCACTCCCCTTCGTCAACTGGATCTTCTGGGCCGCGCTGAGCGCCGGCACGCTGCTGGTGGTGGGCGTGACGGAGCTGCTGGGCGGCACCACCAGTGGCTACCGGCTGTTCATGGCCTGGCTGCTGGCCGCCTTCGGGCTGGTCCTGCTGCTCTCCGAGCTGAGCCTCTCGGAGGGGACGGCGATGGACGCCGCCACGGCCGATATCCGGCGGGCGCTGGTACTGGCCTTCGTGGCGGTGACCGCGGCCTACCTCATTGCCTCATTGGCCCGGTTGCCGCGATCAGGCCTGGCGATCGCCGGTGGCCTGATCGGGGTGCTGGCCCTGGCGACCCTGGCCGCCGGCAGCCCGACGTTCAGCCCACTCCTGTTCAGTGTGCAGCTGGTTGTGGCGGCCCTCGCCCTGGGGGCGGTCAACGCGGCCATGCTGCTCGGCCACTGGTACCTGGTCACGCCGAAGCTGTCGCCGACGCCGCTGCGGCGGATGATGTGGCTGCTCCTGGCCGCCCTGCTGCTGCAGGTCGTCATCTTCGTCGTGGCGGTCGTGACGGTCAGCAGCGGGCCGCTGGGCGGGCCGATCGGCTGGCTCACCTGGCTGCGCCTGGCGGTCGGCATCCTGCTGCCGATCGGCATCACGGTGCTGGCCATCCTGGCCAGCCGCGCGGCGTCGCTGCAGGCGAGCACCGGCCTGCTGTACATCGGCCTGGCCTTCATCATGGCCGGCTCCATCGCCGCCGCCAGCATCACGTACCTCACCGGCGTGCCGATCTGAGCGCGATGCAGATCACGGTCCGCACCTTCGCCATCCTGCGCGAGCTCTCGGCCGACCGGGCCGTGATCGAGCTGCCGCCATCGGCCCGGCTGGAAGACGCCTGGAACGCGATGGCAGACCGCTACCCGGCGCTGCAGGCGCATCGGTCCTTCGTGCGACCGGCGAGGGCTGGCGCCTACGCCGAGTGGGATGCGGCGCTATCGGAAGGCGACGAGATCGCCTTCCTGCCGCCGGTCAGCGGTGGTTCGACCATGACCCTGACCGATGGGCCGATCGACGTGGCGGCGCTCGAGGCGGCGCTGGCGCGCCCTGGGCACGGAGCGGTCGTGACCTTCGTCGGGCGCGCGCGCGACATCGCCGATGACGGCCGCGGAGTGCTCGAGCTGGAGTACGAGGCCTATCCCGAAATGGCGATCGCCGTGCTGAGCGAGATTGCCGGCGAGGCTGAATCGCGCTGGGACGCGGCCGTCAGCGTGGCGCATCGGACTGGCATCGTGCCGATCGGTGAGGCGGCCGTGGCAATCGTCACCGCCGCGCCGCATCGGGCTGGCGCCTATGA
>DATBRW010000074.1:0-34523 GCA_036560125.1 Candidatus Limnocylindria bacterium
GTGAAGTCGCGAATCGGGATCCAGCTGCAGGCGTCCAGCTTCTTCGACGAGCTGAGCCTGGTGGAGCTGCTGCGGCTGTTCGGCCGCCTGTACGGCGTCGACGTGGACGCGATGCGGCTACTGACCGAGGTGCAGCTGACCGAGAAGGCCAAGTCCCAGGTGCGCACCCTGTCCGGCGGCCAGAAGCAGCGCTTCAGCATCGCCGCCGCGCTGGTCAACGACCCGGCCATCCTCTTCCTGGATGAGCCGACCACGGGCCTGGACCCGCAGGCGCGGCGCCATCTGTGGGGCGTCGTCCAGGAGCTCGCCGAGCGAGGCCACACCATCGTCCTGACCACCCACTACATGGAGGAGGCGGAGGAGCTCTGCCATCGGGTGGCGGTCATGGACGGCGGCAAGATCATCGCGCTGGACACGCCCGATGCCCTGATCGATGCCCTCATCGGCCGTGGCTTCACCAAGAAGCGGGTCGAGCGGCAGGCCAACCTGGAGGACGTCTTCATCGACCTGACCGGGCACGACCTGCGCGAGGACGAGTAGACCGATGAAATTCGGCGTCTACTGGGCCCTCTTCGTCGCCAGCTTCAAGATGTTCGTCCGCAATCGGGCGGCGCTGTTCTTTTCCTTGGTGGTGCCGCTGCTGATCATGCTGATCTTCGGTGTCCTGAATTTCGGTGGCACGACCCAGGTCTCGCTGGGCGTGGTCGACGAGGCGGACAACCAGGCGAGCGCGGCGCTGGTGGAGGTGCTCGGACAGACCGAGGCCTTCGAGATCGAGCAGGGGAACCGCGAGGACGAGCTGCAGGAGCTGGAAGAGGGCCATCGCGACCTCGTCCTGGTCATCCCGGAGCAATTCACCGTACCCCCCACCAGCGCGGCCGATACCCAGCTGGTGGCGTACACCAACGCCGCGCAGCCGCAGCAGGCGCAGGTCGGTGGCCTGCTGCTGAATGCGGTGGTCGGGCAGATGCTCCTCAGCGCCGGGGATCCGAACGCACCCGCCGGTCCGGTGGTGGATCTGCAGGAGCTGCCCGGCCGTGATCTCGGTTACATCGATTTCCTGGTGCCGGGCATGGTGGCGCTCACCATCATGCAGCTCGGCATCTTCAGCGTGGCCTTCGGCTTCGTCCAGCTGAAGCGCACCGGGGCGCTGCGCCGCCTCTTCGCCACGCCCACCAGCCCCACGTATTTCCTTGGCGCTCAGGTCACCAGTCGTCTGATCATCGGCGAGGCGCAGGTGCTGATCCTGCTCGGGGTGGGCCTGTGGTTCGGGTTGCAGATGGTGGGCTCGGTCGCGCTGCTGCTGGCCGTTGCGGCGCTCGGTTCAGTGGTGTTCCTGGGGATGGGCTTCGGGGTGGCCGGCTGGGCCAAGAACGAGGACCAGGCGGCGCCGGTGGCCAACCTGATCAGCCTGCCCATGACCTTCCTGTCCGGTGTCTTCTTCCCGCGCGAAGCGATGCCTGACGTCCTGCAGCGCATCACCGACTTCTTGCCGCTGACCTACCTGGCCAACGCCCTGCGCGCGATCACCAACGACGGCGCCGGCGTGGCCGAGATCAGCACCGATCTGCTGGGCCTGGCGGTGTGGGCGGTGATCACCTTCCTGGTGGCGCTGCGTCTCTTCCGCTGGGAATGAGCTGAGGCTCAGTTCAGGCCGGGGATCTCGACCTCGATCAGCGGGCTGCTGGTCATCATGATGTCGACGTCGTTTCGCCCCCAGTTGGCAGCCACCCGCTCCATGATCCGGCGCCGCTCGGCGGGTTCCGTGATCTCGTGCGCGGTGGACGCCAGATCTGCCTGAACCGGCCCTTTCAGGTGGAAGGTGACGGCCGGATCGGCCTTGATGTTGGCCAGCCAGCTGCGTGGGAAGCCGGGCATGCCGCTGATGTAGACGCGGCCGTCGATGGCGTGGAAGACCAGCTCAATCCGCCGCGGCTGCCCTGTCTTGCGGCCGGTGGTGGTCATGTCGATGGTGTGCCCGCGCGACAGGGCTCGGCGGATGTGATCGTCCATGCGCTCATTATAGTTGCGCGCTCAACTACCTGCACGGCACCGATTACATGACGGAATCTGTCAGGAATTGGTGCGAGGATCGAAGGCCGATAGACTTCGAGATGCCGTGACCTCGTCCGATCCCCTGGCTGCCTTCTCCGAATCGACGCGCACCTGGTTCCGCGAGGCCTTCGCCGAGCCGACGCGTGCGCAGGCCCTGGGCTGGCCGGCCATCGCGGCCGGTGAGCACACGCTGCTGCACGCACCGACCGGCAGCGGCAAGACGCTGGCCGCCTTCCTCTGGATGCTGGACCGGGTGTTCACCGAGACACAACCGCGGCCGAAGGAACGGCGCCTGCGCGTCCTCTACGTCTCGCCCCTGAAGGCGCTGACCTACGACGTCGAGCGCAACCTGCGCGCCCCACTGGCGGGCATTCGCCGCACGGCCGAGCGCTCGGGGATCGAGCTCCCCGAGGTACGGGTCGCTTCGCGGACCGGTGACACGCCGGCCGATGCGCGCCGGCAGCTGGTCAAGGACCCACCGGACATCCTGGTCACGACCCCGGAGAGCCTGTACCTGATGCTCACCAGCCAGGCGCGCGAGGCGCTGCGCGGCGTCGAGCACGTGATCGTCGACGAGGTGCACGCCATCGCGGGCACCAAGCGCGGTGCCCACCTGGCCCTCAGCCTCGAGCGGCTGGCGGCGCTGACCGAGCAGCCGCCCCAGCGGATCGGTCTGTCGGCCACCCAGCGCCCGTTGGAGGCGATCGCTGCCTTCCTGGGAGGGGTCGGGGAGGATCGCGAGGTCCGGATCGTGGACGCCGGGGAGCGCAAGCGGCTGGAGCTCGAGGTGATCGTGCCGGTCGAGGACATGACTCGCCTCGGCGAGGAGCTGCCGCCCGACGAGCAGCCCGGCGGACCGGCGGCGGGTCCAGAGGCCCGGCGCTCCATCTGGCCCTCCATGCATCCGCGACTGCTGGAGCTGATCCGGGCACATCGGTCCACCCTGGTCTTCGTCAACTCCCGGCGGCTGGCCGAACGGCTGGCCGCCCGCATGAACGAGCTGGCCGGTGAGGAGCTGGTCATGGCGCATCACGGCAGCATCGCCCGCGAGCAGCGCCTGGAGATCGAGGAGGCATTGAAGGCAGGGCGCCTGCCCGCACTGGTCGCCACTTCCAGCCTGGAGCTGGGGATCGACATGGGCGCCATCGACCTGGTGATCCAGATCGAGGCGCCGCCGTCCGTGGCGGCGGGGTTGCAGCGTATCGGGCGGGCGGGCCACCAGGTGGGCGAGGCGTCGACCGGCAAGATCTTCCCGAAGTACCGCGGCGACCTGCTGGAGGCGGCCGTGGTCGTGCGGCGCATGCTGGATGGGGCGATCGAGGAGACTCGCATCCCCCGCAACCCGCTGGACGTGCTCGCCCAGCAGCTGGTGGCGATTGGCACGGAACGCAGCTGGACGGTGGACGAGCTGCACGCGCTGGTGACCCGCGCCTACCCGTTCCGCGACCTGTCGCGCGAGCAGCTGGAAGGTGTGCTGGACATGCTTTCGGGCCGATACCCCTCGGACGAATTCGCGGAGCTGCGGCCGCGCGTGGTCTGGGATCGCACCGCCGACTCCATCACCAGCCGCAACGACGCCCGGGTCGTGGCAGTCACATCGGGCGGCACCATCCCGGATCGCGGCCTGTATGGCGTCTTCCTGGCCGGCGACGAGAGCGGCAAGGGCCGGCGCGTCGGCGAGCTGGACGAGGAGATGGTCTACGAATCGCGGGTCGGCGAGGTCTTCCTGCTGGGCGCCAGCTCGTGGCGGATCGAGGAGATCAAGCCGGATCGCGTGCTCGTGTCGCCCGCCCCCGGCGAGCCCGGCAAGATGCCCTTCTGGAAGGGCGATGGGATTGGCCGGCCGATCGAGCTGGGGCGGGCGATCGGCGCCTTCCTGCGCGAGTTCGAGCCGATGAAGCCCGATGCCGCCGCGGCACGGCTGCGCGACGACCACGCCCTGGACGAGCTGGCCGCACGCAACCTGGTCGCCTACCTCGGCGAGCAGCGCGAGACGACCGGCGCCCTGCCCACCGATCGCCAGCTGGTGGTCGAGCGCTTCCGCGACGAGCTTGGCGACTGGCGTCTGTGCCTGCTGTCGCCGTTTGGCGGCCGCGTCCACGCCCCGTGGGCGATGGCCATCGAGGCGCGGCTGGCCGAGCAGGGACGTCCGGTGCAGGCAATCTGGACCGATGACGGCATTGCCCTGCGCCTTCCCGATGCGACGGAGCCGCCCACCGACGAGCTGTTCATGCTCGGGCCGGACGAGGTCGACGACGTCTTGATGAGCGCGCTGGGTGGGTCGGCGCTGTTCGCCGCCCACTTCCGGGAGAATGCTGCGCGCGCGCTGCTGCTGCCGAGACGGCGGCCCGGCCAGCGCACGCCGTTGTGGATGCAGCGCCAGCGCTCCTCAGACCTGCTGACCGTGGCCAGCCGCTACGGCTCGTTCCCGATCATCCTGGAGACCTACCGCGAGATCCTGGGCGACGTCTTCGACGTGCCGGCCCTGAAGGAGGTGCTGGGGGGCATCCGCTCGCGCGCCATTCGGGTGGCCTCGGTCGAGACCCGCTCGGCCTCGCCGTTCGCGACCGGGTTGCTGTTCGACTACATCGGCAACTACCTGTACGAGGGCGATGCGCCGCTGGCCGAGCGCCGAGCGCAGGCCCTCTCCCTCGACCGCGAGCTGCTGGCCGAGCTGCTGGGAGCGGAAGAGCTGCGCGAGTTGCTCGACCCCGCTGCCACCACCGACCTGGAGCTCGAGCTGCAGGCGCTGGCCGGCGGTCGCCGGGTGAGGACCGTGGACGGGCTGCACGACCTCCTGCGGCGCGTGGGCGACCTGCGGACCGATGAGGTGGCGGCTCGGTCAGACCTGCCCCAGGTTGAGGTGGCGCTGTCAGGGCTGGCCAGGGACCGGCGCGTCGTCGAGGTTCGGCTGGCGGGCGAGGGTCGATGGATCGCCATCGAAGACGTGGCCCGATTCCGCGATGCGTTCGGCGCCAGCCCACCACCGGGCGTGGCGGAGACGTGGCTGCAGGCCGCGGACCGCGACGACGCCCCGCCGCTCGACGCCCTGCTGCTGCGCTGGGCGCGCACCCACAGCCCGTTCACAACGGACGCGCCGGCGGGACGTTGGGGCATCGCCCCATCCCGCGTCCAGGAGCGCCTGCGTGCCCTGGTCGAGAAGGGTGCGCTGCTGGAGGGCGCCTTCCGGCCCGGAGGCACGGAGCACGAGTTCGCCGATCCCGACGTCCTGCGCGCCCTTCGCCGTCGCTCGCTGGCGCGCCTGCGACGCGAAGTCGAGCCCGTCCCCGCCGATGCCTTCGCCCGCTTCCTCGTGTCCTGGCACGGCATCGGCTCGGGGGCGACCGGGCACGACCGGCTCCTGGAGGTGGTCGGCCAGCTCGAGGGGTACCCGATGCCTGCCTCCATCCTGGAGCGGGACGTCCTGTCAGCCCGCGTGCGCGACTACACCCCGCGCCTGCTGGACGAGCTCGGCGCGGCTGGCGAGGTGGTATGGATCGGCCGCGGACCGCTGGGCCGGGACGACGGCCGCGTGGCGCTGTATCGCCGCGATCGTGCCGAGCTGCTGGCCTCGGCCGGCGCCTTCGAGGCTGGGGAGCGGCCGGAGAGCCCGTTGCACGACGCCATCCGTCAGCACTTCGAGCGCCGCGGCGCCTCCTTCTTCGGCGGCCTGCGCATGGCGATCCCCGACGCCCGCAATGACGAAGAGCTGCTCGATGCGCTGTGGGACCTCGTCTGGTCGGGTGAGGTCACAAACGACACCTTCGCTGCGTTGCGGGCGCTGTCGCTCCCGCGCTCGCGATCGCGCTCGACGCGGCCTGGCCGGCCGGCCGGCATGGGGCCGCCGCGCGCTGCCGGGCGCTGGTCGCTGACCGCCGACCTCATCGGAGAGGGACGCTCACCGACCGAGCGCGGGCATGCCACCGCCCTTGCCCTGCTGGAGCGCCATGGGGTCGTCACGCGCGAAGCCGTCCTGGCAGAGGGACTGGCCGGTGGCTTCGCCTCTGTCTACGCGATCCTCAAACCGATGGAGGAGGCAGGACGCGTACGTCGGGGCTACTTCGTCGATGGGCTGGGGGCGGCGCAGTTCGCGATGCCCGGGGCGGTGGACCGGCTGCGCGCCGAGCGGGAGATGGACGAGACGACCGGCCCGCAGGTGGTGGTGCTGGCTGCCGCCGATCCGGCGCAGCCGTACGGCGCCACGCTGCCGTGGCCGCGGGGAGAGGGGGACGACCGGCTACCCCTGCAGCGCGCGGCCGGCGCCTACGTGGTGCTGGTCGGCGGCGAGGCGGCGCTCTACGTGGAGCGCGGTGGCCGTGGACTGCTGACGCTGCCGGCCGCCGCGGCCGATGCGGAGATCACGGCCAGGGCGGTCCGCGTGCTGCCGCAGCTGCTGGTGCCGACTGGGCCGCTCAAGGAGCTGAATCTGGAGCGCGTCGACAGGGTGCCGCCGGCCGAGTCGGCGCTGGCCCATGAGCTGAGGGAGGTCGGCTTCCGGCCCGCATATCGGGGCTGGATTATGCGTGCCGGACACAACGAAGTGTCCCGTAGGAACCTTGCCCCGACCCGTTGATGCAATCTCGGAATCGTTGCCCGGCTCCTCCGGGACAAGACCTACCTTAGGGGCCTGACTCCGCCCCGCCTACCCACTTGTCCACGAATATCAGGGCAACATGGCGAGGTTGTCCACGCGCCGTCCACATTTGGCTGCCATTCCGTGCGTCCCGAGGCTGGGGCAGCTGGTCAGCCAAGGTCAGCCGAGGGTGACGACTTCCCGGTAGCTCGGGATCTGGACGTCCAGGCCCAGCTCTCGCCGCAGGCGCTCGGCGAACGGGGCGGTGGCGTCGGGATCGCCGTGGACCAGGAAGACGCGCTTCGGCGGTGCGGCGGAGGCATCCGCTCCAGAGGCATTGGCCCCGCCGGCTGATCCAGCGAAATGCGCGAGCCAGGCCGTCAGCTCGTTGACGTCGGCATGGGCCGAGAAGCCCGAGATCGAGACCACCTTGCAGCGCACCTCGTACTCGGCGTGGTCGATGCGCGCCGTCTTGCCGCCGCTCTGCAGGTGCCGCCCCAGCGTCCCCTCCGCCTGGTAGCCGATGAACAGGAGCGTGCAGGCCGGATCGGGGAGGAAGTCCTTGAGGTGGTGCATGATTCGGCCGCCGGTCAGCATGCCGGAGCTGGCGACGACCATGATCGGCCGCGGCTGGTCACGGATGGCCTTCGACTGCTCGACCGTGTTGGTGTACTGCTCGCCGGGATAGGCCAGCGGTGAGTCGCCGGAGCGCAGCAGGGCGGCGGTCTCCTCGTCGTAGACCTCCGGATGGCGCAGGTACACGTCCGAAGCGCGCGACGCCATGGGCGAGTCCAGGTAGAGCGGCACATGCGGGATGCGGCCGTCCCGCAACAGCTCGTCCAGCACCCAGACCATCTCCTGCGTTCGCCCGATCGCGAACGACGGCACCAGCATCACGCCCCGGCTGCCGGCCACCTCGTTGATGGTCGTCACCAGCTGCTCCACCGCGGCTTCGTGGTCGGCGTGCTCGCGGTTGCCGTACGTCGACTCGGCCAGCACGTAGTCGGCGTGGGTGAGCGGGGTGGGGTCGGCCACGATCGGGGTGTGGCTGCGCCCGAGATCGCCGGAGAAGACGACCGTGGTGGTGGCGTCGCCGTCGGTGACGCGCAGCTCGATGATGGCGGAGCCCAGGATGTGCCCCGCATCATGGAAGGTCGCGTGCACGCCGGGCGCGACCTCGGTCATCTCCCCGTAGCGCACGGCGCGGAACTGGCGGACGGTCTGGTCCACGTCGCGCTCGTCGTAGAGCGCAGCCTGCGTCATGGTCATGCCCTGCGGCGCGGCCGTGCGGATCCGCTCCGGCAGCGCCTCGTCGTCCTTTGGCGGCGCTTCGGCTGCAGCATCCTCGGACTGCAGGTCGGCGTCCGTGGCTGCCGCCTGCTCGGGGTGCTTGCGGCGCCATCGGGCTTCGGCCTCGCCCTGCAGCTTGGCCGCGTCGCGCAGCACGATCTCGGAGAGGTCGGCGGTGGCCGAGGTGGTGACGATCGGCCCGTGATAGCCCGCGCGCACCAGGGCCGGAATGCGACCGCAGTGGTCGAGGTGAGCGTGCGTGAGCAGCAGCGCGTCCACCTCGCCCGCCTCGAAGGCGAACGGGATCCGGTTGCGGCTGACCTCCTCCGGCGAGCCCTGGAACATGCCGCAGTCCACCAGCACGGCGGCGCTCCCGGTGCGAACCAGGAACTGCGAGCCGGTGACGGTGCCCACGGCACCCAGGAACTGAAGGCTGATCCCCATGGCGGGCCGGAGTATGGCCGATGGCGCCGCGTATCATCGGACGCCTATGGCCTTCCCGATACCTCCTCCCATCGAACCGATGCTGGCCAAGCCCACGCCCGAGCTGCCCGTCGGCGACGGGTGGCGCTACGAGCCCAAGTGGGATGGCTTCCGGGCCCTCGTCTTCCGCGACGGCCAGGAGCTGTACCTGCAATCGCGGGACCTGAAACCGCTGGACCGATACTTCCCGGAGCTGATTGAGCCCCTCACCGCGGTGGGCGGCGCCGACGCGCGCTTCGTGCTGGACGGCGAGATCGTGATCGCACGGGACGGCTGGCTCGATTTCGAGGCCCTGCTGCTGCGCATTCATCCCGCGGCGTCGCGGGTGGCGATGCTGGCGCGCGAGACTCCGTCATCATTCGTGGCCTTCGACTGTCTCGCGACCGACGACACCGACCTGCGCGAGTCTCCGCTGGATGATCGGCGCGCGGCCCTGGAGGCCGTGATGGCCGATGCTCCCGAATCGGTCCTGCTGACCCCGGCGACGCGCGACCCGGCGGTCGCGCGCGAATGGTTCGACGTGTTCGAGGGCGCCGGGCTGGATGGAGTGGTGGCCAAGCGCCACGACCTGCGCTACCTGCCCGGCAAGCGCGAGATGGCCAAGATCAAGCACCTGCGCACCGCGGATTGCGTGGTGGCGGGCTTCCGGTGGCACAAGAACGGTCCCGGCACCATGATCGGCTCGCTCCTGCTGGGGCTGTGGAACGACGCCGGCCAGCTGCAGCACGTCGGCGTCACGTCCTCGTTCACCATGGACAAGCGGCGCGAGCTGGTCGCCTTCCTGGAGCCCTATCGGGCGAATGCCGTGGACGGCCATCCGTGGCAGGAATGGAAGGAGTTCGAGGCGCAGTGGGCGGGCAAACGCATGCCCGGCGCCACCTCGCGCTGGAACCGCGGCAAGGACCTCTCGTGGGAACCGCTGCGTCCCGAGCTGGTCTGCGAAGTGGCCTTCGACCACCTCCAGGGGGACCGCTTCCGCCACGCGGCGACCTTCAAGCGCTGGCGACCGGACAAGCCACCGGCCGAGTGCCGGTACGACCAGCTCGAGGAGACGCCACCGGCCCTGCTGGCCGACCTCTTCGGCTAGGGCACGCCGCGCGCTGGACGACAGCACCTGAGGAGAAATGGTGCCCCGGGCCCCCTGGCCGGCTCCCGACTACACTCCATGGACCGACGAATCGACGACCCAATGGAGGACCGTGCGTCCGTGACCGACACCACTGCCACCGACCCCAACGCCGCCATCAACGAGATCGCCGACCGCTTCTTCGACGGCGTGCTCGAGCGTGAGCCGATCTTCGCAACGATCCTGGGCGACGACCGCTTCGACGACCGCCTGCCGGACCTCGGTGCGGAAGGGCGTGCCGTGGAGGCGCGCGTGTATCGGGCCCTGCTCGAGGAGGTGGAGCCGATCGACCCGGCCGGGCTGGAGCCGGAGCAGGTCATCACCCGCGACATGCTGATGCTGGTCGCTCGCAACCAGCTGGAGGCGCAGGAGAAGAAGCTCTACCAGCTGGGGATCAACCACATCTCGGGCGTGCAGACCATGCCGGTGATGGTGGCCCAGTACCAGATCGCCGAGACGCCGGAAGGCCTGGAGAAGCTCCTCACCCGGTTCGCCGCCTACCGGACGGCAGTCGACCAGTACATCGACACGCTGCGCGAGGGCATCGCTGACGCCCGCACCAGTGCCGCGATCCCGGTGCGCAAGCAGATCGAGCAGATCGAGCGCCTGGCCGCCACGCCGACCGACCAGTTCCCGGCTGTAGCGCTGGCGCACGTCGCCGACGACGACGAGGCGCGGGCGAAGGTGGCCGCCGCGGTCGACGAGCACATCAAGCCAGCGCTGCAGCACCTGCGCGACTTCCTGGCCAACGAGTACGAGCCGCACGCCATGGCCGAGCCGGGCATCGGGGCGGTGCCGGACGGGCAGGAGCTGTATCGGCTTGCCATCCGCATGCAGACCACCGTCTCAACGACCGCCGAGGAGGTCCATGCCTTCGGCCTGGAGGACCTGAGCCGGATCGAAGCTGAGATGGACGAGATCGCCCATCGGCTGGGTCACGCCGACCGCCACGCCCTGAAGGAGGCGCTGAACGTCGACCCCACCAACCACACCGATTCGCGCGAGGCGATCGTGAAGCTGGCGGAAGGACAGACGGAGCGCGCCTACGCCGCCGCGCCGCAGTATTTCGGCCGCTTCCCATCGGCGAACTGCGTGGTCAAGGCGGTGGAGGAGTACCGCGAGCGCGAGACCCCTCCGGCGTTCTACATGCAGCCGTCGCTGGATGGCTCGCGGCAGGGCCAGTACTACATCAACACCTATCAGCCGGAGGAGCGGCCGCTCCACAAGATCGCGGCCATCACCTTCCATGAGGCGACGCCGGGTCACCACTTTCAGATCGCCATCGAGATGGAGCTGACCGGGCTGCCGCGGTTCCGAACGCTGGGCGGCCGGATGGCGGGCGTGGCGTACGTCGAGGGCTGGGGCCTGTACTGCGAGCGGCTGTCCGACGAGATGGGCCTCTACCTGGACGACCGGGAGCGGCTCGGCATGCTGGACGCGCAGGCGTTCCGCGCCTCACGCCTGGTGGTCGACTCCGGCCTGCATGCCATGGGCTGGACCCGAGACAAGGCGATCCAGTTCATGCACGAGCGCGGGACGCTGCCGATGGTCGACGCCGAGATCGAGGTGGATCGGTACACAGTCTGGCCGGGCCAGGCCCTGTCCTACAAGATCGGCCAGCGCGAGATCGAGCGAGCCCGCCGCGAGGTGTCGGAGAAGATGGGAGACCGATTCGACCTGCGCGCCTTCCACGACGAGGTGCTGGGCCACGGCACGCTGCCCCTGGCCACGCTCCGCCGCGAGATCCCGAACTGGGTCGAGGCGGCCGTCGCGGAGCGGGAGGGCGCGGTCTCTCGCTAGGACGCGTGCCCCCGGGTGTCAAAGGTCCAGATTCACATCAGGAGCACACGAGTGCGTCGGAATCGGCTTCCAGGCGTCCGTATTCACACGGTGCATGAATCGGAACGCTCCGCAGGCCGTTTCGGCGCCGCGGTGTCGTCCCGGTGTGAATTCGGACGTTTCCCATCGTGAAGGCGCCCGAGCGCGTCACCCTGGCGGGCCAGTTCGTCCGGCTGGAGCCACTCGAGGAGCGACATCGCGGCGACCTGCTGGCCGCGGCCGCGCAGGATCCGGCGACATTCCGCTACCTATTCACGGACCTGTCGCAGGGCGCAGCGGTCTGGCCGGACTACCTGGCTGACGCCCTGAAGCCCGAGTACGTCAGCTGGGCGACGGTTGACGCGGAAAGCGGCCGCGCGGTTGGTTCCACTCGCTTCCTGGACATCGCGCCGGAGCACGGACGGTTGGAGATCGGCTGGACCTGGATCGCGCCGTCGCACCAGCGAACCGCCACCAATACGGAGGCCAAGTTGCTGCAGCTGTCTTACGCCTTCGACGAGCTGGGCGCGACGCGGGTCGCCTTCAAGACGGATCAGCGCAATGAGCGGTCGCAGGCCGCCATCGCGCGGCTGGGCGCCGAGCATGAGGGCGTGCTGCGGCACCAGTTCCGCATGCCGGACGGTTACATGCGCAGCAGCGTCTACTTCTCGATCCTTGCCGCCGAATGGCCCGCCGTGAAGGAGCGGCTGATGTCTCGGCTGGCCGCGTGACCCTGAAGGTCAGCTGGTCGCAGGCGCTGGCCTGGCGGCTCGAGCGGCAGATGCTCAATCCGATCGGCGACCTGTCGGTGGCCGATACCGTGCGGCGCCTGTGTGGCGTCCAGTCGCAGGTGGCGTCATCTGCGGAGCTGGCGGTGCGCGTGCGACGAACGTCCTCGCGAACCGGCGAGGTTGCACGAGCACTGGCCAACGGCAGCCTGATCAAGACGTGGGCAATGCGCGGCACCCTGCACCTGCTCACGCCCGAGGACGCCGGGATCTACCTCTCGTTGCTGGCCGCCGGCCGTTCGTGGGAAGCCCCGAGCTGGCAGAAGTACTTCGGCGTCGGACCAAGGGAAATCGAGTCCTTGCGGGTCGCCGCCCGCGACGCGCTCGACGGCCAGGCGCTCACGCGGGAGGAGCTGGCAGCCGCGGTGACCAAGAAGCGCGGCCTGGCCCACATCGGCATGGAGTTGGCCTCCAGCTGGGGAACGCTGCTCAAGCCGCTGGCCTGGCAGGGCGACCTGGCCCTTGGGCCAAGCCAGGGCAACCGCGTCACCTTCGTGCGCCCGGACCAGGCCAGCCCGCATTGGGCCGGCGTGCCGGAGCCCGATGACGCCGCGCCGGCTGCCATCCTCGCCTATCTGTCCGCCTACGGGCCGGCCACGGTGGAGGGCTTCAGTGCCTTCATCTCGCGTGGCCGCGTCTCGAAGCGCTCGCTGAAGGCCTGGTTCGCCGCCCTGGGCACTCGCGTGGCCGAGGTCCAGGTCGACGGCGAGCGGAGCTACGTGCGAACCGAGGACCTTGACGAACTTGCTGCCGCGAGGCCGACCAAGGCGCTGCGGCTGCTTCCCGGCTTCGACCAGTGGGTCCTTGGCCCAGGGACGGACGACCCGCGAATCGTGGCTCCGGCCCGTCGCGCCGCGGTCAGCCGCCAGGCGGGCTGGATCTCACCGGTGGTCGTGCGTGGCGGGGTGGTGGCCGGCACCTGGGAGGTGGACGGGTCGGCGTTGAAGGTCGCCTGGTTCTCAGAGGCGGGCAAGGCGCCGAATCCAGCGCTCGTGGCTGAGACTGCGCGCCTCAGCGAGATCATCGGGCGGGCCCTCGCTCTCGAGGTTGCGACCGCCTAGCCGTTCGATTCCGACGGCCGGCCTCCCCATTCCTGCGACAGGTCGTAATCGGGATCGGGCTTTTCCTCGGCCGGTCGATCCTTCTCCGGGACATGGCGCAGGTTCACCCGGACCCGATACCACAGCGACGAGCGCCCGCGCATGCCGTCCACCAGCACGTCGTCCTCGGCGATGTGCTTGGCCGCCTTCGGATGCCGCTTCTTCCATCGCTCCAGGCCGTCGAGCGCATCGGCCTTGGCCTTGGCCTGGCTGATCACGATCAGCGGCTGGGTCGAACGGCGGCGCCCGGTGGGCGCCACGGTACCGTCCACCCGACGCGCGGGAACCTTCGGCACTGGCTGCGGTTGATCGCCAGCGCGCCCGCCCGTAGCAGCCGCGTCCGGCCAGGCCATCCGTCGCTTCGACGGCTGGACGCGTGGGGGCTCGCCAGGTTGCTTCGCGTAGTTCGGCGGCCACGGCGCATCACCCTGGCCACCTGCCTCGTCTCGGGCCGATAGCTCCAGCAGGGCTTCGAGCGATCCAATGGCATCGTCGATCCCGGCCCCCACGTCGCCGAGCTTGGCGTAGCGGGCCGGCATGGTGCGGAGCGTGAAGTCGCCGAGCTCCGCGTCGGGGACCTCGTCCCACATGAGCGGTGCCGACACCGTCGCAGCTTGGAGGGGCCGCACCGAGTAGGCCGACGCCACCGTGCGGTCCTTCGCGTTCTGGTTGTAGTCGATGAAGACGCCGTGGCGCTCCTCCTTCCACCACTTGCTGGTGGAGATGTCGGGCGCGCGCCGTTCGACCTCCCGGGCCATGGCTAGCGCCGCGCGCCGGACCTCCGGGAAGCCCCAGCGCCGTTCGATTCGCGCATAGATGTGGATGCCGCGCGAGCCGGACGTCTTCGGCCAGCCGACCAGGCCGTGATCAGCCAGCACGTCGCGCACCACCAGCGCCACGCGCCGGACGTCGGCCCACGGCACGCCGGGACCGGGGTCCAGGTCGGCGCGCAGCTCATCGGGGTGGTCCAGGTCGTCGGCGCGCACGGGATGCGGGTTGAGGTCGACGCAGCCCATGTTGGCGACCCACGCCAGCGCGGCGCGGTTCGAGACCACCACCTCGTCGGCGGTACGGCCAGATGGAAATGCGAGCTCAACGGTACTCACGTACTCGGGCACCGATTTGGGGGCCCGCTTCTGAAAGAAGGCCTCGCCGGTGATGCCGTCCACGAACCGCTTCAGGGCCATCGGCCGGTCGCGCACGCCGAGCAGGGCACCATCGGCCACCGCCATGAAGTACTCCACCAGCTCGAGCTTGGTGATGCCCTCGTCGGGGAAATACACCTTGTGCGGGTTGGTGATGGTGACCTCGAAGCCGTCGAGCTCAAGCGAGACCGATGGGTCCTTTGGCATGGGATCAGCCTACCCTGTCGCCGACGGAGTCCCCAGGTGGAGCCCATCGGCCCGATGTTCGATCGCGTCATCGCCTTCGGCAGCCGCATCGCGACCACGGTCGACGGCTGGCTGCAGCGCTATCGGCTGACGCGGGTGGCCCGCACATCGGTCATGGGCCTGCTGGACCACGACGGGCTGAACTACGCCGGCTCGATGGCGTACTTCTCGATCCTGTCCTTCGTCAACGTCCTGCTGCTGGGCGCGGTGCTGCTCGCCGCCCTCATCGGTGAGGGGGAAGCCCGCACCATCATCCTGACCTGGTTTGCGAACAACACGCCCATCAACCCGGACCTGATCGAAGAGATGATCGATGCGGCCATCGCGTCTCGAGGCAGCATCACACTGGTGGGCATCATCTTCCTGCTCTGGGGCGCGCTGGGCTTCTTCGGCGCAGTGAGCCGGGGCATCAACCGCGCCTTCAGCGATGGCAAGCCGCTCTTCATCCTGCGCGAGAAGCTGCTGGGCATCCTGTTGATCCTGTTCAGCGGCGGCCTGATTTTGGCCTCGGTCGCCGTCGGCTTGGTGACCAGCTATCTGCAGAATGCGACGCGGGACATCGTGGATCGCTTCCAGGGCGGCGACGTCGCGGTGGCGCTCATCGGCTCCGTCGTGCCGTTCTTGCTGGTGTTCGTCGCATACCTGGTCCTGTATCGGGTGGTCCCCAGCCAGAAAGTCACCTTCGGCGATGTCTGGCCAGGGGCGTTCGTGGCAGCGGTGCTGTGGACGCTACTACGGGTGGGCTACACGATCTACGTGACCCAGATCGCCCACTTCGAGGACCTGTTCGGGCCGCTGGCGGCGATCATCACGCTGATCGTCTTCATCTACTTCGCCAGCGTGGTGCTGCTGGTCGGCGCCGAAGTCGCAAGGGCCAACCTGATCGAGGCTGGAGAGCGCCGCCGAGCGTGACGGGCGCTCATTTCGCGCTCGGGAGGCCTCCAAAAGGTTGGCATTGGGGTAGTACGGTGTAGTACATTCGGGCCGGGTCACGGGCAGGGTGCTCGCGCGTAGCATGGCCCGACGGATCACGAACGAGGGCACTGGGCACCGTGGAATCCGCATTGAACACCGCTTGATGAGGCGACGATCCCGACTGGCCGTCACGCTTGTGACCCTGTTGACGGCCGCCGGAATGATCGTCGGAGGTGATCCGCGAGGCCCGGTCCTGGCCGCGGATCCCATCCAACAGGCACAGGCCGAACGCGCCAGCATCCAGGCCGAGCTGGCGGATCAGCGCGCGCGCCTTGACCAGCTCCGCGCCAGGTCCGCCCAGCTATCCGACCAGCTGGATTTGGCGGAGGCCGAGCTCGCCGACATCACCGCCGAGTACGAGCGGGTCGTCAGCCTACTGACCCAGGTGCGTCGAGAGGTCCATGAGATCACCGAGCAGCTGGAGCGGCTGCGTGCCCGTGTCGATCGCATGGATGACCGGCTGTCGGCCGTGTCACGCGAGATCGTGGCGCAGAACGAGGAGCTGCGCTCCCGCGAGGCACTGCTGCAGGATCACATGCGGTCCGCGTACGAGCAGAGCCAGACCTCACTCCTGGAGGTGCTGCTCAGCGCGCCGTCGCTGGACGCCGCTACCAACCAGGTCGGCTATCTGGTGACGCTCTCCGAACAGGATCAGGTGCTGGCCGATGAGATCCGCTTCATCCGCGAGCAGCTGGACGTCAAGAAGGAGACGCTCCAGCTGGGCCGGGCGACGCTTCGCGAGGCCCGGTCCGTGGCGAGCGAGCAGGAAAGCATGCTGCGCCAGCGCCAGCGCCAGCTGTGGCGGCTCGAGAAGGAGACCGCGCGCCTCCGGTCCGCCGCCGCCCAGAAACGCGCCGAGCAGGAAGCGGCCCTCAATTCCGCGCTTGATGCGAAGGGCGACGTTGCCGCACAGGTCGAGAGGAACGAGGCGGCCTTCCGGCAGGCGACCTCACTGGTCAACCGGCTGGTCGCCGAGCGCGAGGCGCTGGAAGAGGCAAGGCGCCTGGCCGAGGAAGAGGCGCGGCGCGAGGCGCGCCGCAATGCCAAGCAGCTATCGGCCGCCGGCTACCGCTGGCCGGAGATCGGGCCGCGGGTCACCCAGGAGTGGGGTCCCACCAACTTCACCCTGGAGCCGTCATACACCTACCAAGGCGTCTACTACGAGCATTTCCACGGCGGGATTGACATGACCGTCGGGTGCGGGACACCGATCCTGGCTGCCAAGGCCGGCGTGGTGGTCGCATCGGGCCGGCCGCTGTGGCCGTACGACCCGGGCTACGGCGTGGTAATCGATCACGGCGGCGGCATCCAGACCTGGTACTGGCACATCACCACCCAGATCATCGTGCAGCCCGGCCAGGTGGTCGGCACCGGCCAGGTGATCGGCTACGAGGGCACGACCGGCTTCTCCACCGGCTGCCACCTGCACTTCGCCACCAACATCAACGGCATCTGGGAGAACCCTCGCTACCTGCTGCCCTAGGTTCGGCCTCGGCTCGGGCCGGGCAACCTAGGCCGGGACGGCCGAACCGGAGGCCGATCGCACCGCCGGGCGGTAGAGCTCCTCGACGTACTCGATCAGCATGCGGGCAGTGCTGAACTGCCAGATCGACGCCCCGACCGCGGCGCGCATGGTCGCCAGCCAATCGACCGGTAGGTCCTCGTCGTCGCGCGCGAAGAAGCGCGGCACGATCTCGTCTTCCAGCAGGCGGTAGAGCGCCTCGGCATCCGCCTCGTCCTGGGCGCCCTCGTCGGAGAGCTGCTCGCGCTTGCCAATCGCCCAGCCATTGGCGCCGTTGTAGCCCCCGTCCCACCAGCCGTCCAGCACGCTGACACTTGGCACGCCGTTCATCGCGGCCTTCATGCCGGACGTGCCAGACGCCTCCAGTGGGCGCCGCGGATTGTTCAGCCAGACGTCGACACCCGCCACCAGGAAGCGGGCGATGCGGATGTCGTAGTCCTCGACGATGAAGACCCGGCTGCGCAGCCGGTCGGAGCGCGACAGTTCGAAGATGTGCTGGATGACGCCCTGTCCAGGCCGATCCGCCGGGTGCGCCTTGCCGGCGATGACGATCTGCACCGGTTTTTCGGGATCCGAGAGGAGCCGGGCCAAGCGTTCCTCGTCGCGGAAGATGAGGTCGGCGCGCTTGTAGGTCGCGAATCGCCTGGCGAAGCCGATGATCATCGCCCTCGGGTCGAGCGCTCGCGCCACCTCTCGCAGCTGGTCCGGTGACTCGCCATGGCGGGCGAACTGGCGCGCAAGCCGGCTGGCGATGAAGTCGGTCAGCTCACGCTTCTGCTGCATGTGCCCGGCCCACAGGTCAGCGTCGTCGATCTGGCTCACCCCCGCCAGCTCCGATGGACCGGTGTGGTCACTGGCCAGGAAGGTCCCCATGGCGCGCTCGTAGAGCCGGCGCATCGGCCTGCCCAGCCAGGAGGCGACGTGGACGCCGTTGGTGATGGCGGTGATCGGATGACCGGCCACTATCTCCCAGGTTTCGGTGGCGGTCTGCGCGTGCAGCTTGCTGACCGCGTTGGCGTGGCTGGCGTGGCGCAGAACGAAGGCGGTCATGTCGAACGGCGCGTTTGGATCGTCGGTGCGGCCACGGCCGAGCTCCAGCAGCTCCTGGTCCTCCATGCCGGTGACGTGCAGCCACGGCGCCAGGTAGTTCGAAACCAGCCCGCGGTCGAACGTCTCGTTGCCCGCTGCGACCGGGGTGTGGATGGTGAATACCGCGTCCCGGCCGACCTGCTTCAACGCGTTGGCAGCGGAGAGCGTGCCGTCCTCGGCCATCGCCTCGCGTGCCCGTTCCAGCAAGAGGAACGCGGAGTGCCCCTCGTTCAGGTGCCACACCGCCGGCGTGATGCCCAGCTCGCCAAGCGCCCGCACGCCGCCCACCCCCAGGATCAGCTCCTGGCAGAGGCGCATCTCGCGACCGCGCACGTACAGGATGTGGGTGATGGGCCGATCCGGCCCGGTGTTGGCGGGCAGGTCCGTGTCCAGCAGCAGGACCGGGACACGGCCGACCTGCGCAACCCACACCGCGGCATGGACCTGGCGGTCCGGGAAGTCGACGCTGACCTGCAGCGCCGATCCGTTGGCGGCCCGCGCCCGGCGGAGTGGCAGCATCGAGGGATCCAGGTCCGGCTGCGCGTGCTCCTGGTGCCCATCGGCATCAATCTGTTGGCGGAAGTAGCCGCGGCGGTACAGGAGGCCGACGCCGATGAAGGGGACGGCCGCATCGGACGCGGACTTGCAATGGTCGCCGGCCAGGACGCCCAGGCCACCCGAGTAGATCTGCATCGACTCGTGGAAGCCGTATTCGGCGCAGAAGTAGCCGATGGGCCCAGGGAGCGCGCTTGCGGGGTCGTCCGCGATCTGCTGCTGATACCAGGAGTCGCTGCCGTTGCTCATGTAGCGGTGGTACTCATCCAGCAGCCGGCTGGCGTCGACCAGGAACTCCTCGTCGGTCGAGGCCACCTCCCAGCGTCCAGCATCCATGCTCGCCAGCACCGCGATCGGATTGCGGTGGCGGGCCCACGCCGCCGGGTCGAGCCGTGAGAAGAGGGCGCCGGCCCGGGGCGTCCAGCTCCACCACAGGTTGTAGGCGAGGTCGTCCAGGCCCTCGAGCCCGCGTGGCAGGTTGAAGTCGTGGCCAGGGAGCGTCGGCACGCGCAGCGTCGTGCCCGGCGGGCTGCTCATCGAGGTCCGATCCTACTCGATTGGTTTACCCTATCGGACCCGTGATGGACGGTTATTCGGTCAAGGACGCCGCAGTTGTCCTTGGCGTCCCGGAACGGCGTGTTTGGGAGCTGCTGGCCCGCGGCGTACTGGCGGGTGCCCCTGAAGGTCCCGATGGGATGATCGTTTACCTCCAGCCGCGCGGTGCGTCAGCCCCCGTTGCACCGGCGCAAGGGACTGCTGGTGCCACCGCGGAGTCGGCCGGGGCCAAGGCCAACGGCAACGGCGGATCGCCGGAGCTGAGCCCGTTCCGCGAGCTGCTGACCGAGTTCCGGAACCTGACCGAACGCTACGGGCAGGCCCTGCTGGCCCTCGGTGAGGCGCGCGGGGAGGTGGCGTCGCTGCGGACCCGCGTGGAGCTGCTGGAGGCTCGAGTCGACCTGCGGCTGCCGAGTGCCCCACCGACCTCCACCGTCGCATGGGAGATTCCTACCTTCGCCCCCGACGCAGAGACGGCTGCCGCAGCGTTCGAGGCCGATGCGTCCGTGTCTGATCCGGCGGCCGCTGAATTCGAGGACGCTCTGGCGGGCGAGGATGAGCCCGCGGCGGAGCCGATGATCGACCTGGTCGAGGAGGCGATCTTCGCGGAGGAGCTGCTGGCAGAGGAGGAGCCGATCGCGGAGCCCCTGGTCGAGGAGATCGCGGCAGCCAGCGTCGCGGTCGAAGAGATGCCCGTCGCCGACACCGCGACCGAGGACGGTGCTCTCGAGGAGTCGGCAATGGTCGAGGCTGCGACCGAGGATGTGGCATTCGAGGTGGAGGCGCCGGTGGCGGCAGAAGTGGAAGCAGTCGTCGCTCTGGTTGAGCCACATGTCGAGCCGCAGCCTCCGGCCGTCGCCATGCCGCCCGAGCCGGAGGCGCCGCCCGAGGACCACGTCGACACTCCACGGCGACGCGCGCGCGGCGGCAGGACGGCGACGGCGGCCTTCGCGGCTGCCCTGGCGCGGGCCGATGACCCGACGATCGCCGAGCTTCCGGGTGCCGAGGAGACGGCGGCGGCATTGGCTGCCCTGCAGCGCGACATCGATGCATCCCGCACGGCAGAACCACCGCCGGACACCGAGGCAGTCTCCACAGAGGCGGAGGCCGTCTCCGTATCCCCGCTCGCCGCTGAGTCGGAGCCCGTCGCCGAGCCGGAACCCGTTGCCGAGCTGCCGCCCGAACCCGACGCCGGTGTTGAGCCGGATGTGATCGAGGACGTTGCCGCCGAGGCAGCGACGGATGCCGAGACTCGCCTGGCCGAGGCCG
This sequence comes from Candidatus Limnocylindria bacterium, assembly GCA_036560125.1. Lineage (GTDB taxonomy): Bacteria > Chloroflexota > Limnocylindria > QHBO01 > QHBO01 > DASSCW01. The sequence goes on from DATBRW010000074.1 coordinate 20,590, forward strand.
TCGAGCCGGTAGCCGAAATCGACCCGGGTGCCGGCGAGGAAACAGTCGAAGAGGCCATCGAAGAGGCGCAGGCAGCTGATGAGGTGTCAGCGGAGGCAGAGACGTCAGAGCAACCGCAGGCATCGGTCCCGTCCTATTACTCGACCGATGTCGTCGAGCCCGATTGGTTTGCCGATGGGGACTTCAGCTGGCTCGAGGCTGCTCAGGCAGAGGCGATCCGGCTCGAAGCTGAACAGGCGCAGTCGGCCAACGCTTCCTCGGAGTCGGCGACCGGCGTCGTTGAGGCGGCAGTGGAGGCAATCCCGGAGGCTGACCCTGAGCCGCTGGAGGTAGTGGCCGAAGAGCCCGCGGTGCCCGAGCCCGACCCGATGCCCCAGTCCGACGAATCGCCGGACATCCCCGTTGACGAGGGCGGCGACCTCCACGCGGTGGCCAGCGACGAAGGTAACGAAGCCACGCACGTTTCCACAGAAACCGCTTTCGGCGACCATCCAGACACGGATGCCACGCCCCCCGACGTGGCGCATGACCGTTTCGAGCCGAGCGTCGAGTCGCAGGCGCTGGTCGAAGAGCAGGCCCGATCCGCCATCCAGGACGCGTTCGAAGAGGCGCCCGCCAGTCTCGCCGAGGAATCGCCGATCGCCGCAAGTGCGAGCGTCGCGGCGGCAACGGCTGTCGCCGAGCCCGAGGCAACCGCCGAGCCCGAGGCAATCGCCGAGCCCGAGGCAACCGGCGAGCCCGAGGCAATCGCCGAGCCCGAGGCACTCGCTGAGCTAGGGGAACAGCCCATCGATGCCGAATCCACGGTGGCTGAAGTGGCAGACATTCCCGAGGCTGTCCTGCCCGAAGAGCCGGCTGAAGCCGACGCCATCCAGGACGCGATCGAGCCGCCAGATCAGGCTGCCGAGGAAAGCGCCGACGCCATGGTGACGGCGGTCGCAGACGTTCCCGAGGAGATCGACCACCAGGATTCGGTCGAGGCCGATGCGAACCTGCAGGCCTTCGAGCCGCCCGATCAGGCTGCCGAGGAAGGCGCGCGAGCGGAAAACCAGGCCGATGTCGAGGCCCATGCCATCCAGGACGCTTTCGAAGAGCAAACGCCAGCGCCGGAATGGACGGCCGCGCCTGAGGAAACCCCCTCTGTCCTTGAGCAAACGGGGATGACCGACGACGTGCCGCGCACGTCAGACGAGGCTCTGGGCCAAGCCCTCGCAGCCGCACCGACATTCCGCGGACCGGAAGAATTCATCGCGCCGCCAGCGCCGGTCGGGATGACTGCGCCGGCCGTGATGACTGCACCGGCCGCGATGCCCGCAGGCTCGGCGCCTCCGACTGAGGCGCAGCCAAAGCCAGCATCGGGCGAAGAAGAGCTGATGTGGCTGGGCGAGGAATTCGAGGAGGCCGACCTCGAGGTTGCTGCCCAGGGTTGGCGCAGCCCCGATGTCGCACCGGCCGTCCAGGCCGCGCCATCGCCCGTCCTGGAGCTGTCCGACTCGGAGCTTGCCCGGCTCGCGGAGGACGAGGGATGGGACGCGGATGAGGTCGAGGCGATCAGGCGCCTGCTCGGACGCCCGTCCGATGCGCCACCGCCGGAGCAGATCTCACCCGCCACACCCACGCCCGATGCCGCTCCGGAAGCATCACCGTCTTCGGGTGCGCCACCCCGCCCGTCAACAGCGGGGTCAGCAATCCCAGCCCCACCCATCGCCACTCCGAACCCCGATTCCGCTGCGACGTCCGCAACGCCGCAGTCGTGGTCCATGAGGCCAACGGCCAACGCGTCGGAAACGGGGGCGGAAGAGGTTCCCGATCCCGAGTGGCTGCAGGGCCGCTCCGGCGCGGCCGCCGAGGCTTATCGGCGCCTGAGAAAGCTCTTTCCGAGCTGACCGTCCTCCGGCTCAGGTTTTGGCCGCCAACTCCGGTAGCTCATCGCGCAGTGCGGTGAGATCCGTGTCCTCCTTTGCCCAGTCGGCGAGCTCCGGATTGAGCTGAAAGGCGCGGCGGAGGAGGGCTCGCGCCTCATCGAGCCGGCCGGCCAGCGCCTGGAAGCAGGCCACGTTGTAGGCCGCTGCCGCAGCGTCGCGCTCCGGCAGCCCTCCGCCCTCGACGATCCGCTGCGTCTCGTCCAGGTACGCGGCGATCCGGGAGGCATCGGCGCCGACGCCGGCCTGCTGGACCCAGCCGAAATGCTCGAAGGCATGGAACGGGCCGTTGCCGAACGTTCCCTGGATGAGCCGATCCGATCGGGCCAGCTCATCCGGGTCGGTGCCCGAGATCTCCCGGATCAGGCGCTCGCTGACTTCATCGGCCTCCTTGCTGATAGCGTCCCAGTCCCAGTCCGCGCGCGCCGCCTGCTGCTCGGCATTGATCGTCTGGATCTGGTCGTCCGACATCTCGCCCGGCTCCTCGCCGCGCCGCGCATCGGCATAGCGATTCGCCTGTCGCGCCTTCCACGCCGTCAGGTGCGCCTGGTGGTCCTTCGGCGACCAGTCACCCTCGCGAAGGGGGCGGTCGCGGACATCGGGATCCAGCCCGCTGAAGACGTCGCGTTCAGCCTCGCGCATCGAGCCCAGCAGGGTCACCAACGTCGCGGTCAGGTCCGTGCTCATCGATCCTCCTTCGGATAGCGGCCGGTCACGCTCAGGCACTCGGTCCAAGGTGGAAGCCGAGCCGCCGCGGCAGGGCGGTGAGCTGGCGCAGCCACCATGGTGCCCGACGACCCTGCATCTCGCGGGCCTCCCGGCTCATGATCGCCCGGCGGATCACGCGCGCGCCAAGATAGCGGAAGGGCTCCGGCGGCAGCCGATGCGGTGGCTGGCTCACCAGGCAGAGCCGCGTGATCGGCTCGTCGGACCCGAGCGCCAGGGCGGCCAGCACGCGGCCGGCCAGGTGGGAGGGCGCCACCCCGTTGCCCGAGTAGCCGAGGGCGTAGTGGACACCGCCGCCCTTGAGGGTGCCGAAGCGCGGCAGGTGGTCGCCGCTGACGTCGATCGGTCCACCCCAGGCATCCGTCAGGCGTACGTCGGCAAGCTGCGGGAAGAGGGTGCGGAAGGCGGACGCTGCCCGCCGGGCAGAGGCAAGGTCATCCGTGAACGACGGACCGATGCGGCCGTCGTAGCCAGGCACGCCGCCCCCGGACCCGATGGCGATGCGGTGGTCGCGGGTGACGTGGAAGTACTCGACGTTGAAGCGTGCCGTGTAGATGGACTCGCCGCCGGTCCAGCGCAGCTCCGCCAGCCGCTCCTCCGCGATCGGTTCGGACGCGACCATGTAGCTGCCCCAGGCCAGGATCGACCGATGGAACGGCCGCCAGCCGGCCCCCCACGCATTCACCGCCAGGACCACCTGGTTGGCCGAGAGCCGATGCGTCCCACCCGGTCCGTCGACCAACAGCGCTGTTCGTGCTCCGTCGCGCTCCAGGTGCGGCCGCGCACGGCTCTGCTCGTGGATGACGACGCCACGTTCCAGCGCAACCCGTCGCAGGCCCCGCGCCAGCAGCGCCGGTTGCACGGTGGCCCCATCCCGCATGAAGGCACCGTTTCGGAAGCGCGGAGATGCGCAGCGCGCCTGCACCTCGTCCGGAGTGAGCGCCACGAACTCGTCCGGGACGCCGAGCCGGTGCGCCACCGCCACCGAGCCAAGCGGCCGGTCGTCGTGCGGCGCGGTGGTGGAGACGACCAGCATCCCGGCATGGCGGTAGTGGGCGTCAACGTCGTGCTGCTCGCACCACGTCCCGATCGCCCGCACCGACTCTGACAAGGCCCGCGCGGCGGATATCGCTGGTCCGGCGCCGTAGAGCTCCTCAAGCGTATCCAGCTCGTCCCACCAGGCATTCACGAAGCCGCCGTTGCGCCCGGATGGCCCGCCGCCGCAGATGTCCTGCTCCAGCAGCACGACCTCCCGCTCCGGTGCGTGCTCCTTCAGATGGAGGGCGGTCCACATTCCCGTATAGCCACCGCCCACGATGGCGACATCGCACGAGCGGTCGCGCGACGGGCCGGGCAGCGGTGGGGGATCGCCCTCCGCCGCCAATGCATCCCGCAGCCACGGGCTGCGCACGCCGCCACCGGGTCGCAGGGTGAGATCGTCGGCCGTGAGGAGGGGGTCGGGCATCTACGGCGGACGATAGCGGTGCCGACAACCCGCGCTTGTGCATGAGCATCGATTGACGTTGATGCTTCGCCCCGATAGAATCATTCGCGTGACAGTAACTATTCACGCAGGCCAAACATCCGCCGAGGCCCTGCTCAACGAGCTCGGTTCGGTGTTGGCCAGTGAAAAATCCGCCTTCGCCGCCCGCTGCCATGAACGCTCGATCAGCATGGCCCACGTCCTGGTGATGTTCTTCATCGACCGGGCTGGGCCAATGCCGATGACGCGCATTGCCGAGCTCATCGGCTCGGGTCTGCCCACCGCAACCGGACTCGTCAATCGCATGGTCGAGCGTGGGCTCGTTCGCCGCGAGCACGACACCCACGACCGGCGCGTGGTGCTCGTCAGCCTCACCGAGGCGGGCGCCGCCGAGGTCCGCGAGCTCCATGAAGCGCGCCAGCGCCGCATGGCCACTGCCATCGCCCAGCTCTCCGGCCCCGAGCAGGACAGCCTGCTGGTCGGCATCCGATCTCTGCGCTCCGCGCTGGAGCGAATCAGCCAAGGAGAAGAATCCCGGTGACCGCCGCAGCACAGACCGCCACTCCGGCGCAGGACGCCACCTTTGCCATCGACCGCCGCGCCCGCTTCGAGATCCTGGGCGCGGTCATGCTGGCCCTCTTCCTGGCCGCCCTCGACCAGACCATCGTCGGGACGGCCTTGCCACGCATCCTCACCGACCTGCGTGGCACCCAGATGTACACCTGGGTGGTCACCGTCTACCTCCTCACCAGCACGGTCAGCGGACCGCTGTACGGGAAGCTGTCCGACCAGTTCGGGCGGCGGCCGATGCTGATGATTGGCATCAGCATCTTCCTGTTCGGCTCGCTCCTATGTGCCCTGTCCCAGGAGATGTGGCAACTGATCCTGTTCCGCGGCATCCAGGGCCTCGGCGCCGGGGCACTGTTCCCGATCAGCCTGGCCGTCATCGGTGACCTCTTCAGCCCGCGCGAGCGAGGCCGCTACCAGGGCCTGTTCGGTGGCGTTTTCGCGGTGGCCTTGGTGGTCGGCCCGTTCCTGGGCGGCTTCCTGACCGATAACTACAGCTGGCACTGGATCTTCCTCGTCAACATCCCGGTCGGGCTGGTGGCGCTGGGAGTCATCTGGCGGCTGCTCCCCGGCATCCAGCACCCAGAGCGGGTCATCTCGATCGACTACCTGGGCGCCGCGCTCTTCGCCGGCGGCGTGGTGCCGATCCTGCTGGGCCTGACCAACAAGCAGACCGGCGACTGGGCTGATCCTGGGGTGGGCGGCCTGATGCTGCTCGGCTTCGCAGTGCTTGGCCTGTTTGTCTGGAACGAATCGCGCGCCAAGGATCCGATCATCCAGCTGGGGCTGTTCAAGAACAGGACGTTCACCTCATCGGTGCTTGCGACGGCGCTGATCAGCTTCGGCTTCTTCGGCGGCATCGTGTTCATTCCGCTCTGGTTCCAGGCCGTGAATGGTTCGACAGCCACCCAGTCGGGCTACCAGATCCTGCCGATGATGGCCGGCCTGATGGCGGGATCCATCGGCTCCGGCCAGATCGTCAGCCGCACCGGCCGCTACAAGTGGCTGCTGGCAGGCGCCATGACCATCGCCACGGTCGGCATCCTGCTGATGACCCAGCTGCACGCCGACACGCCGGTCACCACCATGTGGGTCTGGCTGGCGATCATGGGCCTGGGCATCGGCCCGTCAATGGCCGTGTTCACGATCATCGTCCAGAACGCCGTACCGGTTCGCGTCATGGGCACGGCGACCAGCTCCCTGACCTTCTTCCGCCAGATCGGCGGCTCGATCGGACTGGCCATTGCCGGCACGGTCTTTGGCAGCTCGATCATCTCGGGACTGGCACCGGCGCTGGTCAATGCCGGCGTGCCTGCGGAGATCGCGAACCAGATCCCGCAGCACGTAAGCCAGGGCGAGGTCACCAGCGTCGGCGGCAACCTGGGCGGCGATATCGTCTCGCGTCTGCCCGAGGCCGTCCGGCCGGTCATCGAACCGCTGCTGCCGGCGATCATCAACGGGGTGCACGAGGCCTTCTCGACGGCCATCGCCAACGCCATGTGGTTCGGCGTGGCCGCCGGCTTCGTGGCCGCGCTGATCATCATCGTGCTGCTGCCGGAGCTGCCGCTTCGGCAGCACGCCGGCGAGGCAGAGGACGCCCCGGGCGAGGGAGACGTTCCGGCGGGGATCCCCGCCTTCGACTGACCGATTCACGGTACCGGGTCCGCTCGCCGCGGACTCGGTCCTCCGTCGGTATGATCCGGCCATGGCCGAATACGACCCCGCCACGGCGCTGATCGTGGTGGACGTGCAGAACGATTTCGCCGATCCGGCGGGCAGCCTCTCGGTTGCGCGTGCCGGACGGATCCTGCCGCGCATCAACGACCAGGTTGCGATGGCGCGCGCGGCGGGCGCGGCGGTGGTCTACACCCAGGACTGGCATCCCGAATCGACGCCGCACTTCGCCAAGGGCGGCGGCATCTGGCCCGTCCACTGCGTGGCCGACACGTGGGGCGCGGAGCTGCACCCTGATCTCGTGGTCGATGGCGAGGTTATTCGCAAGGGCACCAACGGCGAGGACGGCTACTCCGGCTTCACCATGCGCGACGCGGTCACCAGCGCAATGATCCCTACGCCGCTGGAACCCATGCTGCGCGAGCGCGGCATCTCACGGGTCGTGATCTGCGGTCTGGCGACAGACTATTGCGTCAACGCCACGGCGCTCGACGCGCGGCGGCTCGGCTTCGAGACGCAGGTGCTGATGAATGCGGTCGCCGCCGTGAACCTGCAGCCGGGGGACGCGGAACGGGCGCTGACGGCCATGGCGGATGCCGGGGCCGAGCTGGTCGGGACCTAGCTCCTACGTCCCAATACGTGGCCGGCGACGGCTCCAGGCGACCACTCCAACGCCGATCACCACCAGCACCAGCCCGAGGATCACCCAGGTCAGGTTGCTGCTCATGAAACTGCCCGGAATGACACCCACGCCCTGGAGCGTCCAGACGGTCCCCGCCAGGATGGCGAGCAGGCCGGCAATCGTGCCGAAGGTCCGCATGCCATCAGCATAGTCGGGCGTTTCGGCGCGTGATTTGGGCGGTCTTGCACGGCCCGGATGCCTGCGTATACTCGCGTCGAGTCGGGCCGCCGATGCGCGGCGCCAGCAGCCTTTCCCTCCCCTTCCACCACGTCCAACCGTCGGCTCACGGGGAAGCGGCAAAGACCCGTGGCCGGCGCTCACCTGAGGCGGACAACGCCCGACGTTGTCATCACACTCAGGGAGGTCCCGCGTGGCCTATACCGACCAGGTGCTCAACTGTGCGGACTGCGGCATCGACTTCGTGTTCTCCGCGTCCGAGCAGGAATTCTTTGCGCAAAAGGGCTTCACCTCTGCGCCAAAGCGATGCCCCGCATGTCGCGCCCAGCGACGCGCCGCCGGTGGCGGCAGCTATGGCAACGGTGGGAGCTATGGCGAGGGCGGGGGGTCGTACAGCCGTGGCCCGCGAGAGATGTTCGATGCCGTGTGTGCGCGCTGCGGCAAGGACACGCAGGTCCCCTTCCGACCAACGGGTGCGCGCCCGGTCTACTGCAGCGACTGCTTCCGCCTGATGCGCGGCTAGCGCGTCTGCCACGCCCAGCGGCCTTCCCGACGGAGCTCGGAGGGCCGCTTTTCTGTGCCTGATGACTGGCGCCAGGCGGCGGCTGCCCGATCGTCGTGAACGGGGGCATGCCTTCCCGGCCCTAGAATGAGATGGCTATTCACACGGCAGAGAACTTGCGGGAGAGGCGCCTGATGGGCGACCACGACACTTGGCGCGAGCTGGGGCAGCAGCTGCGCGTCGACTCGATCCGATCCAGCGCCGCGGCCGGCTCCGGGCATCCGACCTCCTCGATGTCCGCCGCCGACCTGATGGCCGTGCTGATCAGCAAGTACCTGCACTACGACTTCGGCGCGCCCGACGACCCGCGCAACGACCACCTCATTTTCTCGAAGGGCCACGCCTCGCCGCTGCTCTACGCTATCTACAAGGCGGCCGGCGCCATCAGCGACGACGAGATGCTGACCTTCCGCAAGCTGGGCAGCCGGATCGAGGGCCATCCCACGCCGGTGCTGCCGTGGGTCGACGTGGCCACTGGATCGCTGGGCCAGGGCCTTCCCATATCGGTCGGCGTTGCCTATGCCGGTCGCTACTTCGATCGGATCCCGTATCGGGTCTGGACCCTGTGCGGCGACTCGGAGATGGCCGAGGGCTCGATGTGGGAGGCGTTCGAGGCGGCGGGCTTCCACGGCTTGGACAACCTGACCGCCATCATCGACGTCAATCGGCTGGGCCAGACCGGCGAGACGATGCATGGCTGGGACCTGGATGCCTACGTCAACCGGGCGACTGGCTTTGGCTGGCACGCGATCGCCATCGACGGCCACGACGTCACTGAGATCGATGCCGCCATGGCCGATGCGATCGCCACCACGGGCCGGCCGACCGTGATCGTGGCCAAGACCGAGAAGGGCCACGGCGTCGCGGCCGTCGCCAACGTCAACGGCGCGCACGGTAAGCCGGTGAGCGATCCCGACGCAGCCATTCAGGAGCTGGGCGGGATCCGTAACCTCAGCGTGCAGGTGCCGAAGCCGGAGGGCAATGCCAAGCCGCACAAGTTCGCGACCGACGGCCCGCTCAGCCTGCCGGCCTACGAGATCGGCACCAAGGAGGCGACGCGCAAGGCCTACGGCGATGCCCTGGTGGCGCTGGGCAACGCGCGCGGCGACGTGATTGCCATAGACGGCGAGGTGGGGAACTCGACCTATTCCGAGGAGTTCGCCCAGGCGCATCCCGACCGGTTCGTGCAGGCCTACATCGCCGAACAACAGATGCTGGCTTACGCGGTCGGGTTCCAGGTGCGCGGCTGGCGCCCATTCGCCGCCACCTTCGCCGCGTTCCTGTCGCGCGCCTACGACTTCGTGCGCATGGCGGCGGTCAGCCGCGCCAACCTGGTGCTCGCCGGCTCTCATGCCGGCGTGAGCATCGGCGAGGACGGACCATCGCAGATGGCGCTGGAGGACCTGGCCACCCTGCGCGCCGTGCACGGCAGCACCGTGCTCTACCCATCGGACCCGAACCAGGCAGCCGCCCTCCTGGCCGAGGCGGCCGACCGCGAGGGAATCGTGTTCATGCGCACGACGCGCGAGAAGCTGCCGGTCATCTACCCGCCGGGTGAGGCGTTCCCGATCGGTGGTGCTCGCGTGGTGCGCTCGGCTGCCGACGACCGCGTCACCCTGGTCGGGGCGGGCGTCACGCTGCACGAGGCAATGAAGGCAGCAGACGTTTTGGCTGCAGAAGGCATCACTGCTCGCGTGATCGACCTGTACTCGGTCAAGCCGGTCGATGCCGACACGCTGCTGGCCGCCGCGCGCGAGACGGAAGCGATCATCACCGTCGAGGACCACTTCCCCGAGGGCGGTATCGGCGACGCGGTGCTGGATGCCCTGGCCGATTCGCCGGAGCGGCCCGTCGTGCGGAAGCTGGCGGTCCGGATCATGCCGGGCTCAGCCACCCCCGCCGAGCAGCTGGCGGCGGCGGGTATTGACGCGGAACACATCGTGGCGGCGGCGCGGGAGCTGGTTGGCGCCCGGGCCGGCGCGGAGGCCTGAGGAGGAACGATCGACATGAACGCGCTGCAGCGGCTCCACGGAGAGTTCGACCAGAGCCCGTGGATCGACTTCATCGACCGCCAGCTGATCGAGTCCGGGCGGCTGCGGGAGCTGGTCGGCAACGGTATCCGTGGGCTCACCAGCAATCCGACCATCTTCGGCAAGGCGGTCGCCACCGGTCAGTACGACGAGCTGATCCGGCGCGAGATCGAGGCCGGCGACGACAGCATGGGCATCTACGAGGAGATCGCGGTTTCGGACGTGAGCGACGCCGCGGACGTGCTGCGGCCGGTCTACGACGAGGCGGACGGAGCCGACGGCTTCGTCTCGATCGAGGTCGAGCCGAACCTGGCGGACGACACCGAGGGCACGCTGGAGCGCGCGCGGCATCTGTGGCAGCGGGTTGGGCGCCCGAACGCGTTCGTCAAGATCCCCGCCACCCCTGCCGGGCTGCCGGCCGTGGAGGATGCCATCGCGGAGGGGATCAACATCAACATCACCCTGATGTTCAGCGTCGACGTCTATCGCGAGGTGGCGCGGGCCTACATTGCCGGCTTGCGTCGCCGGCTGGAGCGCGGTGAAGACGTGACGCGGGTGGCATCGGTCGCCAGCTTCTTCGTCAGCCGGGTCGACACCAAGGTCGACAAGCACCTCGACGAGGTTGGGACCGATGCGGCCCTGGCCCTGCGCGGGCACGCTGCCATCGCCAACGCCAAGCTCGCCTACGAGGCCTTCGACGAGATCTTCGGTGGCGACGAGTTCGCCGAGCTGCGGGCCGCCGGCGCGCGGGTCCAACGCTGCCTGTGGGCGAGCACCTCGACCAAGAACCCCGACTACCGGGACGTGCTCTACGTCGAGGAGCTGATCGGTCCCATGACCGTCAACACGATGCCCATCGAAACCATTGAAGCGGTCCTCGACCACGGCAAGCTGGAGCGGACGCTCGACCAGGACGTGGCCGGCGCGCATCGCACGCTGCGGCTGATCGAGGAGCAGGGGATCAGCATGCGGCAGGTCACCGACGAGCTGATCGACGAGGGAGTGGCCGCCTTCGGCAAGTCCTTCGACGACCTAATCGCCACCATCGACAGCCAGCGCAAGGCGCTCACACCGGCATGACCGATGGCCCGCTCGACGCGGCCATCACCGAGCGGCTCGCCACCTGGGAGAAGGAGGGAGTCGCCGACCGGCTGTGGGCCAAGGACGGCAGCCTGTGGGCTGAATCGGGGACGCCGCCAGAGACGCTGAGCGGCTGGCTCGGCTGGCTGGATCTGCCGCACGCCATGCGGGCCAGGGTCGGCGAGCTCGAGCACCTGGCGCGCGACGTGCGCAATGACGGGTATGCCCGCGCGGCGGTGCTGGGCATGGGTGGCTCCAGCCTGGCGCCCGAGGTCTTCAGCCGCACCTTCGGCGCCAGCGGCGCGACGCGCGACGGGCTGGAGCTGCGGATCCTGGACTCAACCCATCCGGATGCCGTGCGCGGCTTCAAGGAGTGGGCGGAGTCGGCGCGCACCATCTTCTGCCTCAGCAGCAAGTCCGGTTCGACCACCGAGCCGAACGCCTTCCATGCCGCCATGTCCGACTTCGCGCCGGCGCTGGACTTCATCGCCATCACCGATCCGGGAAGCTCGCTGGCCGAGCTGGCACGGGCACAGGAGTTCCGTTCGATCGTGGAGGGGCCGCCGGACGTCGGTGGCCGTTACTCGGCGCTGTCGGTGTTCGGTCTGGTGCCGGCGGCGCTGGTCGGCGTGGACCTGTCGTCGTTGCTGGATCGCGCGGTGGCCATGGCCGAGGCATGCCGGCGGCCGGCGCAGTCCAATCCCGGCCTGCGGCTGGGCGCCGCCATCGGCGAGGCCGCCCTGGCGGGTCGCGACAAGCTCACCATCCTCACCTCGCGCCGCCTCGCGAGCTTCGGCGACTGGGCCGAGCAGCTGGTCGCCGAGAGCACCGGCAAGGCGGGCCTCGGGATCGTGCCGGTGGTCGGCGAGCCGATTGGCGAGGTGGAGCGCTACGCCGACGATCGCTGCTTCGTGGTGGTCACGCTGGACGAGGCCGCGGCCCCGGATTTGGCGGAGCTGTCCGAACTGGCCGAGCTGGCGTCCACCCTGGAGGGGCTTGGCCATCCGGTCATTCGCATCGGGCTATCCGACCTGCACGAGCTGGGCGCGGAGTTCCTGCGCTGGGAGGTCGCGACGGCTGCCGCCGGCATGGTGCTGGGGATCGACCCCTTCGACCAGCCGAACGTCCAGGAGAGCAAGGACGCCACGCGCGAGCTGCTGGACGCCTTCCGCGCGCAGGGCAGCCTGCCGGCGCCGCCGCCAATCGTGGCCGAGGCCGGGCTGTCCGCCGTCGCCGACACATCGGTCCTTGGGGCTGACCCCGTGACGGTGGACGGGGCACTCCGCGCGCTGATGAGCACCATCGGTCCTGGCGACTATTTCGCGGTGCTCGCCTACCTGCCGCAGGATCCCGACGCCGTCGCGGCGCTTGACCGGGTGCGCGTGCTGGTGCGCGATGGGCTCGGCAACGCGACCACCGCCGGCTTCGGTCCGCGCTTCCTGCACTCGACCGGTCAGCTGCACAAGGGCGGCCCGGCCAATGGCGTCTTCCTGCAGCTCACCGCGGAGCCGCATCGGGATCTCCCGATCCCTGGCTGGCAGGAGAGCTTCGGCACGCTCATCGCGGCCCAGGCGCTGGGCGACCTCCGCTCACTCCAGGCGCGCGGCCGTCGCGTCCTGCGTCTGCACGGCGACGACATGGCAACGGTGCTGCAGCGCGTGGAGGCCGTGACTGCCGACGCGCTGGGCGCAACCATCGGCACCTGAGCCGGACACAATTCAGGGGGACTCAGACGGAGGCGTCGGGACAGATGCAGGTCGGAATCGCGGGCCTGGGGCGGATGGGCGCCGGCATGGCACGACGGCTGGCGCGTGCCGGGCACCAGGTGGTGGCCTGGAACCGCACCGAGCAGGTCGCCATCGACGTCGCCGCGGAGCCCGACAACGAAGGCCGGATCACCGCCGCGGAGCCGATCGAGACCATCGTCGACAAGCTGGAGGCCCCGCGCCACGTGGTCATCAGCGTGCCTTCCGGTCAGGCCACCGACGACCTCATCCAGCAGCTCGCCGGGATCCTCTCCCCGGGCGACGTGATCGTGGATGCGGGGAACTCCAATTTCCGCGATTCGCAGCGTCGCGCCGGTGAACTGGAGGCCAAGGGCCTGGACTGGCTGGACATGGGGGTCAGCGGCGGGGTCTGGGGCCTGCAGGTCGGCTTCTGCGCCATGCTCGGCGGCAGGCGCGAGGTCTTCGACCGCTTCGAGCCGGCCGTACGCGATCTCGCCCCGCAGGGGGGCTACCTGTACTGCGGTCCGGCAGGTGCCGGGCACTACGTCAAGATGGTCCACAACGGGATCGAGTACGGGATCATGCAGGCCTACGGCGAGGGCTTCGACATCCTGCACGCCTCGGACTACGAGCTGGACCTCGCCGCCATCGCTCGCATGTGGCAGCAGGGGTCGGTGATCCGCTCCTGGCTGCTCGAGCTGGCTGGTGACGCCTTCACCCGCGAGGGCAACGATCTGGACAAGATCAAGGGCTGGGTCGCCGACTCCGGCGAGGGCCGCTGGACGGTGGCCGAGGCGATCGACCACGACGTGCCCGCCCCCGTGATCACCCTCTCGCTGATCGAGCGCTTCCGCAGCCGACGCGAGCCGGACTCCTTCACCGATCGCGTCCTGGCGGCGCTGCGCAACGAGTTCGGCGGGCACGCGGTGAAGTCCTCGGACGCCAAGGACTGATGGACCGATGACCGCGGTCGACCCACCGGCGGCCGTCACCGACCTGTCGGGTGACGGCGCGGCACGGACCCAGGCCAATCCGCTGCGGGAGGGGATGCGCCTGGTGCGTATGCCCGAGCCGTGCACCATGGTCATCTGCGGCGCCACTGGCGACCTCACCGAGCGAAAGCTGGGGCCTGCCCTCTACAACCTGCTGCTCGGCGGGTTCCTGCCGCCTGAGTTCACGGTAGTCGGGTTCGCAAGGCGCGAGATGAGCGACGAAGCCTTCCGCGAGCACCTGCGCGACGGCATCGACCGCTACAGCCGCAATCGGCCCATCAAGGAGTCGATCTGGGAGTCGTTCGCGCAGGG
>DATBRW010000075.1:0-3217 GCA_036560125.1 Candidatus Limnocylindria bacterium
GCGGTGCTTGACGCGCTTCGGCATCAGCATGGCTCAGGCCTCCTCGCCGTTCTTGGCCGGCTCGCCGGCGGCTGCCTCGTCCGCGGGGGCCACCTCCTCCGGGTCCTCGGCCACGACGGGCTCAGCCGGCTCGGCGGTCTCCGGGCCCGCCGCGGTCTCCGCTTCAGGAGCGCTCACGGCCTCGGGCGCGGCTTCCTTCGCCGCGGCGGCGGGCTGCTCGTCGGCGGCGGCCGCCTCCGCCGGCGGAGCGGCGATCGCCTCGCTCACGGCATCGACGATCGGCTCCGGTTCGGCAACGGCCACGGCGCCGGGCGCCTCCGCCGCTGCCGGAGCGGCCGGGGTTGCGGCGCCGGAACGCGTGGTGCGGCCGCCACGGGCCGGGCGGGCGCGCTCGCGCGGCTCGGTGCGGGCAGAGCCAGGCGGCTCACCCAGCTGCTCGCCACGGTAGATCCAGACCTTGACGCCGATCCGACCCGCGGTGGTGCGGGCGTGGACAACGCCGTAGCTGATGTCGGCGCGCAACGTGCCCAACGGGATGCGGCCTTCCCGGTCCCACTCGGTGCGACTCATCTCGGAGCCGCCGAGGCGGCCGGAGACCTGGATGCGCACGCCCTTGGCGCCGGCCTTGATGGTGCGCTGAATGGTCTGCTTGATCGCCTTGCGGAACGCGATGCGGCGCTCCAGCTGCGAGGCGACGTTCTGCGCCACCAGCACCCCGTCGAGCTCCGGCTGCAGGACCTCCTTGATCTCGAGCTTGACCTTCTTCTCGGTCTGCTTGCCGATCGAGGTGCGCAGCAGCTCCACGTTGGCTCCGCCCTTGCCGATCACGATCCCGGGCTTGGCGGAGTGGACGGTGACCGTGACGTGGTTGACGCCGCGCTCGATCTCGACCTGGCTGACGCTGGCATTGGCCAGCTGCTTGGCGACCAGCTGCCGGATCCGCATGTCCTCCTGCAGCAAGGTGGCGTAGTCGCGATCCGCGTACCACTTGGCCAGCCAGGGCTTGATGATGCCGATCCGGAAGCCGTACGGGTGAACCTTGTGGCCCATCAGGCCTCCTCCTGGTCAGCCACGGCAACGGTGATGTGGCTGGTCCGCTTCAAAATTCCAAAGTAACGGCCCTGGGCGCGCGGTCGTCCGCGCTTCAGGGTCGGCCCCTCCTCGGCGGTGGCGCTGACCACGGTCAACTCATCGGCCGAGAGGCTGAAGTTGTTCTCTGCATTGGCCGTGGCGCTCTTGAGCACCTTGGCGACGTCACGCGCGGCCGCATTCGGCAGGAAGCGCAGGATGGCAGCCGCCTCTTCGACCGGCTTGCCGGAGATGAGATCGGTCACCAGTCGCACCTTGCGCGGGCTGATGCGGATGTACTTGGCGGTCGCGGTCACGCGCATGTCGGCCTTCCTACTTCAGCGTCGTGCTGCGTTCCGTGGCCTTGCCGTGGCCGCGGTAATGACGGGTGGGGGCGAACTCGCCCAGCCGATGGCCGACCATGTTCTCGGTGATGAACACCGGCACGTGGCGACGGCCATCGTGGACGGCGATGGTGTGCCCGATCATCTGCGGGAAGATGACGCTGGCGCGCGACCAGGTCTTCAGCACCTTGCGCTCGTTCTTGCTGTTCATGTCGTCGATGCGGCCGAGCAGGCGCGCCTCGACGAACGGTCCCTTCTTCAGAGAGCGACTCATCGAGTTCTCCTAACCTCGTCCATACCGACGGCGGACGATCAGCTTGTTGCCGGTGTGCTTGCGCTTGCGGGTGCGCAGGCCCATGGCCGGCTTCCCCCACGGCGTCTTGGGCGGCATGCCGATGGGTGACTTGCCCTCGCCGCCACCGTGCGGGTGGTCGTTCGGGTTCATCACCACGCCGCGGACCTGCGGGCGGCGGCCCATGTGGCGGGAGCGTCCGGCCTTGCCGATGTTCTGGTTCTCGTGGTCCAGGTTGCTCACCTGACCGACGGTGGCCATGCACTCGGCGCGCACGCGGCGCACCTCGCCGGACGGCAGGCGGATGGTGGCCATGCCACCCTCCTTGGCCAGCAGCTGCGCGCTGCTGCCCGCCGCACGGACGATCTGCCCGCCCCGCCCGGCGACCAGCTCGATGTTGTGCACCTGGGTGCCCAGCGGGATGCGGGACAGCGGCAGCGCGTTGCCGACTCGCGCCTCGACGTCCGCGCCGGCGACGACCGTGTCGCCCACGCCCAGGCCGTGGGGCAGGAGCATGTAGCGCTTCTCACCGTCGGCGTAGTGCAGCAGGCCAATCCGCGCCGAGCGGTTCGGGTCGTACTCGACCGTCGCGATGCGCGCCGGCACGCCGACCTTGTCGCGCTTCCAGTCGATGATCCGGTACAGGCGCTTGTGGCCGGAGCCCTGGTGGCGAACGGTCAGCTTGCCCTGGCTGTTGCGTCCGGCACGGCGCACCAGCCGCTCGGTCAGCGGCTTGTGCGGCTGGTCGGTGGTGATCTCCTCGAACGTCGCCCGCGTCATCTGGCGAAGTCCGGGGCTGGTCGGTCGGTAGCTGCGAAGTGGCATCGTCTAAATCGTCTCGAACAGTTCGATCTTCTGGCCCGCGGCGATGGTCACTACCGCCTTGCGCCAGCCCGGGACGGTTCCCATCTGGCGCCGGCCGCGGCGCTTCTGCTTGGGCTTGACGGTCAGGACGCGAACGCCCAGGACGTTGACCTTGAACTCCGCCTCGACCGCCTGCTTGATCTGGAGCTTGTTCGCGTCACGGGCAACCGCGAACGTGTAGTTGTTGCGCTCCGTCTCCAGCACGCTCTTCTCGCTGATGACGGGACGCAGCAGGATGTCGTGCATGCTGGTGGCGGTCATGCGTACACCTCCTCGGCGCGCGTCAGCGCGTCGCGGGTGAAGACGATGGTGTCGGCGTCCAGCAGGTCGATCACGTTCAGGCTGTCGGCCAGCACAACGCGCACCTCGCGCAGGTTGCGGCACGAGCGCTCCACCACGTGGTCGCGCGCCGGCAGCACCACCAGCACCTTGCCCCCCGCCTCCCAGGCGGTGAGCCGCTCGGCAAACGCGCGGGTGCCAATCTCGTCCAGGCCGAAGCCCTCGACCACGCGCAGCGCCCCGTCGGCCGCCTTGGCGCTCAGCACGCCACGCAGCGCCGCCCGGCGCATCTTGGTGTTCATCCTCTGGTCGTAGGCGCGCGGGTGCGGTCCGAAGACCACGCCACCGCCGGCCCACTGCGGAGAGTTCC
>DATBRW010000076.1:0-40176 GCA_036560125.1 Candidatus Limnocylindria bacterium
CGCGCTATCGGCCCGGGGCCAGGGCGCCCGACGTCAGCGGCTGAGCGGTTTGACCGCTCGCCCCGTGCCGGCCGGTCGCGCCTTGCGGTTCGCGTCCCACTCGTACCAGGAGACGAGCAGCTGGCTGGCGTTGAAGATCGAGGAATAGGTGCCGCTGATCACGCCGATAAGCAGGGCGAGGGTGAAAGTGCGGATCGTGATCGGTCCCAGCAGGTAGAGCGCAGCCAGCGTGACGACCACGGTCAGGCTGGTGTTGATCGATCGGCCCAGCGTCTGCAGGATCGAATGGTTGACGATCGCCCCGAACGGCTCCCCCGCGTGGCGGATCCGGTTCTCGCGGATGCGGTCGAAGACCACGATCGTGTCATGCACGCTGAAGCCGATGATTGTCAGCAGCGCGGTCACGAACAGGGCATCGAACTCCACGGCGAAGAAGTAGCCCAGGATCGCAAAGACACCGATCACCACAATCACGTCGTGCAACAGCGCGATGATCGCGGCCGTGCCGAAGCGGAAGCCGAACCGGACCCACAAGTAGGCAAGGATGAACAGCTCGCCCACCGCGATCAGGATGATCGAGGAGCGGATGAGCTCGGAACCGATGAGCGGGCCGACTGTCGTCAGGCTGCGAGGCCGTCCACCCTCTGCTTCCCCGAAGCGGGCAACCAGCGCGCGCTCGATCTCGGCCCACTCGGTGTTGCTGGCGATCGGCGCTGGCGAGGCCGACGCCCCAGCGGACGGCGACGTACTCGGTGAAGGTGAGGGCGTCGGCGTGCCCTCCGCGGATGCGCTCGGTACCGGTGTAGCCGTCCCGGCACCGCTGGGTGAGGGGGCGAACGAGACGCTGGGCAGCGGCGTCTGTGCGGGCAGCAGGCCGATCGACTCCGTCCGGATCTCCAGGTAGCCGTCGCTCAGGCGCCGAACCGTCGCCTCGGGGTGCCCCAGCTCGACCAGCGCGGCATGCACCTCGGCCGGTGACGGGTCGTTGGCATACCGCACCTGCCAGACCGTGCCGCCGGTGAAGTCGACCGATGGCTTCAGACCGCCAAGCAGGATGAAGATGATTCCCGGGATGGTGATCAGGGCGCTGAAGAGGAAGTACCAGCGGCGCTTGCCGACGATGTCATACATGCGTCAGCGCTCCACGTGATAAAGCTCGAGGCGCCGGCCCCAGTCGGTCCGCACCACGTAGCGCAGCATGGTCCGGGTCACGGCCACCGCACTGAACATGGAGACCGCGACGCCGACGATCAGCACCAGCGCGAAGCCGCGCACCACGGTCGTCCCCTGCCAGTACAGCCAGGACGCGACCAGGATGGACGAGACGTTCGAGTCCAGAATGCTCGACCAGGCCCGATTGAACCCGGCCTCGATGGCCGGCACCAGCGTCTTGCCGGCCCGGATCTCCTCCTTCATCCGCTCGAAGATGAGGATATTGGCGTCCACGGCCATGCCGATGGACAGGATGTAGGCCGCGACACCGGCGAGCGTCAGGGTGACGCCGATCAGCCGGAAGATCGCGTAGGTGACCAGGGTATAGAAGATCAGCGCCAAGGCAGCCAGCACACCCGGCAGGCGGTAGTACGCGATCATGAAGAACAGGACCAGCAACAGGCCGATGCCGCCGGCGATGAGCGCCTGATTCAGGAAGTTGGCGCCCAGTGTCGGCTCCACGCGGTCGAAGCCCTGCTCCTGCAGCGAGACCGGCAGCGCGCCGAAGCGCAACGTGTTGTAGAGGTTGGTCCGCTCCGTCTCGTTGGCCGCGCTAGGTGCGCCGACGGTGATGACGGTCTGGCCGCCACAGATGGAGCTGTTGACGTCCGGGTTCGTGATGATCTCGCCGTCGAGCGCAATCGGGCCCTTGGCATCGGCGCCGCTGGTGACGGTGAGGTTGTGCGCCGTCGTGAACTCGCACCACGCCTGCGAGCCCTCATCACGCAGCGAGAACGACACGCCCAGGGAGCCGTCCTGTGTCGTGGGGGCCACGCTGCCCGGATCGATCTGGCCACCATCGAAGACGACGCCCACGGTCCCGTCCGTGATCATCTCGGAGATGTCCTGACCCTCGGTCAGCGTCTGGCCTCGCGGGTCGATGAACTGCAGCTGTCCGGTCGAGCCGACCAGCTCGCGGACCTGGTCCTCGTTCTCGACGCCCGGCACCTCGACCACGATCCGTCGCTGGCCGTCGTTGCTGATCTCGGATCGGACCTGCGGCTCACTGACGCCGATGCCACCGACGCGCCGCTCGATGATGTTGCGCGCCGTTTCCAGCTGCTCATCGGTGACGGTCTGGCCGGGCAGCGGCTCCACGGCGAGCGTGACCCGTACGCCGCCCTGCAGGTCAAGGCCGAGCGTGGTCTTGAGGTCATTGCCGGGAAGGCTGCTGGGCAGGAACTCGCGCGGGATGTCGATGAAGATCGCCAGCAGCAGGGTGATGAGTATCACCCAGGGGGCGATGCGGCGCCAGGTCATGAAGGCCTAATTGGTCCTTTCGCTCGGGCGAAGGTTCGATGCGGGCGCTCTCATGTGGCGCAGGCCGCGGACACGAAACACGCCGCCAGTGGCGGCGGGCCGCGGAATTATAGGTGCGCCACTCGGCCCCTGCAACGACGCCCCTCCGCGAATCCCCGCGAACTGTCGGCATCGCCGCGAACCGTCCGAATTCACAGCAGGAGCATATGCCCACGCCGAAACGACCATCTGGCCGTCCATATTCACGCCGCGTGTGAATCCGGACCCTCCACAGCCTTCTTCCCGACATCCATGTCGTCCTGCTGTGAATTCGTGCCGTTGGCGAACCGAGCGAGCTTCAGGCGAGCATCCCTTCCCGTGCGAGGTGCTTCTTCAGCCGTTCCGCGGCCACGCGGCCGACGCCGGGCGTCTCAGCCACTTCATCGAGAGACGCCTCGCGGATGCGGCGCACGGACCCGAACCGCTTGAGCAGTGCCTTCTTCCTGGCCGGACCGATGCCCGGCACGTCGTCGAAGACGCTGTGCAGCGCCCGCTTGCCACGCACGGTGCGGTGATAGGTGATGGCGAACCGATGCGCCTCGTCGCGGATCCGCTGCACCAGGTAGAGGCCCTGCGACTTCGCCGGCAGGATGATCGGCGACGGGCGGCGAGGCACGTAGAGCTCCTCGAAGCGCTTGGCCAGGCCGGCCAGCGGCACCTCTGTCAGCGACAGCTCGTCCATCACGCCCATCGCCGCCGACAGCTGCCCCTTCCCACCGTCCACGATGACGAGATCCGGCAGCGCCCAGCCGGTCTCGCGCGGGCGGCGCGCCGCACGCCCATTACCGGCAGCGCCGTCACCACCTTCCTCCTCGGCCCGCGACTCGATCGGTCCGGCATACGCCTCCAGGTCCAGCGGCTCGCCGGGATCGCCGTCGCCCTCGGGTGCCTCATCGGCCCCGACCGCCGCCAGGGACAGCGCCCCGGTCTCCTTTCGCAGTCGCGCGGCGCGTTGGAATCGACGCCGCAGGACCTCGGCCATCATCCGGAAGTCATCCGGCGTTTCCCCGGAGCGGATCCGGAAGCGGCGGTACTCGCGCGGCTCGGGTCGGCCGTTGACGAAGACGACCATCGAGCCGACTGCCGACGTGCCCTGGATGTTGCTCATGTCGTAGCACTCGATCCGCTCCGGCGCCCGCGGCAGCGACAACGCAGCGGAGAGCTGCTCCAGCGCCTCGTCCCGCTTCCCCTCGTCCGCCAGCCACTCGGCGCGCTCCTTGGCCAGCGCCTCGACCGCGTTCTGCGTCGCCAGGGCCACGAATCGCCGCTTCTCGCCGCGCTCGGCGACGTGGACGTTCACGCGCGACCCGCGGCGGTCGCTGAGGAAGGCGGCCAGGGCATCGGCGTCCGCCGGCTCCACCGGCAGCAGCACCTCGCGCGGTGGTCGCTCGCTGACCGCGTAGTACTGCTGCAGGAACGAGGTCAAGACCTCTCCATCGGTCGCCTCACGGGCGTTCTCGACGATGAAGTGCTCCCGGCCGATCATCTTGCCGTTCCGAATCACGAATAGCTGCAGGCAGGCCTCCCCCTCCTCGCGCGCCATCCCCACCACGTCGTGCTGCGCCCGGCTGAAGGCCGCGACCTTCTGCGACTCGATGGTGCGCTCGACCGCCCGCAGCTTGTCTCGCGCGATCGCCGCCTGCTCGTAGCGCAGCGCGTCGGAGTGCCCACTCATCTCCGTACGCAGCTCGTCGGCGATCCCCTCCTGCTTCCCCTCCAGGAAGTCCACGATCTTGCCGATGGTGGCCCGATACGGCGCCTTCTCGATCGCTTGGATGCACGGCCCCTGGCAGCGATTGATGTAGTAGAGGAGGCAGGGCCGCTCCAGCACCCGCTTGCCCTCCGGGATCTCCAGGTTGCAGGTGCGAAACGGGAAGATCTTGCGCAACAGCTTCAGCGACTCGTCGACGCTTGAGGCCGATGCGTACGGGCCGAAGTAGCGGCTGCCGTCCCGCACCAGCTTGCGCGTGCGTACGATGCGAGGGAAATCCTCACCCAGGGTGATCTGCACGAACGGGTAGCTCTTGTCGTCGCGCAGGCGGATGTTGAAGCGTGGGCGGTGCTCCTTGATGAGGTTGCCTTCGAGCAGGAACGCCTCGCTGACGGTGTCGGTGACGATGTAATCGACATCGGCCACCTCCTGGGTCATGCGCACGATGCGCGAGTCCAGGCCGACCTTCGAACCGAAGTACGACCGCACCCGGTTGCGCAGCGAATCGGCCTTGCCCACGTACAGGACACGGCCATCCGGCCCCTTCATCAGGTAGACACCGGGGCTGGTCGGGAGCTGGCGGAGGATGGCGCGCAGGTGCTGGTCGCGCGCGTCGCCGGGGGCCATGGACCGATTCTAGGCCGCTCGCCGGCCCGTCACGAACCTCCGGACGGGCTGGCCGAGTGGCGGCCGCGGTGCTCCGGGAATGGCTTCGCCATCTGCCGCCGCAGGTACTTGCGCAGCGGCTGGTAATCGGTCGAGCTCTCGCGTCCGCGGACGACCAGGATGTACTGCCCGTTCGTGTTGGCGGTCGCCTCCAGGATCCGTCCCTCCTTCAGCTCGATGCGCCGATCTGGATGCAGGTGGCTGCTCAACAGGAACAGGTCAATGGCCGAGAGGTCGGTCTTCATCCGCCCGTCCAGCGCATCCATCATCGACAAGCCGGGCCCTAATGAGCCGATGCCGCCGCTCCCCAGCTTGGAGCGCAGCGCACCCAGGACGCGCTGCTGGCGCACCGATCGGGCGAAGTCACTCGACTCCAACGGGACACTCGTGTAGCGCGCTCGGGCGTAGGCCAGCGCTTCTTCGCCGTTCAGGTGGATCGTGCCTTTGGCGAAGCGGTCGTCCCATTTGTTGTGCTCGAACTTCCACACGTTCCAGGTGTAGCGGAAGGCGCGTGGGTTCTTGACGTCGACCCCGCCGACCGCGTCGATCATCTCGTGGAAGCCCGCGAAGTCGATCGCCATCCAGTGGTCGATCTGCAGGCCGGTGACCTCGGAGAGGATCTCGGCCGTCTTGTCGGCGGCTCGCTCGACGCCGCCCTGCTGCCAGCCGATGGCGAAGGCCTCGTTGATCTTCCCGTTGTCGGGCAGCTGCGACAGTCCCTCGATCCAGAAGTCGCGCGGGATCGGGATGACCGTCGTCTTGTTGGTGCTCGGATCGACCGACATGATCTGGATCGAGTCGGCCAGGTAGTTGCCGCTCTTGTGCTCGGAGCCGCCGTATCCGAAGAGCGCGATGTTCACCGGCTCGTCGCCGTTGAGCGGACCCCACAGGGCCGATGAGGTGGCCGGGGCGTCCGACACGGAGTCGTTGAAGGCGGCGACGCGCTGCCAGAGCAGGATCCCGCCGACCGTCGCGACGATCAGCAGCAGCAGGACGGCCAGTCCCAGGATCGCCTTTATGGAGGGTCCGCGGCGGCGCCGCGCCACGGCCGCGCTGGTGCTCCCGGAGCGTCCGCCACCGCCGCCGGACTCGGCGTACGGATCGAGTCCCTGGGCTCGGAGGTCGTCCTCGTAAGCGGCTGAATTTCGAATGCGTCGTGCCCGATCCGTCGACGATGCGGATGTTCGGTTGCGACGGATCATGTGGCGCGACTCTGCATGCGGACTCCCGTGTGGGCGGGCGGCGACAGGATAGCGGGGTGGCATGCGGCGTGCCCGCGGCCGCGGTAAGCCGCCGATCACGGCGTAATAAGCGCGGTTCGCCACGCTCCCGCCCATGACGCAGCTCGCTGCGCCGGCCGCGGCGCTGGCCGATGCGCTGGTTGGGAGCCTGGACGCGGAACAGCGGGCCGCCGCCACGCTGCCGGATGGGCCGGCCCTGATCATCGCCCCCGCCGGCAGCGGCAAGACCACGACGCTGATCGCGCGGCTGGGTGTGCTGCTGGCTCGCGGCGTGCCGCCCGAGCGCATTGCGGTCGCCACGTTCAATCGGGACGCGGCGCTGGAGCTGGCCGCCCGCATCGAGTCGCGGCTGGCACCGACCATCCCCGCCGCCGGCCGCATCGAGGTGCGAACCCTGCATGCGCTCGCCCGCCAGGTGATGCTCGACCAGGTCCGTGGCGCCAAGCTGGTGAGCGACCGTCTGCCGCTCCTGCGCGCCGTCCTGCGCCGGGCGGCCACCACCGCGACGCCCGACGATCCGCCGCTGCCAAACGCCGCGACGCTGGACACGCAGATCTCCGCATGGAAGGTGGAACGGCGCCCACCGGATCATCCCGTGCTGGTCGACGCCTATCGGGCCAGGCTGGCCTCGACCGGAGCCGTTGACTTCGACGACCTGGTGGCCGGGGCGGCCGATGCGCTGGAGTCACACCCAAGCCTGCGCCAGCGCTGGCAGGACCGATTCACGCACCTGTGCGTGGATGAGTTCCAGGATGTGGATGCGGCGCAGCTGCGCCTTGTGCGCCTGCTGGCCGAGCCGCAGCGCAACCTGTTCGTGGTCGGCGACGACGACCAGACCATCTATGCCTGGCGCCTCGCCGACGTGCGTCGAATCCTGAGCTTCGAGGCGCTCTACCCCGGCACGCGGCGTGTTCAGCTGGCCACGAATTACCGCTGCCCCGCTCCGGTGGTCGCAATCTCCCGACGACTGATCGGTGTCAACCGCGAGCGCTTCATCAAGCGCATCGACTCATCGCCTGCGGCCGCGGCCGGGCCGGACACCGTGCTGGCATACCCGATCGCCGACGCCGGCTGGCCCGATGGGTTGGTCGGCCTGGCGGCCGCCGAGGCGGAGATCAAGCGCACCGTCTGCTTCTTGGCGCGAACGCGCTCGGAGCTGGGACCAATGCTGCTGGCCCTGGCTCGCGCGGGCGTGCCGCATACGACCACGGTGCCGGCCGCAGTCCAGGCCGATCCGGTCAAACGCCTGGTGGCCGCCGCCCGGCGGGTTCCGGGTCAGGCCGTTCCGTTCGACGCGCTGCTTGGCCTGCGCGCCGGCCACGGCTGGCGCCGCGCCGATGCCAGCGACACGCTCTCCGACGACGACCATGCCGCCCTCGACGCGCTACTTGGCTGGGCCGTCGGGATCGGCAGGCTGGACCGGTTCCTGGAGGCGCACGACCGCGCAGTCGAGCGGCTCGAAGCGCTGCGCCAGCCCGACGCGCCGATCGAGCTGGTCACGGTGCATGGCGCGAAGGGCCGCGAGTGGCAGACCGTGGTCGTGCTCGGCATGGAGGAGGATCGGTTCCCGAACCGGCGCGCTCTGGTTGATGCCGCGGACATGAACCGGGCCGTGGAAGAGGAGCGGCGACTGGCCTACGTGGCCCTGACCCGTGCCACGCGACGATTGATCCTGGCCTACGACCCCGCGCGCCCGTCGCGCTTCTTGGCCGAGATGGGACTTGGCGCTACAGGTCGACCTCTGGCGCGACCACCGTGAGGAAGCGGACCATGTTGGCCACGTGCGCGTCGAAGTCCAGGCCCAGCTCGGCGGCCCCGGCCAGCAGCATTTCGCGCGGCACGGCGCGGGCAAAGGCCTTGTCCTTCATCCGCTTGCGGACGTTGGCCGGCTCCACGTCGGCCAGCTTCCGGGTCGGGCGCATGAGCGCGACAGCCACCAGGAAGCCGGACAGCTCATCGCAGGCGTACACGAGGTGATCGAGCCGCGTGGTGCGCGGAATGCCCAAGGCGTCGTTATGGCGCCGCACAGCGTCGACGACCTCCGCGGGATAGCCGCGCTGCGCCATTTCATCGGCTCCAATTGCCCCGTGGGTCGACGCATCCGGGTGCCGTTCGTAGTCGAGGTCGTGGAGCAGGCCCGCGACCCCCCAGCGCTCCACGGTGGTGTCGTCCAGGCCGTCTACGGCGGCATAGCCGCGCACACCAGCCTCGACCAGCAGGCCGTGCTTGCGGAGCGAGGGGTTTTCGTTCCACTCGTGGAGCAGCGCCAGGGCATCGGCGCGAGTCGGCTCGGTCGCTGGCGTGTCGCTCACGCGCGGCGCGCGATCCGCAGCTGCAGGAGGCCAGCGCCGACCACGAAGGCGATGCCCACGAAGATGAGCGGCAGGTTGCTGCCGCCCAGCACGCCGATCAGGATGATCAGCAGTCCGATCACAGCCAGGACCGCGGGCATCGGCTCCCTCCGTCAGAGCGATTGCGTAGGGCCGGATTCTACGGCGGGCGAAGACTCGTGCTCAGGCGGGGACGGCGTCGCGGGTGCGGCTGCGCCGAGCCGGCTGAGATTCCTTCACGCCCAGGACGCGCCGCAGGTAGTGCCCGGTGTGCGAGGCGGGCACCTTCGCCACCTGCTCCGGCGTCCCGCTGGCGACCAGGTCGCCACCGGCGTCGCCGCCCTCCGGGCCAAGGTCGATAACCCAGTCGGCGCTCTTGATGACGTCCAGGTTGTGCTCGATCACGACCACGGTGTTGCCGGTGTCCGCCAGGCGGCCGAGCACAGACAGCAACCGCGCCACGTCGTCGAAGTGAAGGCCGGTGGTTGGCTCGTCCAGGATGTAGAAGGTCTGGCCGGTCGCCCGCTTCGACAGCTCGGTGGCCAGCTTGACGCGCTGCGCCTCGCCGCCGGAGAGCGTGGTAGCCGGCTGGCCAAGATGGATGTAGCCCATCCCCACGTCGTGCAGCGTCTGGAGCTTGTTCTTGATCGATGGCACGGCGCTGAAGAACTCCAGCGCCTCGTCGACCGTCATCTCCAGGATCTCGGCCACGTTGCGGCCCTTGTAGTGGATCTCCAACGTCTCGCGGTTGTAGCGCTTGCCCTTGCAGACCTCGCACTGGACGTAGACATCCGGCAGGAAATGCATCTCGATCTGCACGATGCCGGCGCCCTCGCAGGCCTCGCAGCGGCCGCCCTTGACGTTGAAGCTGAAGCGTCCCGGCTTGTAGCCGCGCAGCCGCGCCTCCGGCACCGCGGCCAGCAGCTCGCGCAGCGGACCCCACAGGCCGGTGTAAGTGGCCGGGTTCGAGCGCGGCGTGCGGCCGATGGGCGACTGGTCGATCTCGATCACCTTGTCGATTAGCTCGATCCCCTCGATCCCCTTGTGCGCACCAGGCCGCTCGCGTGAGCCCCAGATCCGCGCGGCCAGCGCCGGGTACAGGATCTGGGTCACCAGGCTCGACTTGCCTGAGCCGCTGACCCCGGTGATCGCCACGAAGCGGCCGAGCGGGAAGGCGACATCGATGCCTCGCAGGTTGTTCTCCGCCGCGCCCCGCACGGTCAGCCACTCCCCGCTTCCCTCGCGACGACGCTTCGGCACCGCCACCGACTTGTCGCCGCGCAGGTAGGCGGAGGTGATGGACCGATGGTTGCTCATCAGCTCATCCAGCGGCCCGGAGTGGATCAGCTCGCCGCCGTGCTCGCCGGCCGCCGGCCCGATGTCGATGACCCAGTCCGCCGACCGGATCGTCTCCTCGTCGTGCTCGACCACGATCAGCGTGTTGCCAAGGTCGCGCAGCCGCACCAGCGTGGCGATCAGCCGGGCGTTGTCGCGCTGATGCAGCCCGATCGATGGCTCGTCAAGGATGTAGAGCACTCCCATCAGGCTGGAGCCGATCTGCGTCGCCAGCCGGATGCGCTGCGCTTCCCCGCCGGACAGCGTGCCGCTCGCCCGATCCAGGGTCAGGTAGTCCAACCCGACGTCGATCAGAAAGTGCAGGCGCGCCCGGATCTCCTTGAGGACCTGCCGGGCGATCTGGTTCTCGCGCTCCGTCAGCAGCTCAGGCAGGCCGGCGTACCAGGCAAGCGCATCGGTGACCGACAGACGGGTGGTCTGGATGATGTTCCGCCCGCCGACGGTGACCGACAGCGACTCGGGCTTGAGCCGCATGCCCCCGCAGGTCGGGCACGGCTTGGTTGTCATGTAGCGCTCGATCTCGGCCTTGACCGCGTCCGAGCCCGTCTCGCGGTAGCGCCGCGCCAGGTTCGGCACCACACCCTCGAAGGTGGTGCGGAAGGTGTGGATGTTCCCGTTGCGCGCCCGGTACTTGACCTCGACCCGCTCGCCGCCGTTGCCGAACATGACGATCTTGCGCGCGTCGTCGCTCAACTCGCTGAACGGCCGATCGATGCCGAAGTCGTAGCGCTCAGCCACCGCCTCCAGGATCTTGGCGCCCCACGACTCGGTGATCACCATCCGCCGCCAGGGCAGCACCGCGCCACCGGCCAGCGACAGGGACTCGTCGGGGATCACCAGGTCCGGGTCGATCTCCAGCCGCGAGCCGAGCCCGGTGCAGCCCGGGCAGGCGCCGTGGGGCGAGTTGAACGAGAAGTTTCGCGGTGCCGGCTCCTCGTACGAGCCACCGTGCTCGGGGCAGGCGTACCGCTCGCTGAAGATCCGCTCCTGCTCCTTCTTGGGTGCATCGGGCAGGAGGAGGAGAAGGTTGCCGTCCGACAGGCGCAGTGCGGTCTCGATCGAGTCAGCCATCCGGGTGCCATCCGGCCGGGGGTTGCCGTCGTCATCGGTCCGGCGAACGACCAGGCGGTCAACCACGACCTCGATGCTGTGCTTGTACTTCTTGTCGAGCGTGATCTCCTCGTCCAGGTCGCGCAGCTCGCCGTCGACCCGCACGCGCACGAAGCCGCCCTGCTTGGCGCCGGCCAGCAGCTTCCCGTGCTCGCCCTTCCGATCGCGGACGAGCGGGGCCAGCAGCATGATCCGGGTCTCGTCCGGCAGGTCGTAGATCTGGTCGACGATCTGCTCCACCGTCTGGCGGGTGATCTCGCGACCGCAGATCGGGCAATGCATGCGGCCGGTGCGCGCGAACAGCAGGCGCAGGTAGTCGTAGATCTCGGTGACGGTTCCCACCGTCGACCGCGGGTTCCGCGACGCGCCCTTCTGGTCGATGCTGATGGCCGGCGACAGGCCGTCGATCTGGTCGACGTCCGGCTTCTCCATCTGACCCAGGAACTGCCGTGCATAGGCGGACAGCGACTCGACATAGCGGCGCTGTCCCTCGGCGTAGATGGTGTCGAAGGCCAGGCTGGACTTTCCGGATCCGGACAGGCCGGTGATCACGATCAGCCGGTCGCGCGGCATCTCGACGTCCACGTTCTTGAGGTTATGCTCGCGCGCGCCGCGCACGACGATCCGGTCCGAGGGCATCGCTCCGATGATACCAGACCGATGTGAACGCCCGTTCGGTTTCAGCACGTAGGGATAGATGGTCATCCGGGATTTGAATGTTGGCGCGCATTCCTGACACCCGGTGACATGAATCGCACGCGGCCGCCGATTGCGGACGCCAGGCGTGAATGCGGACGGCTTCGAGCCCGCCTGCTCGGCGCGGAGTTACCTCTGCGCGGAGCTAGCTCCCCGCAGACCGATGTGCCCGCGCCACAGCCTGGTACAGCCGGCCGCTGCGCTTCACGATCCGTCGCTGGGTCGGGTAGTCGACGTGAACGATCCCGAAGCGCTGGGCATAGCCCTCGGCCCACTCGTAGTTGTCGAGCAGCGACCAGGCATAGAAGCCCGTCAGCGGAATTCCTTCGTCAATGGCCTGCGCCGCGACGGCGACGTGGTCCGCCAGGAAGCGGGTGCGCTCCGGATCATCGACGAGCTCCGCATCGGCCAGAAGCGAAGGCTCAGGGAAGGCGGCGCCACACTCGGTGATGGCGATCTCGCGCGGGGCGTAGTCCCGGTGCAGCCAATCCAGGACCTTGAGCAGGCCGCCGGGGTTCACCTCCCAGCCCATGGTCGTGCGCTGCACATCGGGCGCCGGCGCCATCCGCAGCCCGAACTCGCTCTCGCGATCGGCGGCTATCACCTCGCGCGTGTAGTAGTTGAGGCCCACGAAGTCGAGCGTAGGACCGATCACCGCCTGGCCGTCAACCACGAGCCCTTCCGGCAGATGACCGGCCTCGCGCTGGGCGCGCACCGCCACCTCCGGGTAGGGTCGGCCGAACAGCGGATCGGCGAACCAGCGCTGGTGGATGGCGTGGTGGCGATCGGCGGCCTCCGCGTCCTCCGCCGAGTTGGTGGCCGGCTCGACCCGATTCAGGTTCAGCGCGATCCCGATCTCCGCGCCCGCCACGATCGCGCGGATCTGCTCCGCAGCGGCAGCATGGCCCCGCAATGCCCCATCGGCCACGCGGAGGGCGGTCGGCCAATCCTCCATGCCCGGCGCATGCCGGCCGTAGGCGTGGCCCGCGAACGCGAAGACCTGCGGCTCGTTCAATGTCAGCCAGCGCGGCACGCGGTCGCCAAGCCGCGTGGCCATGACGCCCGCGTACTCGGCGAACCAGGCCGGCGCCTCCGGACTGGTCCAGCCACCGCGGTCGTAGAGCGCCTGCGGCAGGTCCCAGTGGTAGAGGGTCGGCAGTGGCGTGATCCCGGCGGCCAGAAGCCCGTCCACCAGGTGGTCGTAGAAGTCGAGGCCCGGCTGGTTGACGGCTCCGATTCCGTCCGGCAGGACGCGCGACCAGCTCATGCTGAACCGATACGAGCCGATCCCGAGCTCGCGCATCAATGCGATGTCGTCCTGCCAGCGGTGGTAGTGGTCGCAGGCGACGTCGCCGGTCTCCCCCTCCCGGGTCCGCCCCGGCGTGTGACTGAAGGTGTCCCAGATCGATTTGCCGCGGCCATCCTCGTCGGCGGCGCCCTCAATCTGGTACGCGGATGAGGCCGCGCCGAAGACGAAGCCCGGCGGGAATCGGCGGGCCAGCGCGGCGGCTTCGGTGGCGTCCGCCTGGGATGCCGGGACGGTCGATGTCATCGGTCCCAGCATAGGTCAGCGCACCAGCCCGTCGTAGTCGCTGACCACGAAGGTGTTGCGGCAGAACTCACGCAGGTCGGCGGCGCAGCCAGCCGCCGCCTCGTCATCGAAGTGACCGATGAAGACGAGCTGCTCCAGGCGCAGGTTCGGGCCGGTTGGCTCGGATCGGGATGGGAACGGCGCTCCGTTCATTGCCGAAAGTCGCAAGCCGTGCTGCTCCAGCTCGGCCTGGGTCACCTCCTCGCTCGGCTGCGCCGGCATGAGCACCCGCAGCGGGCAGTGATGCTCCAGCCATGGCACGGTCGACGCGGGCGGGCCTGGCGGCTCGACGCAGTCGGCATCCAGCGACGCGTACCACCCCACGATCCGCAGCTCCCCACTGCCATAGACGTCCGCCGGCGAGTCCTGCGCCAGAACCTGCGCCACGGTCAGGCGCTGGAGCTCCTCGCGTGGCTCGCCAATCGAGCCGATCACCAACAGCGTGAAGACGAACGCGCCCAGCAGCGCCACGATGCCGATCCCGATCCGCGTCTCCCGGTTCACGGCTTCGCCACCGTCTCAGCCCAGGCGTCGCGCAGCAGCTCGATCGAGCGCCGCCACAGCGCAACGCGGCCCTGATCGTTCAGCCAGGTGGACGCACCCGAGGGGTGCGGCAGGGCCAGGACCGATGCACCCGCCGCCAGGTCCCAGGTCAGTGGCTTCCCGACCAGGTCATCCAGCCGGGCCTGCGGCCCGAACGCGAAGCGATGGGCCAGCCCGCCGACCAGCAGCACCAGGTGCGGCGCCACCAGGCGCACCTCCTGCTCCAGGATCGGCGCCCAGATCGCCAGGTCGGCACGCGACGGCGGGGAGTCGACCGAGGCGCCGGGACGGCGGCCGGGATAGCACTTGCTGACGCTGGTCACGTACCAGCGGCTACGGAAGTCGTCCAGGCTGACGCCGGCGAGCGCCAGCCAGCCGGCCAGCCGCTTGCCAGCATCGTGGGCGAACGGCACGCCGGTGGCGATCTCGCGCCAGCCCGGCGCCTGCCCAATCAGCATCGCCTGTTCGGTGCCGTCGCCGGACAGCACGGGCACGGACCCGTCGCCGCAGCGCGGCATTCCGTCCTGGAAGGTGCGCAGCTCCGTGCCGGGCGGGGCGCGCCGCGGCTCGGGCACCACCCACTCCCCCGTGTGGCGCACGCGCTTGGGCGCCAGGTCGGTCAGCCTCCACCCCCGCGCAACCGGTCGGCCAGCCGCAGATCGTCGGCAATCGCCAGGCGCAGGACGCGACGGACGCCGTCGCGCGTGGGCCCGGCCCGCTCCAGCGCATCGGTCACTAGGTCGCGCGCCGCATACAGGGCATCCACCGGGTCGTCCGCAACCGGCGCATCGGCGGGGTCGCCGATCTCGCCCGCCATGGCCACGTCCCGCGCGGCCACGGCCCGGACGTCGGCCTCGACATCGGGTGCAAGAGAGCCGGCCGCATCCAGGGCGTCGGCCACGTCTTCGCGCGCCAGCTCCAGCCATCGCATCCACTGCGCGAACTCCGCGTCGGAGGGCGACAGCTCATCCAGGCTGAAGGCCGCGCGTCGCACGCCGTTCTCGCCGTGCTGGGCGGAGGCCCGTTCCACCTCGTACCAGTTGTCGCCGATCACGGTCGGCGCGGTTTCGCCTCGCTCGCGCAGCCAGCCACCGAAGGACGCGACGCGAGCCGGCATGGCGGCCGCGGCAGCCTCGTCACTGTCGCCGAAGACGGCACAGCCCGGAAACTCGGCGGCGTAGGCGGCGTACGTGCCGGGACCGTCCACGTCGGGCTCCATGAAGATGGCGTGCGGCATGGTGCCGGCCATCAGCTGGGCTCCACCTCCAGGCCGAGGGCGGTCATGGGCGGCGCCTGCGCGGCGGACGGCGACGCGTGCCCGCCGCGATCACGTTTGGTCGCGCCGCCGTCGAGAAGACCTCGCGCCGCTCGCGACGTTGCTGCCCATCGCCGCTGAACTCCCCGGACTCGGCCGCGGCTGCGTACACGTCGGCCGGGATGTCGCCTGGCGCGGCGGCCAGCTCCTCGCGCAGGCGTCGCAGCTGCAGGATCTCGTCGCGCATCGCGGCAGCACGCTCGAACTCCAGGTTGCGGGCCGCCTCCTTCATCTGCGCCTCCAGCCGCCCCACCATCTCGGCCAGCTCCTCCGGCTCCTTGCCGGCGACCTGGAGCTCGGCCCGCTCCTCGGCAACGCGGCGCAGGCCCTCGTGGATGTCGCGGATCTCCTTGATGATCGTCTCGGGCTCGATCCCGTGCTCGGTGTTGTAGGCAACCTGCTTCTCGCGACGCCGATCGGTCTCATCGATCGCCTTTTGCATGGATTCGGTGGTGCGATCGGCATACATGATCACCCGCCCGCCGATGTTCCGGGCCGCGCGACCGATGACCTGGATCAGCGAGCCGCCGGAGCGCAGGAAGCCCTCCTTGTCGGCATCCAGGATGGCGACCAGCGTGACCTCCGGCAGGTCGAGCCCTTCGCGCAACAGGTTGATGCCGACCAGCACGTCGTACACGCCCAAGCGCAGGTCGCGCAGGATCTCGATCCGCTCCAGCGTGTCGACCTCGGAGTGCAGCCACTGGACCTTGATCCCCAGCTCCGCCAGGTAGTCCGCCAGGTCCTCGGCCATCTTCTTGGTGAGGGTGGTGACCAGCACGCGCTCGCCGCGGGCCACCGTCTCGCGGATCTCGTTGATCAGGTCGTCGATCTGGCCCGAAGTCGGCCGCACCGCGATCTGCGGATCGACCACGCCGGTGGGTCGGATGAACTGCTCGGCCACCCGCTGGGCGCGCTGCGTCTCGTAGGGGCCGGGGGTGGCGCTCATGTAGACCACCTGGCTCATGTGGTCCTCGAACTCCTCAAAGGTGAGCGGCCGGTTGTCCAGCGCCGATGGCAGCCGGAAGCCGAAGTCGACCAGGATCTCCTTGCGGGTCCGGTCGTTCTTGTACATGCCGTGCACCTGCGGGACCGAGATGTGGCTCTCATCCATGATCAGCAGGTAGTCGGTCGGGAAGTAGTCGATCAGGGTCCACGGCCGCGAGCCCGCTTCGCGTCCGGCCAGGTGGCGCGAGTAGTTCTCGATCCCGGAGCAGAACCCCACCTCGCGCATCATCTCCGTATCGAACTGGGTGCGCTGCTGCAGCCGCGCGGCCTCCAGCTCGCGACCCTCGCCGCGCAGCTGACCGACCCGCTCCTCCATCTCGGCCTCGATCTCCTCGACCGCCTTGAGCAGCTTGTCGCGCGGCGTCACGTAGTGGGTCGCCGGATAGACGTTCACGTCGGGCCGCTCCGCCAGCACCTCGCCGGTGAGGTCGTCGACCTCCACGATCCGCTCGATCTCGTCGCCGAAGAAGTCGACCCGCACGATGTAGTCGCCTGACACCGGCGCGAACTCGAGCACGTCGCCGCGCACGCGGAATTTGGTGCGGGTCAGCTGCGCATCGTTGCGCTGGTACTGCAGGTCGACCAGGTGGCGCAGCACGCCATCACGGCGGTACTTGCCGCCGACCTTGAGGTTCAGCACGGTGGCGCCGTAGTCGATCGGCGCGCCGATCCCGTAGATGCACGACACCGAGGCCACGATGATCACGTCGCGCCGCTCGAACAGCGCCCGCGTGGCGTTGTGGCGCAGCCGGTCGATCTCGTCGTTCCGGGACGAGTCCTTCTCGATGTACGTATCGGACCGCGGGAGATAGGCCTCCGGCTGGAAGTAGTCGTAGTAGCTGACGAAGTACTCGACCGCGTTGTCCGGGAAAAACTCCTTGAACTCCTGGTAGAGCTGCGCGGCCAGCGTCTTGTTGTGCGCCATCACCAGGGTGGGCTTCTGCACCGCCTCGATCAGCTTGGCGGCGGTGTAGGTCTTGCCGGTCCCGGTCGCCCCAAGCAGCACCTGGTGCCGGAGCCCGGACTCCACCCCAGCCGCCAGCTCGGCGATCGCCTGTGGCTGATCTCCGGTTGGCTCGTAGGGAGCGACGACCTTCAGTTCGGACATGACGGCAAGGACCTGTGCGGGCGACCTGCGGGGTACCCAGATCTTACCGAAACCTCCATCGGTACCGATACGGGACACCCGAGCGGCCTATAGGAGGCGTGACCCTTCATTTCTACATTGGCGCCGATGCCCCGGGTTGTCCTGAATCACGCTCGTCGTACGCGCCCGGTCCCGCAGGGGGCCGGGCGTTTGTCGCTTGCCGGCCATCGCCGGGTGGGCGCGCTCCTGCGTGGTGCCGCTGCCCAAGGCCAGGCGATGGTCGAATTCGCAGCGGTGCTGCTGCCGGTCCTGCTGCTGATCGTGGGGATCGTCCAGTTCGGCCTGCTGTTCGGGGCGAACGTCACGCTGACCAATGCCGCTCGCGAGGCAGCGCGCGCCGGAACGATCTACATCTATGACTACACCCACACCAAGGCCTGGAACGACGCCCAGCGCTGCGGCGACGTGGCCGATGCGGCGCTGCAGTCGATGGGCTTCCTCTCGACCTCGTCGCCGCACTTCGCGGTCACCCTGTCGGGCGGCGCGTGCCCCACGCCGAGTGGCGACGGGCAGACGAACGGCAACCTGACGATCAGCTACTGCGACCACGTCAACACGCCGGAAGGCAACTGCCCCGACAGCACCGACACCGGCACCCGGTGCGCGCCGGACACGCGTGACGCCTGCCTGGTGCGGGTAACCCTCACCTACCGGTCGGATGTGATCGTGCCGTTCATCGGGGGCCTGATCGGGACCGATGCCAACGGCCGCTTCGCGCAGAACGCCACCGCCACCATGGTGGTGAACTGATGCGCGGCCAGGTGCTGGTGATCTTCGCGTTCCTCCTGGTCATTCTGCTGGGCTTCACCGGCGTCGCCATCGACATTGGGCGGCAGAACGCGGAGCAGCGTCATATCCAGACAGCGGCAGACGCCGCTGCGCTCGCGGCCTGCCGCGCCCTCATCGACGGGGCCTCCGACAATGCCGCCGCCGCCGAGGCGCGCACCGTGGCGGACATCAACATGGAGCGCTCGCCGTCGGGCACCAGCGGCGTCATCGCGCCGGACATCGCCAAGGGTTACGAGGACGGGCACGCCGGCGACCCGGCCTATCTGCGCAGCGGCGTGATCGTGAGCGGCACCTCCGTTCGGGTGGCCATCTCCTCGACCGTCGACACGACCCTGGCCCGCGTGGTCGGCATCCCGACGCTGGACGCCAGCGCCAGGGCACGCTGCACATTGCAGGGGGGACCGGCTGTGCCCATCGTCGCGCGGCGCTATGAAAGCGCCCCCGGCCCGGGTGGCGGCTTCACCGACTTCCTGGCCAGCATCGCCACCAGCACCACCGGCGCGGTCGACACCGTCAATCCGTGGGGCTACGGCGGACGCACCCCAGCCACCGAGGCGGCGCCGGGACCGACGTTCGAGCTCTACGGACCCGGTGCCAAGTCGGCCAACGACAGTAACTTCCGCGGCTTCGTGGCCCTGGATGTCCGCAACTTCGAGTCCACCACCTCTCGCGTCTACTACAACGGCGTGGCTTCGGGGACCAACGAGCAGACGCTCAAGAACAAGGAAGGCGCGTACCTGCTGTCGGGATACCCAGGACCGATGTTCCCGCCCGTCACCAACCCGGCGGACCCGGACGACCAGGTCGCCGTACTGCTCGGCAACGACACGAACATGGTCGTCCACAACTTCGACGACGTGTATGTCGTCGGCGATCGGCTCCTGCTGGCGATCTACAGCGGCACAGTCATGCAGATCCCCGACTTCGCCATCACGCCGCCGTCCGGGCTCACGTTGGCGTCCACCGGCGGACCGGTGAACGGCCCGAACTTCACCGTCACGCGCAACGATGCCTTCAGCAGCACGGTGACCCTGCACCTGCACGGCGACGCCGCGGCATCGGCGATCGGCCACGCCGCCTGGGACATCCTGCCCGATCCGCCGGTCTCGCCACCCGGGGCGGGTGACATGAACCAGCCGACCTGGTCCACCAATGTCTTCATCCCGGCCAAGAACGGCACCACGGTGAGCACCAGCGGCATCCGGACCAACGCCGTACCGGCCGGGATCTACACCGTCTGGCTGGAGGGCCACTCAGGCAACCCCTACTTCCAGACCCGTCGCTATCCGGTGCCGGTCAAGGTCGGCGGCGCGGTCCGCGACTTCAGCCTGGCCAACTCGACCACCAGCGCCACGATCGCCGCGATGGGCGGCACTGCCGCGATCCCGATCTACACCTCGACCACCAGCGCCAATGCGACCAAGTGGGGCGCTACGGGCAGCGCGGTGACGCTCGGCGTCGATGCCGGCTCGTTCACCGACTGCTCCCTGAACGCCGCCACCATCGGCGCCGGCCAGCTGACCTTCTCGTCTTCCAGCGTGACGCCGACGTCATCGGGCAGCGGGGCGCTGTCGACGCTGACCATCAACAGCGTGGGCCTGGCGCCCGGCTGCTATCGGTTCAACGTCCGTGCTTACGGCACCAATGGCGACGGGCAACCGGTTGTCCATATCCAGCCGATCACCTTCACGGTGGCCACCTCGGCCAGCTCGGGCAGCTACGTGGACGTCATCGGCTTCGGTGTCTTCCAGATCACCGATATCAACTCCAACGCCATATCCGGTCGCGCCGTGAGCGGCATCTATCCAGATCCAACCGACCAGAACCTGCGCCGTGCCCAGAGCGCGCGGCTTCGACCCTGGTAGCTCCAAGGAGATAACCGTCGTGGAACTCGAGTACTCGGACAAGAACAGCAAGCGGTCGAAGCTCTACCTGGCCGTTGGCCTGCTGATGGCCCTCATGGTGGCGGGGATCGTCTTCGTCGCCCTGCAGGCCAGCAGCCTCCTGCCGCAGGACGATGTCGTCATGCGCGACGTGGTGGTGGCGGCCCGCGACATCCCGGGTCGAAAGCCCATCGAGGAGGGCGACCTGGTCATGCGCAGCGTCGTCGCCGACTCGACCAACGACTCGGCCATGACACGCATCGATGAGGTCCTGGGCCGCGTCTCGGGCGTCACCATCATGACCGGGCAGATGCTCACCCAGAACATGCTCGCCTCCAGCACCCAGGGTCAGGCTTACTCGATCCTGGAGCCTGGCGAGGAGTTCGATCCGGAGGGGCCGGACATGCGCGCCGTGAGCGTATCGGTGCCGGATGATAAGGCGGTGGCCGGAACCCTGGTCCCCGGCCAGCTGGTCGACCTGATCGTGACCATGGCCATCAACCCGGAGATCGGCCAGACGGCGGAGCAGGCCGAGCAGACGCAGTCCGACATCATCCCGGGGCCATCGACCAAGGTCACGCTCCAGTCGCTGACCATCCTGGCCCGCAACGGCGGCCTCTACATCCTGCGCACAGACCTGGCCACCGCCGAGAAGGTGGCGGAGCTCACCGCGGCCGGCGGCCAGTTCACCTTCGTGCTCCGGCCGGACGTGGACGATCGCGTGGCGACCACCAATGGCTCGACCATCGACACCCTGATCGATGAGTTCGGGTTCCCCGTCCCGAAGCCGCCGGTCTTCGAGGACCGCAGCGCGGAGCGCTGATTCAGGCCGACTCCACGACGGCACCGATGACGCCGGTCCCCTGAGGGCCGGCGTTTCGGTTTCTTGGCGGCCTAGCTGGCCATCACCTGCGCGAAGGCATCGTCCACCTCACGACGGGTCTCGTCGAGCGGCGCGGAGCCATCGATCACCACGTCGGCGGCGGCAACCTTGTCTTCCTGCGGCGACTGGTTGGCCAGGCGGGCGCGCGCCTCCACCTCGCTCATGCCGCGCGACGCCGCCACGCGCGCCACGGCATCGTCCTCGTCGCAGCGCACAACCCAGGTACTGTCGCAGGCGTCGTTCAGCGGCGACTCGAGCAGCTTGATCGCCTCGATGCAGGCGGCCTCCGCGCCGGCAGCCTCCAGCTCCGCCAGGCGAATCCGCGTCTCGTTGCGGACCAGGGGGTGCAGGATCGCCTCCAGGTCGCGCAGGGCGACAGGGTCGCTGAAGACGATAGGCGCCAGCTTCCCCGCCTCGATCGTTCCGAAGCGCGCCTCGATCCGGCGTCGCGCTTCCGCGTCGTTGTTGCGGATCTGGCGGGCGACGGCGTCCAGGTCGATCACCGCCACCCCCATCTCGCGCAGCCAGCCGGCCACGGTCGACTTGCCGCAGCCGATGTTGCCGGTGAGCCCGATCACCTTCACGCGGCATCCCCCGTTGCACCCTCTGCCGCCGGCGCCTTCTGGCAGCGCGGGCAGAAGTGCGTGCTGCGCTGCCCAACCACGATCCGTTCGATCGGCCGGCCGCACCGGAAGCAGGGCTCGCCGGTCCGGCGGTAGACCGCCAGCCGTTCCGCGTTGTCGCCTGGCTGGTCATCGGCCCCGACGTAGTCGCCGAAACTGGTGCCCCGGTTGCTGATGCCCTGGCGCAGGACGGACCGCATGGCCCGATGCAGCCGCCGCACCTCGTCCGGTGTCAGCGAGTCGGCGGTACGCAGAGGGTGGAGGCGTGCCCGCCACAGCGCCTCGTCGGCGTAGATGTTGCCGACGCCGGCCACGAACGACTGGTCGAGCAGCAGCGTCTTGAGCCGTGCCGAGCGCCCGCGCAGCCGCTCCGCCAGCTTGGCGGCGGTGAAGGTCGTGGCCAACGGCTCCGGCCCGTGGCGGCCGAATACGTCGCCAACCCGGTACGGCGCCTTGGGGTCCCCCACTCGCTTGGACCGACCACGGCGTTTGGATGGACGGCGCACCAACCCCCCGCCCTCCCACAGGCCGATGCGCCCGAACTTGCGCACGTCGCGGTAGCGCAGCTCCCGTCCATCGGCGAGCTGGAACACGACCCGCGCGTAGGGATCGTCCGGCGTGCCGGCCGGCGCCACGATCAGCGCCCCGGTCATGCGCAGCGCCACGGTCATGACCCGCCCATCGGCCAGGTTGATAAGCACGCTCTTGGCGCGGCGGCCCACGCGGCTGATCTGTGCGCCGCGGATCTCGGCCACGAACTGCTCCGGCTCCGGATGGCGGATGGTCCGCGCCCATCGGACCTCCGCATCGGTGATCTGCGCGCCCGCGACCCAGCGCTGCAGGTCCCGCGCGACGGTCTCGACCTCCGGCAGCTCGGGCATCTGGCTACGCGGAGAGCGGCTCGGCGATCGCCTCTTCCGCCTCCTCGCGAGCCACGTCGACCGCCGTCTTGGGGATGCGCCGCCAGGAGCCGTCCTCCCGGACGTATCGGTCCATGGTCTCCCAGTCTGTCCCGACCTTGAGCCCCACCTCCAGCGGCGGATCCAGCGGGAGGGCGCCCTCCATCACCTCGTCGGCGAGGGCCGCCAGGACCGGGAGCTCCTCCTCATCGGTCTCGAAGATGAGCTCGTCATGAACCTGCAGCAGCATCTGCGAGCGCAGGCCGCGCTCCCGGATGGCGGCGTCCAGGCGGACCATGGCGATCTTCATGCCGTCGGCGGCGGTGCCCTGGATTGGCATGTTGATCGCCATGCGCTCGCCGGCGGAACGCAGGGCCCCGTTACGCGCGGTCAGCTCCGGCAAGTAGCGGCGGCGGCCCAGCAGCGTGGTCACGAAGCCCTGGTCGCGGGCGAGCATTCGGATCTCGACCGTGTAGCGGCGGATCCCCGGGTAGGCGGTGAAGTAGTCGGCGATGAAGCGCTGCGCCTCCTCGCGCGGGATCTTGAGACGGTCGGCCAGCCCGAAGTCGCTCAGGCCATAGGCGATGCCGTAGTTGATCATCTTGGCCACGCTGCGAATGTGCGGCGTCACGTCCTCCGCCTGCACCCCCAGCACCCGGGCCGCGGCGGCCAAATGGATGTCGGAATGGGCGGCAAAGTCCGCCTTGAGCCCCGCGTCGCCGGATACGTGAGCCAGGATGCGCAGCTCCTGCTGCGAGTAGTCGGCGCCCAACAGCAGCTTGCCCGGCGGCGCCACGAAGGCGCGCCGGATGCGGCGTCCCAGCGCGGAACGGATGGGGATGTTCTGCAGGTTGGGGTCGATGCTGGACAGCCGCCCAGTCGCCGCCACCGCCTGCTGGTAGGTCGTGTGGAGGCGGCCGTCGCTGCCCACCAGGTTCGGCAGCGCGTCGACGTAGGTGCCCTTCAGCTTCGACACCTGGCGATGTTCCAGGATCAGGCCCGCCACCTCGTGCTTCTCGCGCAGCTCCTCCAGGACCGATGCATCCGTCGAGTAACCGGTCCGCGTGCGCTTCGTCGCCGGCAGGCCCAGCTCGCCGAAGAGGACCTGCTCCAGCTGCTTTGGTGACCCGATGTTGAACTCGTGCCCCACCAGTGCATAGATCCGCTTCTCGAGATCGGCCAGCGTGGCGGCGAACTCGACGCTCATCGCCGCCAACTGGTCGCGGTCAATGGTCACGCCCGCCAGCTCCATCCGCGCCAGGACCGGCAGCAGCGGCATCTCGACCTCGTTGAACAGGTCGCTCATGCCGCCCTCGGTCAGCTCCGTCTCGAGCGCCGGGCGGACGAGCAGGCTTGTCAACCCTTCCGCCGCGGCCCGACGAGCGACGGGCGTCTCCTCGACCTCGACCTCACCGCTCACCGGCCGCTCCGGCAGCGATGCGCTAAAGCGGTTCGCGGCCAGGTCGTCCAGCGTCTGGGCGCGCAGCGAGGGGTTCGTCATGTAGCTGGCCACCAGCGTGTCGCTGGCCGGCCCTTCCATTACCACGCCCCGTCGCGCCAGCATGGTGAGCAGCTGCTTCAGGTCGTGGCCGATCAACGGCCGGTCCGAGCGGCCGAACCAGGCGGGCAACGGCCGGTCATCGCTCCACGGCAGGTACCAGGTTGAGCCGTCCTCTCCCGCCATGGCGATCCCCAGCAGCGGGCGCTCCAGCGGCCGGCCGGCGCCGGCGGCCCAGCCCAGGCCCACGGCATCGCCATGGGCGGTGAGCCACGTCTCCAGCTCCGCCAGGTCTGCGTCGCTGCGCACGATTCGCGGGTCCACGTGCTCGATCGCCCCGCTGGGGTCGCTCACCGCATCCGGACCGGCACTGGCCGCTTCTGCGGGCGTTGCGCCGTTGCCATCGGCAGCGGCAGCGGCTTCAGCGGATCGCGCGCCACCCAGCAGGTCCAGCGACAGCTGCAGTCCGCTGCCGGTGTCCTGCTCGGCCGGCCCGTAACCCGTCGGCGCGATGCTCGAGGGCGGCAGCCGGTCGATCAGGGTCCGGAACTCCAGCTCGCGGAAGCGCTGCGCCACGGCGCGGCGGTCGTAGCGGCCGGTCCGTCCCTCGT
Source organism: Candidatus Limnocylindria bacterium (assembly GCA_036560125.1). Taxonomy (GTDB): domain Bacteria; phylum Chloroflexota; class Limnocylindria; order QHBO01; family QHBO01; genus DASSCW01. The sequence goes on from DATBRW010000076.1 coordinate 24,409, forward strand.
CCAGGTTCAGCTCCACGGGCAGATCGATGACGATTCGGCCGACCTCACGCGACATGAGGGCCGACTCGCGATGCTCCGCCAAGCGGTCGCGCAGCTTCCCCTTCACCTCGTCGAGCCGCTCGTAGATGCCGTCCAGCGTCTCGAATTGTTGGAGTAGCTGGATGGCGGTCTTCTCCCCCACCCCCGGCACGCCGGGGATGTTGTCGGAGGTGTCGCCCTTGAGCGCCTTGTAGTCGAGCATCTGGTCGGGGCGCAGGCCATAGCGCTCCATGACCTTGGCCTCGTCGTAGATGACCGTGGACGCCACGCCCATCCGAGTCGTGAGCAGCCGAACGTGGTCGTTCACCAGCTGCAGACCGTCCAGGTCGCCGGAGACGATGTAGGTATCCACCCCCGCCCGCTTCCCGTGCTGGACCAGTGTCCCGATCACGTCATCGGCCTCGTAGCCTTCCAGCTCGCGGATGGGGATGTTCATCATCTGCGCGATCTCGCGCACGATCGGGAACTGCGCGCGCAGGTCGTCCGGCATCGACGGCCGCCCGGCCTTGTACTCGGGATAGGCGTCGAAGCGGAACTGGGGCCGGCCGATGTCGAAGCTGAGCATGGCGAAGTCCGGTTTCAGGTCCTGCATGCCGCGCAGCACGATCTGCAGGAATCCGAACACGGCGTTGACCAGCGTCCCATCTGACATGGTCAGCGGCGGCAGCGCGAAGTAGCCGCGATAGACCAGGCTGGGCCCGTCGATCAGCATGAGGATCGGTCGGCGATCGGCCATCGGAGAATCCAGTCTAGACCGATGAATCCGGGCGAGCGGCCGGTAGAATCGCCCCATGCCCAACCGCTCGGCGCTCGATCCTTACGCCGTCCTGGGCGTAGGGCGCGACGCCTCGCCGCTGCAGCTCGCGCGTGCCCGCCGACGCCTGGCGAAGCGCTTCCACCCGGACCTTCACCCCGATCAGGAGGTCTCCGAGTCGATGCGCCGCGTGAACGAGGCCTGGTTCATCCTCTCGTCGGCGGTGCGCCGCGCGGAGTACGACCGCGCGCATCCCAGCGCCGGCACGCCGCTCTCCGGTCACTGGGCGGCATCGCGTCCCGAGATCCGGCCGCGACAGCCGACCACGACGCGCACCTGGGCCACCTGGCGCACCACGGCCGACGAGGTGCGGGCCGCTCCCCGCACGCGCCGTGCGGCGGACGGGGCGCCGGTCGTCACGACTCGGCGTCCACCGCCCTTGGCCCCCGCCGAGCGAGGGTTCCGCGACAGCGGTTGGGCGGCTGTGCTGGCCGGGATCGTGATGCTGCTGGTGCTGATCGCCGCGATCGTCGCCGGGCGCCTGACCTAGCGACGCCGCCGGGTCAGCCGGCGCGCGGCTGCTGCGCGAAGCGCAGGTAGATTCCCGCCATCAACAGCCCGACCCCCAGGCCCAGCACCACCAGCCACGGGAGGCGCGGGTCGGCTGGCGCGAACGGGCTGTCCGTGCCGCCGCGATCGGCGGGCGGTGCCACGGGCTGCGTCTGCGGCGACGTGTTGCTTTCCTGGTCCTCGCTCCGCTGGCCTTCGCTGCCCAAATTCATCCCGCGGGTGGACGTCTCGGGCGACGCCGCGGCGCCGGGGGCAACGAGCGGAGACCCCCCGGTCATGGAGTCCTGCCCCGCGGCCTCCGCCTGGCTCGGGGCAGCGCCGGCACTGCCCATGCCCAGGCTGAATCCGGAGCTGCCAATCGCACCCACGGCGACCAGCACGAAGCCGGCCGCCATCGCCGGGCCGGCCAGGCGTCGCAGCCAACCGCCACGGGAAGCGACTCTCGGCTCGGCGACGGGCGGCAGAAGCTGCAGCGGTCGAGACGGAACGAGGTCCGGCAGCTCGCTCAATGCGGTGCGCAGCGAGCCGAGCTCGCGCAACACGTCGGTGCATCGGTCGCACGAATCGACGTGCGCGCGCAGCGCAGCGTCCGACGCGACCTCCGGGTCGCCGCCGGACAGCGCCGCCAGGCGCTCGTCATCAGGATGGATCTGGTGCTGCATCGTCATCGGTCCAGACGCCCTCAGCGCTCGAACAGTTCCCGGTGCTCGGCCATCAGCTCCCGTAGCCGCAGCCGGCCGCGGTGGATCCGCGACTTGACCGTTCCCAGGGCCGATGCGGTCGCCTCGGCCACCTCGCCGTAGTCCATGCCGTACACGTCGCACAGCACCACCGCGTACCGCTGGTCCGGCGGCAACAACCGCAGCGCGGCATCCAGATGGCGGTAGAGCTCCGCGCGCGCGGCCTCGACCACCGGGTTCGGCGCAGCCTCATCCGGGAGCTCTGTCCCCCCTTCCTCCGGATCAGGCAGCTCGGTGGTCGGCCGGCGCTGGGCACGCCGCAGGATGTCGTAGCTGGCGTTGGCCGTGATGCGCAGCATCCATGAGCGGAAGACACCACCCCGGAAGCTGCCAATGGCGTCGTACGCGTGGACGAAGGCGTCCTGGGTCGCATCGGCCGCCTGGTCGGCATCGCCCAGGAGGCGCCAGGCGAGGCCATAGCAGGCCGATTGGTAATGCTCGATCAGCTGGGTGAAGGCGGTCCGATCCCCCGCCGCCGCCCGCGCCACGACTGCCTGCTCATCAGGGAGCGGCGCGGTCCTCGTGCCGGGGCTGCTCGGATCGGTGGCGGGCATCCGTTCCTATAATCACATCCCTCGCGGAGGGAGCCGCGTGCCGGAGTGGCGGAATCGGCAGACGCGTCGGTCTCAAACACCGATGAGCGCAAGCTCGTGTGAGTTCAAGTCTCACCTCCGGCACCAACAGAATTCGTGCTCAGGTCGAGTCGTCACACGCGTCGCCGCCGATGCTCTCCAACCCAAGCGTGAAGCGGACCGCATTGGCCATCTGGGCGCCCCTGACATTCAACTTGTAGACCTGCTTGTTGACACGCCAGAAGGTCACACGGTTGGACGCCGCCGCCTCCGCTCGCATGGCGGCCTCCTGCGCTGCAAGGTTCCTGACCAGCCTCTTGATGTCGCTCCGTACATCTCGAGTCCACGCGATCTTGCGCAGCTCGTCGGCCCACGTGCGATGCACGCCGGCAAGCCTGTCGATGGCGGACGCCATGGCATTCCAATCGGTCCTGCCGGCCCAGCGCGTGTAAAAGCTACAGAGCCGCCTGTAGTAGGGCCGATCGGTTGCCAGGTACAGCCGGCCCTGCTCCAGCAGCGTGAGCTCCGGGGCCGGGGTTGGTGATGCTGAGGGTCTCGCGGGGACGCTTGCGGACGCAATCGGAACGCCAGGCGCGGTGAAAGCGATCTGGGAGCTGCATCCCACAAGGACGATGGCGACGAGCGCCAGCCGAACTATGGGCACGATACGCACGGTCAGGTTCCTCGGTTTCCCGCAGTCGCTCATCGCGGCTCCACCGCGATGCTCCTTCGGCCGAGGTCGGTCTCGCCATTGGCAGCGGCATGGAGTCGGGCGACCGTAGCAATCGGACTCCACGCCGTGGAACAGGCTGCAGTTCCTGCCACCCCGCATTCGGAGCGGCCCATGATGCTCGACGGTCGTGCACTTGGGTAGTCAGCGGAGGATATGGATGGTGCAGGTAGGCACCGCCGCGCCGCCCCGGATGCTCAGCGAGAAGGACCAAACGAGGCGCGCATGAGACCAACGCTCGCAAGGAGCAGCAGCACAGCAAAGACGAACCACCCGGCGCCGCCTCGCACTGCAAGCAACGCGGTGTCGGGGACCTCGGCCGGAGTCGGCGCGGGCGTCGTGGACGGAGCTGTGAAGGTCACGGAGAGCGTAATCGCGACCGAGACGCCCCCCTCGGAGGATTGGTCGAGCGTGCCTATCCCATCCACGATCACGGTGGCTGGCACGCCAAGGGCGGCAGCCTCATGCAGGTCCTGGCGCGCACCGGGTGAAATGACCTCATCCGGCAAGGTGGCCGATCCAATCGCGATGTCCCCGCCAGCAAGGATGCCCACGCTGCCCGAAAGGGTGGTGGTTGCCACAAATCCGGTTGGCACGCCCGAGGTCAGGTCGATCTGGAAGGTGACGGCGAAGGTTGACTCGCTGTCGGCGGCCGTCTTGATCAACGCCGAAAGCCCAGCGTTCGTAGCCACCAGCTCCGCCGGCGTGAAGAGCCGATCGGAGATGACATAGGCGTCCTGGCCCGGACCAAACAAGTCGGCTACGAGCTCCGGGATGCCGCTGATCGTGCCGGAAGCTGCGAACGCCAATGAGGTGATGACGCCAGACTCCCGCGTCACCGTCAGGCAGGTGGGCGCCCCGCCTTGAAGCGAGGCGAGGTTGGTATCGGTTGGGGGAACGAGCGTCGCATCGGCTGCAATCGTCTCGGCAGGTCCGCTGAGCCCGAAGGTGATGCTCCCTGGCGTGTCGCCGATCGGATTGGGCGCGGTGTAGTCACGGAAGAGGCCGCATTCGAGCGTGTCGGTGGCAGCCGCGACCGGCACAGATCCGAGCAGGAAAAGCGCGGCGGTGGCAACACATACCGCGATGGACGGGATCTTGGCCAAGGACTCATACCTCACTGGCCTCTGGCACCGCCATGTTCGGTGACGCCGCAGCCCGGCAAGGGTGATGACCCAACCACTCCCGGTCGATGGCTCATAAGTACCCCGCACAGCACCAGCGTGGGGCAGAGCGCACGGTTCCCCGCCCACCCGTCGAAGCCTTGGGGGTGGGCTCAGATCAGCCGCTGGCGGCCGTCATCGCGTGCCGCACGGTGCCCTTCAGCACGTCTAGGTCGAACGGCTTGGCAAGGAGCGTATACAGGCCAATACCATCCAGGTCAGGATCGCGGCCAGGATGATCGGGGCGACCAGCGGCCCCAGGATCGCGCCTACCCCATCGGATCCATGCATGTACGGAGCGTGCGCTGCTCGCACGAACGACCTGCCAAGGGGATGTTGATGGCGGGTCAAGGTCCCCGTCAGGGGACGGACACGTCCGTCTTGTGTCCGTTCGTTGGACTGTGTCCGTTCGTGGGACCGCGTCCGTTCGTTGCACTGTGTCCGTTCGTGGGACCGCGTCCGTTCGAAGGACCGTATCCGTTCGAACGACCGTATCCGTTCGTTGGACGGCCATCGGCGATGAACTCGCTCTGCCGCTGAGCGCCGAAGAGACGCAGCAGCGCCACGATGGTCGCCAGACTCGGCTGGCGGCCATCGTCTCCGAGCAGACGAGTGATGGTGCTGTGGTTGATGCCGGTGCGCATCCCCACGACTCGCGCTGAGAGGCGTCGTTCCGCCATCGCGTCGCGCAGCCAGCCCGAGACGTCACCGGCCACGATGCGCTCGGGGAGAACCAACGGCTGATGCTGTACCCCCATGTATAGGACGCTAGCAGGCACACCTTGCGGGCAACCTTTCAGCCAGCCACCCCGGACCCCGCAGCAGTCGTCTTTTCCCCATCCGGAGGGACGAATCCGTACCCGACTCCGGGATATCACGGATGCCCCGTCGCGGTGGGCGCATATAGGATCCCGATACGGGCCACGGCCCGGAATTAGGGGGAACGTTGGGGGGCCGAACGAGCCGGAGGCCAGCTGCGCGGGAGAAAGCAGCAGACCACCGGCTCCTTCGCATTCTGCGGCACGCCCTTGACGCGCAGACCGGTGTCGCCGGCCGCATATTGGACCGGAGTGTGTCGGGTCGCTGACAGCCAGCGGCCTCCAGCAGCCATAGGGTTCCGAACCTAGTCCTGGGACGCGCGTTGTCGGTCCAGTACCGGCAGGCAGCCGCGCCTCCCAGGGCTATTTCGTCCTCCCCGTCGACCAGGCGCAGCCGTGGCAGGCCGCATGCAGGCCTGAGCGCGATGCGCGGCGCGAGCCTATACGGCTACCAGTCGGACAGCGCCTGGTGGAAGAACCTGCAGGATCCGCCGCGCGACATCGGCAACGCCCTGCTGCAGGCCATTCCGAACACGCGGGACCTCGTCTGGGTGGACTTCACCGCGTACGACATGTGGCCTCCTGAGTAGGCCAGGGGCTCAGCCGGCCGGGTGGCACGAGAGGTGCAACACACGCGGCCCGCGGGGGGAACGGATGAGCCGGCGCAAGGATTGGTCAGCGACCATCCCGGGCGCCGGTTCCTTCGTGTCCAGAGCTCAGTAGGCGGGGCCCCCGCCCCCATCACTGCCACTACCCTGGTTGCACGCGGCAAGCACCAGCAGGAGGGCGAGCCACGACCAGCGCACCAGGCCCGGATATCGGATCGTAAGGATTCGCAGGTTGTCCATGAATCGAGCAAGCAAGCATCAGGCATGCCGATCCCGATAGAGTGATGGACCGATGTCTCCCGAACGCGACAAACCCAAGCTGAAGCGTGAGACCGCCGGCCGCTACCGCAGCGAGGACGGACGGTATGTCGTGCAGCAGCAGTCCGGCCCGTGGTGGTTGATGGACACCGAACTGACCGACGAGCTGGGGCAGCCCGCCCTGCACGGTCCGTATGCCTCCCTGTCGGAGGCGACCGATGCCATGGGCACGCTGCCGGCTGCCAAGAAAGCGCCCGCGAAGAAGAAGCGCTAGCGGCGATTCCGCTCCGTCTGCTTTCGCCGGCGTGAAGCCTCCGCTCGCCGATGGCGCGTCTCGGCGTCCTCGTGGTCGGCGCGTTCCATCATGTCGCGCTCGTCCTCCTCGACCTCGGCTTCGGTTGCCAGCTCCTCGCCCATCAGCCGATTCCTGGCGCTCGGATGCGCGCGGATCAGCTCATCGATCTTGAGGTGCAGCGCCGTTGACTCGCGGTTCTGGCTGGTCTGGATGGCAAACACCATCAGGAAGGTGACAATGGTGGTGCCCGTATTGATCACCAGCTGCCACGTGTCGCTGAAGCCGAAGATCGGTCCCGTGACGAACCACACGACGACGATCGCGAGCGCGGCGACCATCGCCCAGGGCGTGCCGACGGCGCGGGTAATCGCGTCGGACCAGGCGCGAAATCGGTCCGACAGGCTCGGTTCCTCCTTGGCCTTCCGTGGCTTGCTGCGTTGCGGCTGCGCCATCGGTCAGTCCTCTAGAACAGCGCGTTGACGCAGGCCACGAGCAGCCAGATCACCAGGATGATCCCGATGATCACGCCAAGCAGAATCTTGCCCACGCGGGCCCTCCAGTCAGCAGTCGGTTGCTCGCCTGGTGGATGCAAGGGCCGTGCCGAGCGCGCGGCTTCCGGCAAGGGCACGCATGCTAGGCTGCGTCCCGATGACGGGCGACAGCGTCGAGTGCTTCAACTGCGGGCGCGCGAACCCCTCCTGGGCACAGATCTGCCGGTCCTGCGGCGTCCCGATGCGGCCGGGCGGCGCCGGCTCCAAGCCTCCATCCGGCCGGCTCCCCACTGATCGCGACTCCCTCTTCTCGATCGGCGCGGCGCTCGCCACGATCGGCGTCGCAATCGTATTTGGACTGATCCTGTCCGGGATGCTGCCCGTGGCACCGCCGGTGATCGCCTCCGCGTCACCGACCCCCTCGGCGAGCGTCGGGGCGTCCGCCTCCGAGGTTCCTGCCTCCGCCAGCGCCGCGCCGACTGCCGAGCCCACGCCCGAGCTGATCGGGACGCTGACCTTCGGTCGCGCCCTGAACCAGTCGACGCAGGAGGTGATCGACAAGACCGACACCTTCGCCAGTGGCAGCACCTTCTGCCACTCGATCTCCCTGCCGGAGCCATTCGGCGTCGACCAGTACCAGGAGGAGGTGCTGAAGATCAAGGCCAATGGGGATCTCACCATCGTCCAGAAGCGGTTGGAGGGAACGCTGCCGGTGAATTCCGTGGCCTCGGTCGTCGGGTGGTGCAACCCGACCGACAACCTGATCCTCGGGATTCCGGTGGGCACCGGCTGGGGCACCGGCGACTTCATGCTCCGCGCCTACCGGCGCCAGGGCGGCTCTCCGCAGCTGCTCGCCCAGGGCCGCTTCACGCTGACGGAGTAGGCGCCTCTCCGTCCTGCGCGGCGATCTCTCTCCACGCGTCCGCGTACAGCGACGCCCGCGTGGGCAGGTAGCCCGGATAGGCGACCTTGGCCTTGCGAATGATGTCCGCGTCCAGGGTCACGAGCGCCAGCGTGTCGGTGGTCTCGACCATGACGTGGGCGGCGGGGTCCACGGCGATCGATGGCCCGCCGAGCAGCACGCCCTGCTCCGGTGCTGGCCGGTTCACCGACAGCACATAGCAGCTGTTCGTCAGCGCGTTGGCGCGGAAGACGACCTTCCAGCGCTGGTAAGTGGCCTCTTCGGTGGCGCGCGGGATGAGCACCGCGGCAGCACCCTGGGCGGCGAGTAGCTGCGTTCCCTGCGGGCGGTTGGTGTCCGAGCAGACCTGCACGCCAATCGGCAGGCCGAACGCGTCGATCCGCCGTGGGGCCGCGGTGCCGGGGTCGTAGTGTGCCGGCTCCCAGAAGCCCGGCTCATCGGGGAGATGGAGCTTTTCGTAGGTGGCGACCAGCTCGCCGGCGCGATCGAAGATCACGGTGCGCTGCGTCCTGCGCCCGGTTTCCGCGTCGCGGTGAATGATGCCGCCGACCAGCCCGATCCCCTCCTCCGCCGCCGCCTCCTGCTGCGTGGTCATGCGCGGGCCACCCATCGGTTCGGCGTCGTCGTCGCGCTGGTCCTTGGTGGCGGGGCTCCACGGATTGAGCGGGATCTCGGGCAGCACCGCGAGGTCCGCGCCACGGTCCGCGGCCTGCGCCAGGCGGTCGCGCAGGCGGCCGCGGCCGTCCGGCTCCCAGAAGACCTCGGAGACCAGCGCCACGGTGAGGCGCCCATCTGCGCGGGCCGGTGCGGACATTGGCTATTCCCCCAGGAACTGGCGGACGAGGTTCTGGAAGTGGTAGACGCCGTTCTCCCGCTTGGCGGAGAAGCGTCCCGTGTCGTAGGCGCGGGACCGGAGGCCGCGCTGCACCTGCTCGCAGATGACGATGTCCTCCTGCTGGATCTCATCGGAGAACGCGATCGCCTGCTGCATGCTCTCCCACCCCTCCCCCGTGCCGGGATCGGCGAAGAACCACTCGAAGATGGTCAGTGTGCGGTCCGGTCCCAGCGGCAGGATCACGTTCGACGACATGTTGTCCTGGTACACGTTGAACATCGTGTTCGGGAAGAGCCAGTAATAGAGCGCCGAATCCTCTGCGCCGGGCTGGCGCATGTAGCGGCGATCGACCCCCAGCTCCTCCCCCGCCTTCAGCTCGCGGATCGGCGCGTGCTGCTTGGAGTAGTAGCGGAACTCCTCGACCCGGTAGCTGTCGTAGTCGAGCTCCTTGAAGAGCTGCGGATGCGCGATCGGGAGGTGGTAGCCCTCCAGGTAGTTGTCGACGTAGACCTTCCAGTTGCACTCGACCACGTAATCGCGTCGCTCCACCAGGTGCATGTGCTCCACGTCGTAGCCGGACGCGGCCACCTCGGCGGGAATCGCGCCCAGGAAGTCGGCCAGCGGCGGGGCATCGTCAGAGAGGTTGACGAAGACGAACGGCCCCCATCGGTCCACCCGCACCGGGACGAGGCCAAAGTCCTCCTTGGCGAAGCCCTCGGTCTCCTCCATCTCGGGTGCCGCGCGCAGGCAGCCATCCAGGCCGTAGGTCCAGCCGTGGTATCGGCATTGGAGGGACTTGCGATTGCCGCGAGTCAGGGCGACCTGGCCTGCCCGATGTCGGCAGACGTTGAAGAAGGCCTTCAGCTCGCCATCGAGGCCATGGGTGATGACCACTGGCTCGTCCAGGACCGTGACCGGGATGAAATCGCCGACGCGGGACAGGTCCTCGGCGCGTGCGACCAGCTGCCAGGTCCGGCCGAAGACGCGCTCTTTCTCGGCCGCCAGGATCTCAGGGTCGAGGTAGAACCGCGACGGAATCGTCGAGGCGCGGGCGAGCGGCAGGGGTTGTGCGGTGGCCATCCCGCCGAGTGTACCGTCAGGCGGCCGGACGCTCGATGTCGACTGGATCGCCCCGGTACGTGCCGTGGACGGATCGGCTTCCATTGGCATCCCGGAGATACCTGAGCCGCGTGCCACCCGGCGCCCGCACATCCAAAGCGAACGTCCCCGCCACGTCATTGATGGTGGCATTGCCCGTCAGTGACAGGCCGCTCGTGAAGGCGCAGGCATCCATGGCTGCCCGATAACCCTTCCCGTACGCCCGGTACGTGATCGATCCACCGAACAGGCACCCGACCCGGAGTTGGCCGAGCCCGTCCCACGCCCAGTAGTCGGCGTTGTAGTTGATCTCGTCATCCATGGCACGCATGGCCGGCATGGCGCCGGCGTACTGCCCGATGCGGGCCGCGGGGATCCGCACGTACGGATCCGGGCCAACCCGGCCGCAGACGGTGCGACGGTGAGCGGGACGGTCCCCCCGAAGGAGGTAGGCGGTGATCAGCTTGTCCGGGCACGGCGCGCCACGGCCGAAGATGATGTGCGGCCCGGCCGGCTGAACGATGAGGTACGCGTCGTCCAGCTGATCGAAGATGCGGAGTGCGCCCGCGTAGGGCGTGGCCGGATCCTTGGTCGATGCCAGCACGAAGACCGGGAACGGCGTGTTGGTCAGGTACGACGGACGGGCCTGGGTCGGCGGATGCGCCGGCCAGAAGGCACACGGCAGGTCGCCGTAGAAGATGCTGCCCAGGCGAACCGAGGCCACGCCCGCAGCGTTGCCCGCGGCCAGGTAGTCAGCGGCGCGGGCCGCGGCGGAGCCGCTGCCATATGCGTAGTCCATGCACTCGACCGCGTAGTACATGGCGTCCGAGTACGAGGGATCGACGATGGCTGCCAGCGTCTCCGGATCCTGACCCAGCGAGACATAGAGGAGCCGGGCAAGCGGCAGGAGCTCGCCACGCGACGCCCAGGCCATCGCGCGCTGGAGCTGCATCTGATCGGTGTTCGAGTACACGTAGCCGGCCGCCGCGGTCTCCAGGTCGCCCAGCGAGAAGGACCGCCGCCGCAGCTGACCTGACGCATCCACGAAGTCGAAGTGGCGAGGCCGGTCCGCCAGCAGGGCCGCGGTGCGGTCGTAGACCGCCAGGGCGTCGTTGCCCACGACATCGCGACGGCAGGCCGGCCTGCGCGAGCAGACGTTCAGCGTCATGCGCAGCGTCTCGTCGAAGGCGCGGACGTCTTCCGCGTAGTACTCGGTTCCGGTGAGAGTGAGATCCACCGGGCCATCCACGAAGAGGGCATGGATGCGGTCCGGGTGAGCCGCGGCGTAGGTCTGGACGTACTGCGTCCCATAGCTCTCGCCATACAGGTCGAGGCGATCGGCTCCCAGCCAGCTGCGGATTGCCTCGAGGTCCTCGACCGCCTGCCGCGTCGAGAAGTAGGGCAGCAGTGTCGGGTTGACGCCGGTCTCGGCCACGCAGCGATTGGCGTAGCGCCGCGCATCGTCCGCATAGGCGACCGCCTGGGCTTCGGACAGGGTTGGCAGCGCGTCGCTGGTGTACCACTCGAGCGACGCATCGGGGCACTGGAGCGGCCGCGACGTGCCGACGCCGCGCTGGTCGATGAACACCGTGTCGTACTGCGCCGGGATCCGTGGATCCAGCGCATCGGTGTAGCTGTCGGCGACCGAGATGCCGCTCGTGCCCGGGCCGCCGGTGATCGTGACGAACACGCCCTTCCGCGGATGACGGGTTGCCCGCTGCAGCGCGAAGGTCACGTCGAAGGTGGGGCCGCCGGGCGGGGCGAAATGGTCGCGCGGGACACGGAGCGTGATGCAGGTGAAGCGGCTTGCCGGACAGGGCTTCCGCGCCACGACCTGTGGCGCCTTCGGCGCTCCTGCCTCCGGCACAGAGACTCGTGGCGGGATCGGCGCGGCAGCCGCAGACATCAACGGGATCAAGCCCGCGAACAGGCTGGCGAGCACGATGGTCGCGCCAGCTGCGCGCATCCGTTGCCGCACCTCCACCCTCGTGCTCCTCATGCGGATGCGAGTGTACCGGTCCACCCGCGGCCTCCCATCGAAGCCCGATTCGCCTTGTCGCCCGCAGCCCGCGCGTGCTACAACCTTCCGCACGAAAGGCGCCGCTGCCCGAGCGAGCAGGCGCTTGCCCGACGAAGGAGAGATAGATGGCGCTGCGCAGAACGGCTCCCCTGTTCCTCGCGATCATGGTGGTGGTCACGGCCTGCAATATCGGAAGCGGTGGGGACTACCTGGCGCGGATCAAGTCGGCAGGGGTGATCAAGGTTTCGACCGACCCCGCGTATCCGCCGCAGTCCTTCCTGAACGAAGACACCAACGAGCTGGAAGGCTTCGACATCGATGTCGCCAAGGAGATCGGCGAGCGACTGGGCGTCGACGTCCAGTTCGAGACGCCCAGCTTCGACGCCGTCGTGGCGGGCGCATGGTCGAATCGATGGGACATGAGCGTCGGCTCGGTGACCATCACGCCGGCGCGCGAAGAGGTCCTGGACTTCACCCAGTCCTACTACTACACGCCTGCCCAGATGGCGGTTATGGAGGGCAGTGACATCACGTCCGTCGAGGACCTGGCCGGCGCCACGATCTGCGTCGGCGAGTCGACCACGTACCAGTTCTGGCTGGAAGGGACGCTCGAGCTCCCCGATGATGCCGGTTCGCCGGCGCCCGTGCCGGAGGGCGCAGAGGTCGTGACCCTGCCGACCGACATCAACTGTCCCGAGGCCTGGCGCGATGGCCGGGACGACTTCGAGGGCTGGCTGTCGTCGATCACGACCGTTGATGGCGCGATCGCGGACGGCCTCCCGGTCGTCGCCGTCGGCGATCCAGTCTTCAACGAGGGCCTCGGCGTCGCCTTCGACAACGCGGTGACCGACAACGACTCGCTCGTGGCCGAGGTGGATCGGATCATCGGCGAGATGCACGACGACGGCACGCTGACCGACCTCAGCGCGAAGTGGTACGACGGGATCGACTACTCCGTTCCGCAGTAGGCGACTCGTCACTCGCAACGCCCGGGGACGTCCAGCGATGGGCGTCCCCGGCGCGTTTGATGCGGGAGACCTGACCCGATGACGGCTGTCGACGAACCATCCGACGCCAGGCTCGAAGGCCGGCCGCGGTCGGTTGCCCACCGACTGGCCGCCGCTCGACAGCGCGCGCGGCTTATCTTCCGCCTGCAGGCGGCCTTGGTCTGGTTCATCGTCATCACGTTCATCGTCGGCGGCCTGTACCTCGGCGGGCGGCTCGAGCCAGATTGGATCGCCGACAACGCGCCCTACATCCTGGGCGGCATCTGGATCACGGTGGTGGTGTCGATCTCCTCGATCGCGCTGGCTGTCGTCCTCGCCCTGCTCGGGGCCCTGGGACGCATCTCCACCAGCCCGATCTGGTACGGCCTCGCGTCTTTGTACGTCTCGCTCGTGCGCGGCACGCCGCTCCTGGTTCAGATCTTCATCATCTTCTTCGCGCTGCCGCAGGTCGGGATCGTGCTCCCTCCGATCCCGTCCGGGATCATCGCCCTGGCATTCAACTACGGCGCCTACATGACCGAGATCTTCCGCGCCGGGATCCAGGCTGTGCCGCCCGGCCAGCAGGAAGCGGCGCGGGCGCTGGGGATGCCGGAGCGGCTCGTCTTCCGTCGGATCGTGGTGCCACAGGCCATGCGCATCGTGGTGCCGGCGATCGGCAATGAGTTCATCGCCATGATCAAGGACAGCTCATTGGTCTCGATCATCACGGTCCAGGAGCTGCTGTGGCGGGCGAGGGCCGTCGGCACGCGCGACGCACGCACGATCTCGGCCTTCCTGGTCGCTGCGCTTGTCTATTGGGTGCTCACCATCATCTTCAGCTACTTCCAGGAGCGGCTGGAGCGCACGTTGAGGAGGTCCGACCGATGACGGCCGACCCGACCGACGACACCGCCAGGCACCAGGCGGATGCTGCCCTCGCGCCGAAGCCGCCGGCGCACGTGGGCGAGGTGATCATCGCCGTCGAGGGGGTGCACAAGTACTTCGGCGAGAACCACGTTCTCCGCGGCGTGGACCTGGAGGTGAGGCGTCGCGAGGCGGTGATGCTCATCGGTCCATCCGGAAGCGGAAAGACCACGCTCCTGCGCTGCATCAACTTCCTGGAGGAGCCGACCATGGGCGCCGTCGAGATCGATGGGCTCAGGGTCATGGCCGATCCCTTCCGCGAGCGCGACAAGCAGCACCAGGAGCTGATCCGCCAGATCCGGCTGCGGGCCGGGATGCTGTTCCAGGAGTTCAACCTGTTCCCGCACATGACGGTGCTGCAGAACCTCATCGAAGCGCCGGTCCGCGTGCGCGGCATTCGCACCGATGAGGCAGTGGCGATCGCCGATGGGTTCCTTGAGAAGGTGGGGCTGAGCGACAAGCGCAACGAGTATCCGTCTCGGCTATCCGGCGGGCAGAAGCAGCGCGCGGCCATCGCGCGGGCGCTGTGCATGGAGCCGAAGGTGCTGATGTTCGACGAGCCAACCAGCGCCCTGGATCCCGAGCTGATCGGAGAGGTGCTGAAGGTCATGGAGGACCTGGCCCACGATGGCACGACCATGATCGTGGTCACCCATGAGATGCATTTCGCCCAGGACGCGGCCGACCGCGTGATCTTCATGGAGGACGGGCGGATCGTGGAGCAGGGACCGCCGGAGCAGGTGCTTGACGAGCCGCGCGTCGAGCGGACGCGCCAGTTCCTGCGGCGCTTCCTGGACACGTAGGACATTTCGCGCGCAACCCATCGGTCCTTATCGGCGTCTTTACGACGGGCACACAGAATGCATAGGCGTGCCGCCAACGAGCCGAAAGGCCGCATGAGGGAGGAACTCGAGATGGTCACCCGGCAGTGCACCCACTGCGACTCCGAGATCGAAGTCCCGGCCGTCGATCGCATCAACTGCCCGGTCTGCGGCCTCGACCCGGACCTGCCCCCGCTCCGCTACGCCTTCGACGACGCGCCGGCGTTCTTCCTGGGCGGTGATCCGCGGCGCGTCAGCTTCGAGGTTGTTGAGAAGGCCGAAGTCGCCTAGCCCGATACCGTGGCCGGCCTAACGGCCAGGCCCGTACACCTCGGAGCGAGGTAGCCGCGCCGCCTCGGCCTTCGCCCGCACGTGGTCCTTCGCCGGCTTCAACGCCACCGGCACGTCCTTCGGCTTGCCGCCCTCGTGGGCGATGAGCCAGGCGAGCCCCTTCTGCGCGAGCTCCGCTCCCCCGCCGACGCCCGGCTCGATGAACGGCAGCACCACAAAGCCCCGCCGGCCCAGCCGTTCCAGCTCCACCTGCAGCGCCTGCGGATCCATGCCCAGCTCCGTCGCCAACGGTGTCAGCTCCACCACCTGGTTCGGCGCGCGCCGCAAGGGGCGAAGGATCCGCGCGTAGAGCTCGTCGTGCGGCAGCGGGTGCTTGGGATCGGGTGCGGGCTTGGTGGCCGCGGTGGTGCGGCGCACACCTGGCGCCCGGGCGGCAGGGGTCGCAGCTGGCTTGGCCGTGGTGGCTCGTGGCATGCGACGCGAGGATACCAGCGCGCTCAGCCCTCGACCGATTCTGCCCGCAGCCCAATCGCGAGTGGCACGCCCGCCGCCTGGCGCACGCTCTCGGCCAGGCGGTCTGACCATTCGGCCCGATGCGGCAGCCGCACCTCCCGCGTGGCTCCCGCTACCGGGATCGTGATGACCACCGGCAGCGCCCCAGGCCGGTCGCGGACGGCCTGCGTCACCGACTCGATGGCCGGCAGCAGCCGCTCCGTACCGATACCCTCCTCGAAGTCGATCCGGATGGTCCCCGCCTCGGTCGGTGAGGCCGATAGCGGCACCGCGTCAGCCGGCGCGGGCGTCTGCTCCGATGGCTCGGCCAGCGGGGTCGG
>DATBRW010000077.1:0-4683 GCA_036560125.1 Candidatus Limnocylindria bacterium
GGTCGACTGTGTTGGCCACGCCCGACTCCTCGGCCAGGATGTGCTGCTGCCGCAGGGCGAGCATGGCGGCCTCTTCCGAGGGGACAGCCCACGCCTCGTCGTACGCATCGGTATGCAGGCTCTGCGTTCCGCCGAGCACGCCGGCCAGCGCCTGGATGGCGACGCGCGTCAGGTTGTTCAGCGGCTGCTGCGCGGTCAGCGAGACGCCGGCGGTCTGGGTGTGGAAGCGCATCCAGGTCGAGCGCTCGTTCTCGGCCCCGAATCGCTCGCGGGCGAGCTTGTACCAGATGCGGCGGGCCGCCCGGAACTTGGCGATCTCCTCGAAGAAGTCGTTGTGGCTGTTGAAGAAGAAGGAAAGGCGCGGGGCGAAGTCGTCGAAGCGCAGGCCACGCGCCAGGGCGTCCTCCACGTAGGCGATCCCGTCGGCGATGGTGAAGGCCAGCTCCTGCACCGCCGTCGAGCCTGCCTCCCGGATGTGGTAGCCGGAGATGCTGATCGTGTTCCAGCGCGGCAGCTCGGCGGTGCCCCACTCGACCGTGTCCGTCACCAGCTTCAGCGACGGGGCCGGCGGGAAGATGTACTCCTTCTGGGCGATGAACTCCTTGAGGATGTCGTTCTGCAGCGTGCCGGTCAGCTGCGCGCGGGGCACGCCCATCTTCTCGGCCGCGGCGATGTACATGGCCCAGATCATCGGCGCCGGGGAGTTGATGGTCATGGAAGTGCTGATCTCGCCGACCGGCAGGCCGTCGAGCAGGATCTCCATGTCGGCCAGGCTCGAGACGGCCACGCCACAGGTGCCGAATTCGCCCTCGGCCTGCGGCTCGTCGTGGTCGTAGCCGTATAGCGTGGGCATGTCATACGCGATCGAGAGCCCCGTCCCGCCGCCGGCGATGAGCGCCTTGAAGCGCTGGTTGGTGTCCTCCGCCGTGCCGAAGCCGGCGAACATGCGCATCGTCCACAGCCGGCCGCGATGCCCGGTGGGATGGATGCCACGCGTGAACGGCGGCTCGCCGGGAAGCGCGAGGTCGTCGATCTCGTCCCAGCCGGCCTGCGCGCCACCATCGGGCGGGCTGAAGGCGTAGCGCGGACGTCCACGATCCGGATCGTTGGCGGGGTCGTGCAGGTCTTCCGAGGTGTAGACCCGGTCGATCTCGACGCCCGACTGGGTGATGAACCGGGGACGGCGCTCCGGGGAGCGCTCGAGGGCGGGCTTCAGGCGCTCAGCCTCCCAGCCCCGCTGGTGCTCTCGCCATTGCTCCCGATCGGTCATGGATAGAGGCCCCGCAGCGAGGTGGCACCGGCCACGCGGTCGACCGCCACCATCATGGCCGCTCCGCGCAGGTCGACCGACTTCGCCTCGCTCATGGCCAGCACGTCGCCGAAGGCTCCGTCCATGATCCGCTCCAGGTCCGCGTTGATCGCCTCCTCAGTCCAGTAGAAGGACTGCATGTCCTGGACCCACTCGAAGTAGGCCAGCACCATGCCGCCGGCGGCGGACAGGATGTCGGGCACCACCAGCACGTCCCGGTCGCCCAGGATGATGTCCGCCTCTGGCGTGGTCGGCGCATTGCTCGCCTCGATCAGGATGCCGGCCCCCAGCTGCTCGGCGGCGGCCTCGTCGATCTGGGACTGGACGCCCGCGGTGATGAACAGGTCGCAGTCGACGCCGAAGATGGTGGACCGATCGATCGCGTCGGCGCCGGCCAGGTCTCGTACGGTGTCCCGCTTGCGCATGTGCGCGATGGCGAGGGCGGCGTCGATGCCGGCCGGATTGGCCACGGCTTCGTGGTCGTCGGCCAGCGCCACCAGCGTCGCACCCGCATCGGCCAGCATCTCGGCCAGCACCGTGCCCACCCGGCCGAAGCCCTGCAGCGCCACCCGTGCTCCCTTCAGCTCGAGGTTGCGGCAACGCGCCGCGGCCAGGATGCAGCGGAAGGCGCCGCGGCTGATGGCTTCCCGGCGTCCCCGCGTGCCGCCGATGGCCTGCGGCTTCCCGGTCACCACCGCCGGGATGGTGTGACCGTGCTGCATGCTGTAGGTGTCCATGATCCAGGCCATGGTCTGCGAGCCGGTGTTGACATCCGGGGTCGGGATGTCGCGATCCGGGCCGATCAGCACGCCGATCTCGGTCGTGTAGCGACGCGTCAGCGCCTTGCGCTCGGCGGTCGACAGCTGTTTGGGATCGACCACCACTCCGCCCATCGCCCCGCCGTAGGGGATCTGGACCAGCGCGGCCTTCCAGGTGTTGAGCATGGCGTTGGCGCGCACGAGGTCCAGGGTCAGGTCGTCGGTGAAGCGCACGCCGCCGGTGGCCGGGCCGCGGTTCAGGTTGTGATGGACGCGGTAGCCGGTGAAGGTGCGGACGGTGCCATCGTCCAGGCGGACCGGGAAGTGGACCGTCAGCTCCCGCTTCGCCTCGCGCAGAACGCCGTGCATGCCAGGGTCGAGCTCCAATCGCGCGGCCGCCACGTCGAGGGCCCGCTGGGCAGCCCCCCACACGTCGTCCGGGGCGGCGTCGCCGTGTCGGTGCTCCACATCGGCGGTGGCCGTCACGAGGCCATCCAGCGGATGGTGGGAGTCACGGCGGTCTTGCACAAGGGCTGGATCCCTCCGTCAAGGGGCCGCTGGCGCGGCGCGGGCGGTGAGCATACAGTCGCCCGGCGAGCGACGACAACCGGTCCGCAGCAGCGCAACCCGTTCCGCCGCGGCGCGCGCGGTGGCACACTTGGCCGGTCCATTCCAACCCAGGCTCCGGCGGCACCTGCACGCCGACCGGCGCCCAATCGACGACCGGAGGCAGGCGATGGCTCCTCGAGTCATGACCGTCAGTGGGCCGATCCCACCCGAGCGCATCGGCTTCACCCTTCCCCACGAGCACACCGGCATCTACCTCTGGCACATCCAGAGCCGATGGGACTACTGGGAGCTCACGCCCGACGAGGACCTCATCGCCGACGAGCTGCGCGATTACCGGCGGCGCGGCGGCTCGACGCTGGTGGAGCTCACCCCGCCGGGCGTCGGCCGCGACCCGGAGCGCCTGCGGCGCCTGGCAAGCCGGACGGGCATCCAGATCGTGATGGGTTGCGGCTGGTATCGCGAGGCCTACTACCCGCAGGACGCCCTGATCGACCGGCGCAGCGTCGATGACCTGGCAGCCGAGATGGTCGGTGAGCTGCGCGACGGCGTCGCCGGCACGGGCGTGCGGCCGGGGATCATCGGGGAGATCGGCACCGACAAGCCGTGGGTCAGCGCCCAGGAGGAGCGGGTGCATCGCGCGGCCGCGCGCGCCGCGCGCGAGACTGGCATGGCGATCACCACCCACGGCGTGCGCTCGCCGGTGGGCTTGGCGCAGCTGCGCATCTTCGAGGAGGAGGGCGTGGATCCGGCGCGTGTCGTCATCGGGCATGCCGATTCGTACCCGGTGCTCGACCACTACCTGGCCATCCTGGAGCGCGGCGCGAACCTGCAGTTCGACTTCCTGGGTCATCGGTTCCAGACCGAGGAGGCGGAAGAGCCCAGGCTGGTGGAGCACATCGTGGAGCTGCTGGAGCGCGGTTGGGGCGGGCAGCTGCTGCTGAGCCAGGACGTGTGCCACAACAGCCAGCTCAAGGCGCGGGGCGGCTTCGGCTACACCTACCTGCAGCAGCACTTCCTGCCGACCCTGCGCACCGCGGCCGTCGGCGAGGGGGAGCTCTACCAGATCACGGTTGAGAACCCACGCCGCATCCTGACCATCGACTAGTGGCTGAGCCGCGCGATCCGATCGCCGACCTGCGGCGCATCGCCCTGCTGCTGGAGTTCGCCAACGAGCCGTCGTACCGGGTGCGCGCCTTCCGGAATGCCGCGGCCACCGCGCGCGATCTTGGGCCGAAGTCGCTGAAAGAGCACGTGAAGCGCGGGACGCTGCGCAGCCTGACCGGCATCGGCGAGGTGACGGAGCGAACCATCACCGAAAGCCTGCGGGGTGAGGAGCCCGTCTATCTCCGTCGGCTGGAAGCGACCGGCGGCCGGATGGTGGCTGAGATCGGCGCCGAGCTGTGCGAAGCGCTGCGCGGCGATTGCCACGTGCACTCCGACTGGAGTGACGGCGGATCCCCGATCCGGGAGATGGCCGAGACGGCAATCGAGCTCGGCCACGAGTACATGGTGCTGACCGACCACTCGCCGACACTCACGGTCGCCAACGGGCTCTCGCCTGAGCGGCTGGAGCGGCAGCTGGACGACGTGGCGGAGCTGAACGCGGAGCTGGCGCCGTTTCGGATCTTGACCGGCATCGAGGTGGACATCCTGTCCGACGGATCGCTGGACCAAACGCCGGAGCTGCTCAGCCGCCTGGATATCGTGGTCGGCAGCGTCCATTCGGAGCTGCGGATGGCTTCGGGACCGATGACCAGGCGCATGGTGTCCGCCCTGGCCGATCCGCACCTGGACATCCTTGGACACTGCACCGGCCGCATGAAGGCGGGGCGGCGGAACCGCCCACCGTCCGAGTTCGACGCCGACATCGTGTTCGCCGCCGCAGCTCGCTTCGACAAGGCGGTCGAGGTCAACTCCCGGCCGGAGCGGCTCGATCCGCCGAAGCGCCTGCTGCGCCTGGCGGTCGAGGCGGACTGCAAGGTAAGCATCGATTCGGATGCCCACGCGCCGGGGCAGATGGCGTGGCAGCCGTACGGGTGCGATCGG
>DATBRW010000078.1:0-15035 GCA_036560125.1 Candidatus Limnocylindria bacterium
CGGTCGAGATCACCAGCGAGGCGAGAACCACAACCGAGCCGTACTTGAAGAACTGCACGAAGGTGATGGCGTGGCCATCTCGAGCCGAGAGATTCGCGACCACGATGTTCGCCGAGGCCCCGACGATGGTCAGGTTGCCGCCTAGGCAGGCCCCGAGCGCCAGCGACCACCACAGCGACTCTGCCTCATGGCCGCTCTCGACGAGGCGCTCGACGACCGGGATGGCGGTCGCCGTGTACGGGATGTTGTCGACAATCGCCGAGGCCAGAGCCGAGAACCACAAGATGCCGATCGTCGCGAGGTCGGCGCGACCCGCGGTCGCATCGGCCAAGGAGTCGGCAATGCCGCCGACGATGCCGACGTGGACGATGGCTTCGACCAGGATGAAGAGACCGACGAAGAAGAACAGGGTGTTCCACTCGATGTCGCGCAGGGCCTCGTGCGGGTCAAGCGGCCCTACGATCATCAAGACCGTGGCCCCCAGCAACGCGACCGTCGCAGCCTCCAACCCGAGCGCGGAATGGGCCAGGAACCCGACGATGGTCAGCGTGAGCACAACCAGCGCCCGAATCAGGAGCGGGCGGTCCTTGATTGCCGCGGCCGGATCGACCTCGGCGAGGACGTCGAGCCGGTTGGCATCGTCCTCCATCGAGCCCTTGAAGGCGATCCGCATGATCACCAAGAACGCGCCGAAGATGATCAGGACCACCGGCCCGAGGTTGAAGATGAAGGCGCCGAAGTCGAGCCCTGCAGCAGAGCCGATGAGAATGTTCGGCGGGTCGCCGATGAGGGTCGCCGTTCCACCAATGTTTGAGGCCAGGATCTGACTGATCAGATAGGGAAACGGCGACACCCGCATCGTCCGGGCAATTGAAAGCGTCACCGGCGTGAGCAGGACCACGGTGGTGACGTTGTCGAGGAGGGCTGACAGCGCGGCCGTGAGGATCGACAGGAGTACGAGCAGCCGGAACGGCTCACCGCGTGAGAGGCGGATGGCCTGCCCGGCGAGGTACTCGAAGAAGCCGGTCTGGCTCAGCCCACCGGCCAGCACCATCATCCCGGCGAGCAGGAAGATGACGTTGAAGTCGACAGCGGCGAAGGCCTCTTCCTGATCGATGACACCGAGCACGACCACCAGCAGGCCAGCCAGGAGGGCCACAAGCGTCCGGTCCATCCGCTCAGAGGCGATCAGGCCGTAGGCGATTAGGAAGACGGCGCCAGCAAGAAAGACGTCCATGGTCAGGACGTCTCAAATGCGCCGGGGCGCTGGGTTAGGCGGGGGGCGAGGTCAACGTCGAGAGACCGGAGCTGCCGAGTGTGGGAGAAGCTTCGGTCGTGCCTATCCACCCGGGCCGTCGCTGGCCGCCACCACCAGCGACGTGCGCCCGAGGCCCACGTTCATCGTCTCGCATTGAACCATTAGGTCCTCAGAATACAACGCCAGATGTGCGACCGGGCGCGAGCGCGGGCGGCATTGTCGGCACTCCAATATGGCGGTGACGATGAGCGCTACAGCTACGTCATCCCCGCCTTGGAGCATGACGCAGCGGAACGGATGGACGATTTGCTCAGCGGCTAGGCTGTCCACAAGGCTGTCCGAACGTCGAAGCCGGCCCTGCCAATATCGGAAGACCGGCCTTTTCGTACTCAGATTGGTGGAGGCGACGACGGGAATCGAACCCGTGTAAACGGTTTTGCAGACCGCTCCCTGACCACTCGGGCACGTCGCCACAGGCCAAAACTCGCTGGCTGCCCCGGGTCGATTCGAACGACCGTTAACGGATCCAAAGTCCGCTGTCCTGCCACTAGACGACGGGGCAATCAGGCCCATCGAGGCTAGCAGGTCATCGCCAGCAGGGCATAAAAATGGAGCGGAAGACGGGACTCGAACCCGCGACCCTCACCTTGGCAAGGTGATGCTCTACCAACTGAGCCACTTCCGCCCGTATCTCGTCCGATGCGCGCCTCGAAGATGGTGCCGAGGGTCAGATTCGAACTGACGACACCCGCCTCTTCAGGGCGGTGCTCTACCAACTGAGCTACCTCGGCCCGTCGGGGCGGCGGCCCTCGCTCGTCGTCGCGTATCGGCATCCGACGATAGCACAGGGCTCGATTGAGCGGCAAATAATCGGCGGTTCAGCCGATGGCGTTCGGGTCCTGGCCGAACTGGCCCGCCAGCCCGCGCAGGACGGCGATCCGCTCTGCGATCGGTGGATGTGTGTCCCACATCGAGGCCGCACGCTCCTCGAACGATTTGATCGGGTTGACGATGTACAGGTGCTGGGTGGCGCGGTTGGCGACCTCCAGCACCTCCGGGTCATCGGCGATGGTTCGCAAAGCCCGTGCCAGGCCGACCGGATTGCGCGTCAGCTCGACGGCCGAGACATCGGCCAACGATTCGCGCCTGCGGCTCACGGCCAGCTGCACCATCCGCCCGATGATCGGTGCCACCACGGCCAGGGCGATCGCGATCAGGAACAGGATCGCCCCCACTCCCCCACCCCGGTCGCCGTCGCTATCGCGCCCGCGGCGTCCGCCACCGGTCCAGAAGCTGTAGCGCAGGAACCAGTCGGCCAGCAGCGCAATGCTCCCCACCAGCACGCCAACCAGCAGGGTGAAGCGGATGTCGTAGTTGCCGATGTGGCTCATCTCGTGGCCGATCACGCCCTGCAGCTCCTCGCGGTCCATCTTCTCCAGCAGCCCGGTCGTGACCGCCACGGATGCGTGCTTCGGGTCACGGCCGGTGGCGAACGCATTCGGGGCCGTGTCGTCGATGGTGTAGACCTTCGGCATCGGCAGCCCACCCGCAATGCTCATCTCGGTGATCACGTTGGTGAGCTGCTTGAGCTCCTCGGGCGGATCGGCGAGGGACACCTCACGTGCGCCGGAGGAGAGCAGCACGAGCTGGTCGCCGGCGAAGTACGAGCCCACGCTCAGGAAGGTCGCGACCACCAGCGCGGCCACCACGCCACCCCAGCCGAAATCAGTCGCGTAGCCGATGGCCGCTCCCAGTGCGGCCAGCACCAGCATCACGATTGCGACCAGCAGCCACGAGTTCCGCCGATTGCGGGCGATCTCGCGGTAGAACGTGGACGGCGCGGGACGTGCGGTCACAGCGGCTTCCTTGCCGCGTCAGCTGCCGGGATCAGGCCGATGGCGGGGCGGCAGGCGGGGGCGAGGCGGGCGGCGGCGCAGCCGGCGGAGCGGCCTGCGGCGGCTCGGTGGTGCGCAGGTTCACCTCCGGTACCGCGGCATCGGCCTCTTCGATCTGGAAGTAGTCGCGCTCGCGGAAGCCGAACAGCCCGGCGATCAGCACGTTCGGGAAGGTCTGAGTGCTGGTGTTGAACTCCCTGACGGTGCTGTTGTAATGCTGCCGGCTGAAGCCGATCTGGTTCTCGGTGGTGGTCAGCTCCTCCTGCAGCTGCAGGACGTTCTGGTTCGCCTTGAGGTCGGGATAGTTCTCGACCAGGGCGAACAGCTGGCGCAGGGCGCCGGTCAGGAAGTTCTCCGCCTGTGCCTGCTGTGCGGCGCCTGCGGGACCGGCCTGGGCGGCCGACACGGCGGCACCGCGGGCCTCGATGACTCGAGTCAGCGTCTCCTGCTCGAAGTCCATGTAGCCCTTCACGGCGTTGACCAGGTTCGGGATCAGGTCGTGCCGGCGCTTGAGCTGCACGCTGATCTGGTTCCACGCCTCGTCGACCATGTTCCGCAGCCGGACAAGGCCGTTATAGGTGACGATCAGGAACAGGACGATGACCGCCACGACGACGATCAGGATGATCCAGCCGAATTCCATGGCTCTCAGCGGTCTCCACGCTTCGGAGTGGGACGGACCTGAATGCTAGCAGGGCCGATGCGGTGCGGTGCAGTGGTGGGCGGTGAGGGACTCGAACCCCCGACCCCCTCGGTGTAAACGAGGTGCTCTAACCAGCTGAGCTAACCGCCCCGAGCGGCGAGGGTAGCACGCTGACCTGTGGCGTCTCACGCACGCGCCAGCTCAGCGGAATCGCGGCGCTGGACGCCCAGTTGGCGACGATGGTGGCCCGATTCGGCCGTCCGTCGGCAGTCAGCTCTCCGGCCTCAATGTTCAGGTCACGCGGCAGGATGCCCAGCCGCCGGGGCCGCTCGTACGGGGCATGGCCGCCGAGCAGTCGCCTCACCTCACCGGTGAGCAGCTCCCGCTCGGTCTCACCATCGAGGGCGGCCCGCAACCGGATGCTGTCGCCATCGGGCCAGACCAGCACGCCCACCCCTTCGCCGCCCAGGTCGACGACGGCTGCTCTCGCGATCAGGTCGGAGCCTTCCAACTCAGCCTCCAGCGGGCGCGGGCTCACTTTCTTGCCGGTGGCCAATATCAGCAGGTCCTTGCAGACGCCGGTGATCCGCAGGTTGCCGGCCTCGTCCCAGGATCCTAGGTCCCCGGTCCGCAGCCAGCCATGGGCGGTAAGCGTGGCCGACGTTTGGCGCGGTAGCCCGTGATAGCCCTGCATGACCTGCGGTCCACGTGCCAGGATCTCGCCCGTCTCGGCGTCGATGCGCAGCTCGGTGCCGGCAATCGGCGGACCAACCGTCCCGGGCTGCTGCCGCCCCAGCCGATTCATGGTCAGCACAGGCGACGCCTCGGTCATGCCGTAGCCCTCGATGACAGGGATGCCGGCGGCCGCAAGGAACTCCCCCACCTCGACGGGCAGAGGAGCCCCGCCGCAGCAAAAGAAGCGCAGGCGCCCGCCTGTGGCGGCGCGTAGGCGCCGGAGGACCAGCGCGTCGGCAACGGCCAGGCGCAGCCACCACCGTCGGTGGCCAGCGCGGCCGGACGTTCCCCGCGCTGCGGACCCGGCTGCCAGGCTCCACCGCGCCAGCCCGCCGATGAGGCCCGGCCGCGCGACCGACCCGCCGCGCATTCCCTTCACCATGTGGGTCAGGAAGAGCGGCACCACACCCATGGTGTGCGGGCGGACTTCGCGCATGTTGTCGGCCCAACGGTCGATCCGGGGCTCGGCAAAGGCGATCGTTCCGCCGATCGAGAGCAGCATCAGCACCGCGGCCCTTTCGAACATGTGGCTAAGCGGCAAGACCGAGAGGAGGACATCACCGCGGTGCAGTGGCAACGCATCACGTCCTGCGTACAGGCTGTGCAGGACGTTGCCGTGGGTCAGGATGGCGCCGCGCGACACGCCTTCTTCGTCGATGGTCTGCACGATCGTCGCTGGAGCGGACCGGTCCAGGCCGTCCACGCGCGCCTGCCAGACATCCCGCTGTTCCGGATCGAGCCCGTCGCCAGCCCTCTGCAATTCGACGAGCGTGACCGGGCCTCGTACGCCTTCGGTTGGGATGCCGAGCAGCGCCGTGGGCGCGATGTCGCCAAAGCGCAGGTGTTGGCGCGCGTCCTCCACGAACAGGAGGCGCGGACGCAACCCGCGGGCGATCTGCTCAATGCGCGCATCAGACTCGCCCGGGTAGATCGGGCAGACCACGGCGCCGAGGGCCATCGCTGCGAAATCGGCCACCACCCATTCGGGCCGAGAGCGAGCCAGGATGACAACGTGATCGCCAGCGCGTACGCCCCGCTGCTGCAGCGCCAGCGACGTGGCGCGGATCCGATTCCACAGCTCGGCGTACGTCATGCCGATCCATCGGCCCTGATCCTTCCAGCGCAGCGCCTCACCGTCCGGGCGCTGGCGCACAGTCGCCTGCAGGGCTCCCACGAGGCTCCGTGGCTGATCGGCCTCTGGCACCGTCAGCGGATCGCCGGCGTGAACCGCGAATGGGTTGGCTGGTCCGGGAGCGGCGCGACTGGGCGTGCGGCGGTCACGAGGCCCTGTGTCGTTGGGAATGCCGAACAGCGCTCGCCCGAGGCGGCTTCGCATGACGACCTCGGTGAGAGCCAGGCTGCCAGCCAGCGACACGACGAGGATGACTCCCAGCTTGGGCCATAGGCCCAAGCGCCACTGCACGACCACGGCGGCCACCGCCACCGAGACCGGATGGTGCAGCACATAGAACGGGAGGACGGCCCGGTTCACTCGCGGCAGCCACGCCGGCTGCCAGCGAAGCCACCGCACCCCCAGCCACAGCGCCGCCGCGACAAGTGCACCGGCTGCCGCCGTGCGAACCGTGATGTAGCCGATGCTGGGCGCATCCAGCACTGGCGCGAGCTCGAGCCCCTGCAGCGCGGGCGCCTGGCCGGCCGGGACAAGGCCGGTCGCCAGCGCGGCCGCGACAGCGCCCACGGCCAGCAGGAGCACGGCTACGCCAATGGCTGCGAGCCGCGGGCCGTTTCGAACGACCGTGTCAAGCAGGCTCCGTTCGGCGATCAGGATCACGCCGACGGCGAAGAAGCCCAGCCACAGGGCGAAGTCGGCCCAGTCACGGTAGGTCGGCGCCGGAATGCGCAGCAGCCACTGGCTGGCCAGGATCGGCATGAACAGCGCGAGCAGCAGAACGGGCGTCGGAACCTGTGCCAACCCGCGCAGCAGCCGGACGCCGGACGAGCGGCGCAGGGCAGCCAGCAGCGGCAGCGAGAGTAGCGAGTACGCCAGCAGGAAGGCGATAAACCACAGGTGCAGGCCATAGTCGCCGAACCAGCGCGGGGTCAGGTCGAAATGGATCCCGCTGAAGAACCACTGGATCGTTGTCAGCGGATTCTCGCCGCCGCGATCGATGGCGGCCACCAACCACCATTGGAGCGGTGTGAGCAGGAGGATGCCGAGGACCAGCGGAATGAGGAGTCGCTGCACGCGAACGAGGCCGTAGGCCCGCAGCGATCGCTGGCCCAGCGACAGCCATGCGGTCGCGCCAGCCAGCAGGAACAGGAGCGGGAGCCCGAAGAGGAAGCCGAAGCCGGCAACGGCGCTGAGTGCGACGCTGCGCTCGTTATTCGAGACCAGCCAATTGATGACCAGGAACGGCTCGGCGGCGTGGTAGACGAAGACGGCGAAGACGACGATGATCTTCAGCCAGTCGATCCACACGAGGCGCCCGGTCACGTCGCCGCTCGCCGCGGGCGGCGGTGACGCTGTCGCTACGGATCGCGCTCGAAACGATTCCACGTTGCCCTCGCGCGGGAGGGTATCAGCCCCAATCCACCGTTCGCGCACCCAGCGTGCGAGAAATTGGTACTAGAAACGCCGCCCGGAGGGGGCGGCGTCATCGGTCTGATGGTTGGCGGGTTGTGGTGCCCAGGCCGGGACTTGAACCCGGATGAGTTGCCTCATACGCCCCTCAAACGTACGCGTATACCAATTCCGCCACCTGGGCATCGAACGGTCAGTTGTATGAGGGTAGTGGTACCGAGGGAGGGACTTGAACCCACACGACCGTAATGGTCACTAGGTCCTGAACCTAGCGCGTCTGCCTATTCCGCCACCTCGGCACGGGTCACCGCACGCGATCGTCCGGCGAGTCGGCCGATTCTAGCATGGGCAAATGGAGGCGCCCACCGGACCGATGAGTCAGCGGTCCGCGCGCAGTCATAGGGTCGCGGAACACGTATCGACGGCCTTTGACGTGCCTTCCGGCGAGTTCCGCTACGCTGAGATTTCCCATGTCACGACTCATGATCGAGGCCGAGGGCCTCCACAAGTACTTCGGCGAGACCAAGGCGCTGGTCGGCCTGGACCTCGATGTCCAGGAGGGCACGATTCTGGGCGTGCTGGGGCCGAACGGCGCCGGCAAGACGACCGCGGTCCGCATCCTGACCACGCTCACCCACCCGACCAAGGGCAAGGCGCGCGTGGCCGGGATCGATGTGCTCAAGCATCCGGATCAGGTGCGCGCCAACATCGGCGTCGCCGGCCAGTACGCCGCGCTCGACGAGATCCTGACCGGGCGGGAGAACCTGACCATGATCGGGCGGTTGTACCGGTTGGACCGTGCAACCGTCCGCCAGCGCGCAGACGACCTGCTGGAGCACTTTGAGCTGACCGATGCCGCCGGGCGCACCGTGAAGACCTACTCCGGCGGCATGCGTCGCCGGCTCGACCTGGCCGCGGCCCTCATGCCACAACCGCCGGTCGTGTTCCTCGATGAGCCGACCACCGGGCTCGACCCCAAGGGCCGCCTCTCCATGTGGGACCTGATCGCCGGCCTGGCGAAGGGCGGGACGACCGTGCTGATGACGACGCAGTACCTGGAGGAGGCGGATCGCCTGGCCGATGACATCCTGGTCATCGACCACGGCAAGGGAATCGCCCGCGGCACCGCCGACGAGCTGAAGCGCCAGGTCGGCGGTGAGCGCCTGGAGGTGACGATCAGCGAAGCGCCGGACCTGGACGCCGCACGCCGCGTGCTCGAGGCCATGGGCGAGGGACCGGCGCGCGTCAACACCGAGGACCGGAGGGTGAGCGTCGCCGTGACTTCTCATGGCGCCGTGCTGACCCGCGCCATCCGCGAGCTGGACGGGGCGGGAGTGGGCGTTGACGACATCGGCTTCCGGCGGCCGACCCTGGACGAGGTGTTTCTGACCCTGACCGGTCGCCCGGCCGAGGAGAAGCCGGCGGAGGTGGCCGAGTGACGGGCATCGCGTGGTGGGCCCATGACGGCCTGGAGATGATCCGCCGCAATCTCATCCACATCCGGCGCACGCCCGAGCTGCTGCTGGACGTGACGCTCAGCCCGATCATGTTCGTCCTGCTGTTCAGCATCGTGTTCGGCGGCGCCATCAGGGTCGGCGGCGCGGGCGGGCAGAGCGAGTCGTACACCAACTTCCTGATGGCCGGCATCTTCGTGCAGACGGTGGCCTTCGCCGGCATGTACACCGGCGTGCTGCTCGCCAACGACCTGCAGAAGGGCATGATCGACCGCTTCCGGTCCCTGCCCATGGCGCAGTCATCTGTGCTCACCGGCCGCACGTTGACCGATGTCATGCGCGCCGCGTTGGCTGTGGCGATCATGTGGATCGTGGGCCTGGCGGTTGGATTCCGCCCGGAGGGCGGGCTGGCCGGGAACCTGGCGGGTATCGGCATCATCTTGCTCTTCGGCTTCGCCCTCTCGTGGGTCGGCGTCGCCGCCGGTGCCGCGGTCCGGACGCCGGAGGCGTTGCAGGGGATCATGTTCGCCGTCGTGTTCCCACTCACCTTCGTGAGCAGCGCCTTCGTGCCGGTAGCGTCGATGCCGGAATGGATCCAGCCGTTCGCCGAGAACCAGCCGATGACGGTGGTGGTCAACGCGGTGCGTGACCTGACGCTGGGCCTGAACGTGGGCACCTACACGCAGCCAGCCATCCTGTGGTGCGTCGGGATCCTGCTGGTCGCGTTCCCGCTGGGGCTCTGGCTCTACAACCGGCGTACCACCCAGTAGGACCGGCGAGGAGACTGCGGGATTACCTGGGTCGCGGGCGTACCCCGCGGGGTCAGACCTGCGGCACCAGGCCGAGCAGGCTGAAGACGACGAAGAGGACCGCCAGCACGATGGTGAGGCGGAAGAGCGTGCGCTCGATTCCGCGCCGGCTGCGATAGGCGGTTACCTCGCCGCCGAACGCACCGCCCAGCCCGGTCCCGCGCTGCTGCAGCAGGATGGACGCGATCAGGGCGATCGCGAGGATCATCTGGGCGACGATGATGGGTGACATAGGTCGCGCAGTTTATCGCATCAGCCGGCGAGCAGCGATCGCCCGGTCATCGAGGGCGCGGGCGGCAGATCCATCAGCTCGCACACGGTCGGCGCCACATCCGCCAGCACCCCATCGCGCAGGCTGTCCTCGCGCCAGCGCTCACCCACCAGTACCAGCGGGACCGGCGACGTTGTGTGCTGCGTCTGCGGGGCGCCGGCCGCGTCGCGCATCTCCTCGATGTTGCCGTGGTCGGCGGTGATGACCAGCGCACCGCCCACTTGGAGCGTGGCACGGCTGACCTGGTCGAGGCAGCCGTCGATCACCTCAGCTGTGGCCACCGCCGCCTCCCACACGCCCGTATGGCCAACCATGTCGGGGTTCGCGTAGTTGACGATGATGAAGTCGTAGTCGCCTGAGCCGATGCCGGTCAGCAGCCGCTCGGTGATCTCCGGCGCGCTCATCTGCGGTGCCAGATCGTAGGTCGGCACGTCACGGCGCGACGGCACCAGGACTCGATCCTCGCCGGGCAGCTGCGCCTCAACGCCGCCGTTGAAGAAATAGGTGACGTGGGCGTACTTCTCGGTCTCGGCCAGGTGCAGCTGCCGCAGGCCGAGGCGCGACAGGTACGCGGCAAGCGAATCGACGACGGCCGGTGGGAAGGCCACCCGCACCGGCAGCTCGTCCGGCAGCTGGTACTCGGTCAGGGTGGCCACCAGCAGGTCGGCCGGCCGGCGGCCGCGGTCGAAGGCGGCGAAGTCCTCCAGCGCCAGCGCCTGCGTCAGCTGCCGTGCCCGATCGGCCCGGAAGTTCAGGTGGACCACGGCGTCGCCGTCACGCATGCCGGAATACCCGTCGATGACTGTCGGCACGATGAACTCGTCGCCCTCACCCCGCTGGTGCGCCGCGGTGACGGCCTCCGTCGCGGACGGCGACATCGGTCCAGCCCCGTGCACGATCGCCTCCCAGGCGCTCGCAATCCGGTCCCAGCGCCGGTCGCGATCCATGGCGTAATAGCGGCCCGACACCGTGACAATGGTGGCGCGGCCGGCCAGCCGCCCCTCCAGCGCCGGCACCAGATGCGCAGCCGACCGCGGCGGCGTGTCGCGCCCGTCGGTGAAGGCGTGGAGCAGCACGCGGTCCGCGGGCAATCCCTGGCCATGCGCGAGCGCGACCACGGCCTCGATGTGCTCGTCGAGCGCGTGGATCCCGCCCGGACCGATGAGTCCCAGCAAGTGCAGACGGCCCCCATGCCCCCTTGCATGGTCGACGGCCTCGCGCAGGACGGCGTTGTCGAAGAAGCTGCCATCGGCAATCGCCTGGCTGATCCGCGGCAGATCCTGCAGCACCGGGAAGCCCGCGCCCAGGTTCAAATGGCCGACTTCCGAGTTGCCCATCTGGCCCGCCGGCAGGCCCACTGCCTCGCCGGACGCCTCGAGCCGGCAGGTCGGCCACTCGGCCGTCAGCCGGTCCCAGACCGGCATCCGCGCGGCCATCAGAGCGTTGCGATCCGGATCCGCCCCGAACCCGAAGCCGTCGAGCACGCAGAGGACGACCGGGCGGGGCCGCCCTTCGCTCACCCGCGCAGCTCCGCCGCGGCGCGCACGATGCCGGCGAAGCGCTCCGCGTCGAGCGACGCGCCGCCGACCAGCGCGCCATCCAGGTCGGGCATCGCGAAGAACTCGGGCGCGTTATCTGGGGTGCAGCTGCCGCCATACAGGATCGGCACTTCGTGCGCGCCGTCCGGATCGGCCTCGTGCAGGATCGAGCGAATCTGGGCGGCAACCTCCTGCGCATCCTCCCCGGTCGCGGCGTCGCCGGTCCCGATGGCCCATACCGGCTCGTACGCGATCACCAGGCCGCTCCCCGCCAGGCCCTCGAGCTGCGAGATGGCAGCGCGCAGCTGCCGGTCGATGACCGCCGCGGTCTCGCCGTTGCGCCGCTCGTCCGCGCGCTCACCGATGGCGGCGATGGGCACCAGCCCGTGGGCGACCGCGGAGGCGACCTTGGCCGCGACGGCCGCATCGGTCTCGTTGTCGAACTGCCGCCGTTCGGAGTGGCCAAGGATCACGTATTGCGCGAGGCCTTCCAGCATCAGTGGCGAGATCTCGCCGGTGAAGGCCCCGGACTCGGCCGCGTGCATGGTCTGGGCACCGATCCCGACGCCGCCCGGCTCGGTCGTACCGCCACCCAGCCCGGTGGCGACCGCCTCCAGGAAGACTGCCGGCGGGCAGACCACGGTCCGCACCGCCAGGCCCGCCGTGGCTTCCGCCACATCGTGCGCGAGCAGAATTGCCGCCGAGCGGCTGGTGGGGTGCATCTTCCAATTGCCCGCGACCAGCGGCACGCGCGTGGTGGCCACTCAGTCGGGCTCCCCGTGCAGCTCGGCGGCCAACGCCACCAGCCGCCGCAGGCGGTGGTTCATCGCCGAGCGGCTCAGACCCAGCGCCGAGGCGAGCGCGTCCAGGTCCGCATCCGGCTGATGCCGTCGATGGGCGGCGGCCTCGCGCAGGCCATCAGGCAGCCGCTCCAGCTCCCCCGCTGCCTCGAGGTGGTGGATCGCCTGCAGCTGCCGGTCGGCCGCCTGCACGGTGCGGTCGAGATTCGCTTCCTCGGCATTCAGGAGTCGGTTGAGGCGGTTGCGGACGTCGCGCTGTACGCGTCCCGCCTCGAGGTCAAGCAGGGCCCGGTTGGCGCCGGTCAGGCGCAGCAGGGTGGCCACCTCCTCCTGACCCTTCACATAAACAACGGATCGGCCGCGCCGGGCCAGGAACCCCGCCCGCACACCAACCTCGCGCAGCCGCGCGCGCAGTTGCCGGGCACGGCGTTCCTCGCGGAAGACGAATTCCACGTGGGTGCCCGCCGGACCGATCGAGATCGATGCGTTCAGGACGGCGCCTCGCATGAACGCGCGCCGGTCGCAAGCCTTGGCCGTCTCCCAGCGCCAGTCCTCGACCGCGGATCGATCGAGCACGACCTGCAGGTGGCGTCGTCCGCCGGCCCGATGCGGCGCGGTGGCGGCACCAGTCGGCATCGGTCCCTCCGCCGGCACCCCGATGGCTGACGCCAGCTGGACGGCAACCCGGGCGGTCGGGTGCTCGAGCGTGCGAATGGCTGCCGACTGCCCCGATACCGGGCCGGTCTCGGCGAACAGCAGGCCTGCCAGCTCCGCGCGGCGGCAGCAGCTGCGGGCCGGATGGATGCGGGCGAGCTCGCCCTTCAGCTCCGAGGCGACCAGCATGGACCGTCAGACGGCCGATGCAGTGGGGCGGCGAATCCGTCGGTGGCGCACCCGCTCCGATCGCTCCTCCTGCTGGAGGCGCATCAGCGCCGATGCGAGCTTGGCCGCGTCGTGCCGGTGGGCATTGGTGACGTCGACCAGGTCCTCCTCGATCACGGTCACCGGGAGCTCCTCCAGGTGCCGCTCATCCACCTCGACCGGCTCGCCCAGCCAGCCCTCGGGCCTGCGCGCCGAGCGGTTGCCATTGAGCAGCGCGTAGTCGATCAGGTCGTCGCCGACGTGGGCGAACAGCGCGTCAAGGTGGGCGGCCGCGGTATAGGCGCCGGTCTCGCCCGGCTGGGTGGCCACGTTGCAGACATACACGCGCACGCCGGGCGCGGCCGCCACCGCATCGCGGATATCGCTGATCAGCAGGTTCGGCATCACGCTCGAGTACAGGCTGCCGGGACCGATGACGACCATGTCCGCCTCCAGGATCCGTTCCAGGGCCTCGGGGCTGGCCCGCACGTCGTCGGGCTCGATGGTGACGTGGCTGATCGGCTCCTCCGCATGGCTGATGGCGACCTGGCCGTGCAGGATCCGCCCGGACTCCAGGATCGCGCCAAGGTTGAGCGGCACGCTCGTGGCCGGCAGCACCTGGCCGCGCACGGCCAGCACCCGGTTCGACTCGCGCACCGCCTCCTCGAAATCGCCGGTCACCGCGGTCATGGCGGCGATGAACAGGTTCCCGAAGGCGTGGTCGTCCAGGCCCGATCCGGGCGGGAAGCGGTACTGCATCAGCTGGGTCATCAGCGGCTCTGCGTCCGCCAGGGCGGCGATGCAGTTGCGGATGTCTCCGGGCGGCACGATTCCCAGCTGCTGCCGCAACCGGCCGGACGACCCCCCGTCGTCGGCGACCGCCACGATGGCGGTGATGTTGGCCGAATAGCCCTTCAGGCCGCGCAGCAGGGTGGAGAGACCGGTCCCGCCGCCGAGGGCAACGATGCGCGGCCCCCGCGCCAGGTAGCGCTTGGTGTAGAGCACCTCCATCACCGAATCGCCGCGCGCCACGAAGGGCGAGATGATGCTGCGCATCAGGCCCCGCACGCCAAGGCCGGTGATCAGGATGCCGAGCGCGGCGACCAGGATGGCCCGGATGGGCCGATCCAGCCCTGCGCCGGTGAGCACGAAGATCACCGAATCCGGCGGCAGGCGCCGATACCAGTCGACGATCAGGATGGCGGCACCCAGCGCCATGATGGTGATGCCCAGGAAGCTGAGCAGCAGCCACCGCTTCAGGTGCATGCCCGGGTACATCCAGCGCGGGATGCGGAGCTTCCTCATCGCTCCAGCTCCCGGTGGAAGACGGCCACAGAGGTGCCCTGGTCCAGCTTGCGCAGCCGAGTGGCCAGCTCCTCGCCCAGGGCAATCGACCGGTGATAGCCGCCCGTGCATCCCAGCGCCACCGTGAGCCGCGCGCGACCCTCTTCCCGGTAGGCGGGCACGGTCAGCTCCAGCAGCTCCGCGACCAGGTCGAGGAAGCGCGTCGCGGTCGGCTGCTTCATGACGAACTCGCGCACCGGCTCCTGCAGGCCGGAGAGCGGCTTGAGGTCCGGCACCCAATACGGATTGGTCAGGAAGCGAACGTCGAAGACGAGGTCGGCCTCCAGCGGAATGCCGTACTTGAAGCCGAAGGTGACGATGTCGATCTGGACCGCATCGGCCTCGCCGTCCCGTGGCAGCAGCGCGATCAGCTGTTCCTTCAGCTGCCCGATCGAGAGGCTGCTGGTGTCGATCACGTGATCCGCCAGCTCGCGGGTGGCCGCCAGGCGCCGACGCTCCTCGGCGATGCCGGCCTGCACGCCGCTGCGCGCCTGCAGCGGATGGCGATGGCGCGTCTCGCTGAAGCGGCTGACGAGCGCCATATCGCTCGCCTCCAGGAAGATGACCTGCATGGCCGTGCCCCCCGCCGCGAGTGCGGAGCGAGCCTGCTTGATCGGGGGTGCTGGATCGCCGGCGCGGATGTCCAGCACCAGCGCAACGCGGTCGTACCGGGCCTCGTCGGCGTCGCGGAGCGCAAGGAAGCCGTCCAGCAGCTCCGGCGGCAGGTTATCGACGCAGTAATAGCCGAGATCCTCGAAGAGCTTCGCCGCCTGGCTCTTGCCGGCGCCCGAGAGCCCGCTGATGACGACCAGCTGGGCGCCGGTGGACGGCTCGGCCACCTCCCCGGCGGCCGATTGCGCGGATGACCCGGGCGTCCCGACCTTT
>DATBRW010000079.1:0-8611 GCA_036560125.1 Candidatus Limnocylindria bacterium
GGCATCGGTCGCGCTGGTGATCTCGACGCCCTCGCGCTCGGCGCGGCGGACGGCATAGCGCGTGTCCTTGTCGAATCCTGCCATCAGCGTCTCGTCGTCGGCCAGGTCCACGAGGCGCGTCTGGCCGACCTGCAGCGTCTGCGACTCGTGACGGAGCTTTCCGAACAGGCTGGTCGCGGCGCTGCCACGCTCCAGGCGCGGCTCCAGCTTCACGGCGATCGCCCGATCTCGGCGGGCGGCCTCGCGCAGGCCGATTGCCACGGCCCGCACCCGATCGGCGGCCCTCGGGTGCTCGTAATCCATGACGGGACCGTGCGGGACGTACCAGAAGCTGCGGCCCAGCGGCATTCGCCGCACCTGCGCCGCCGCGATGGCTACCAACTCACCATTGTCCTCGGCCACGAACCGCCGCTGCGGCTGGCCGTCGAAAACGGCGACATCGGCCCAGGACCAGTCGTGCAGGAAGTCGCCGGCGGCGCATCGGCCCAGCAGCTCCTGCCAGGCCGCGTGGTCAGTATCGGTGGCCGGTCGAACCCGGATCATGCTGGCGACCGGTTGCGCCGCTTCATCAGGTTGCGCAGCAGGGCGATTTCCGGCGAGCGCAGCGCCGACGCGACCAGCAGGAAGATGGCCGCCCCCGCGCCGGTCAGCACCACGACCACCAGCAGGCGACTGATGCCGCCCTCCAGCAGTGCTGGCAGCCAGGTCTCCACGAGGGTCAGCCCGCCGAGCATGACCAGGGCGGCGGCCCCGGCACCCACCGCCGAGCGCATGGCCGAGCGGAGGACCGCGGCGCCCTCGATCGACTCGATTCGGCGGTGCAGGGCCCAGAGCAGCCCGATCACCTCCAGGCTGGCGCTGATCGACAGGGCCAGCGCCAGGCCCTCGATACCCATCGGTCCCACCAGCCAGGCCATGAGGGGCACGTTGATGGCCACCGCGATGATCGCCCACAGCACTGGCGTGCGCGTGTCCTGCATGGCGTAGAAGGCACGCGTCAGCACATGGACCACGATGTGCCCCATCAGGCCAATCGCGAAGAAGGCGAGCGCCCCCGCCGTAAGTTCCGCCGATTGCTCACTGAACAGCCCATATTGGAAGAAGACCGATGTGATCGGCTGCGCCAGCACGATCATGGCCGCCGTCAGCGGCGCGGCGATGAAGATCAACACGCGCAGGCTGGTCGAAACCTGGCGGCGAATCTCGCCCACCTTGCCCAACGCGGCGTCCCGGCTGAGGGTCGGGAACAGCGCCACCGCCACGCTCACGCCCAGCACGCCGACGGGGATCTGCGACAGCTGGAAGGCATAGTTGTACGCCGTCACACTGCCCTCCGGCAGGCCCGAGGCCAGGATCGTCGACACGATGAAGTTGAGCTGCCCCGCCGCCAGGCCGAGCATGCGCGGCCCCATCAGGAAGGCGACCTTGCGCACGCCCGGATGCCCCAGGCCGATGGTCAGGTCGTAGCGCTGCCCCACCTTGCCCAGCGCCGGCAGCTGGATGACCAGGTGGGCCAGTGAGCCGATGGCGACGCCGACCGCCAGACCTTCCACGCCCATGATCGGGGCCAGGAAGATGGCGGCCAGGATGATGACGAGGTTGTATGCGAGCGGCGCGAGCGATGGCACAGCGAACCGCTCGTACGAGTTCAGGATGCCGGACACCACAGCTCCCATCCCGATCAGGACCGGCGACAGCAGCATGACCCGCGTCATGCGGATGGTGAGCTCCGTGGTCGGCACATCGAAGCCGGGCGCAACGATGGGCACCAGCACCGGCGCGAAGATGGCCATCAGCAGCGACAGGCCGGCCAGCGCGATCACGACCAGGTTGATGATGCTGCTGGCGAGCCGCCACGCCTCCGCCTCCTGGCCGCGGGCGCGGTAGCTCGAGAAGACGGGGATCAGGGCTGCGCTCAGGGCACCGGCCACCACCAGCTGGAAGATGGCGTCCGGGATCCGGAAGGCGGCGAAGTAGGCATCCAGCTCGCGGCTGGCACCAAACTGCGACCCGATCACCAGCAGCCGAATCCAGCCCAGCAGCCGGCTGACGAGCGCAGCGCTGGTCAGGATCAGGCTGGCGGTGGCCAGCACGCGGGCGGTTGAGGGACCCGGAATCGGATCGGGTTCGGGGACCGGCTCACCTGAGATCCCCTCAAGCGGTGTCGGCAGGTCCTCCCTCACCGGGCGTCGCCGGCAGTGCCACGCCCCGAGCGCGGATGCGCCGAGCGATAGGCGCTGCGCACGGCGGCGTCCGAGAGATGGGTGTAGATCTGAGTGGTAGCCAGGTTGGCGTGGCCCAGCAGCTCCTGGACGGAGCGCAGGTCGGCGCCGCCCTCGAGCAGGTGCGTGGCGAAGGAGTGGCGCAGGGTATGCGGCGAGGTGCGCGCCGCCACGCCGGTCGCCTCCACCCAACGATCCACGATCATGCGCGCACCCCGGGCAGTCAGCGGACCGCCGCGCGCATTCAGGAACAGCGCCGGCAGCCCCGCGTTGGCGGCGTGGGCGGCCAGCCACGGCCGGCCTTCCGCCAGGTACGCCTGCATCGCGGCCTGTGCCGGCCGGCCGAACAGGAGCTCGCGCTCCTTGGCGCCCTTGCCGATCACCCGCAGCCACCGGCGCCCAACGTCGACCCGGTCGATGGTGAGCGAAGCGGCCTCGCTGATTCGCATTCCGGTGGCATAGAGGAGCTCCAGCAGGGCGGCGTCGCGGCGCACCAGCGCGTCGGCCAGGGCCAGGCCGATCCCCCGCCTTGTTTGCGCGCCGCGTCTCGCCGGCGCCTCTACCAGTCGCGCCGCATCGTTTGCGCTCAGCACCCGCGGCAGCCGGCCGGGGCGCCGCGGAGAGCGGACGCCGGCCATCGGGTCGGTCTCGATCCAGCCCTGGCGGGCGGCGTGGCGGTAGAACGAGCGAATGGCTGCCAGGCGGCCGCCCACCGTCGAGGCCGCCAGCTGGCGGTCGGCCAGCGAGGCAAGGTAGGCGCGCACCGTGGCGCGGTCGGGCCGCCGCCAGT
This sequence comes from Candidatus Limnocylindria bacterium, assembly GCA_036560125.1. Classification (GTDB taxonomy): domain Bacteria; phylum Chloroflexota; class Limnocylindria; order QHBO01; family QHBO01; genus DASSCW01. Next base: position 3,013 of record DATBRW010000079.1, read on the forward strand.
CGGCGCCGCGGTCGGCCAGGAAGCTGAGGAACTCGGTGACATGACGCCGGTACTCGACGACCGTGCCGGGCGATGCGTTACGAGCCTCGAGGTGGGAGAGGAAGCGCTCGAGCGCGCCCGCGGCGTCTGCCGAGGGGCGATGGTCAGCCACGCGCCCCGCCGGCGCTGGCGAGCTCCTGGCCCTCGTCCTCCGCGGCTGAGGGGGCAGCTCCAGGGACAGCCTCCGGTGCGGCCGTGGCGGCGGCAGCGGGCTCCGGCCGGGTCCAGCTGGCGTAGTCGCAATCCGGATAGCGGTCGCAGCCCCAGAACGGCCGACGGCCGCGCCGGGCGCGCTTGGTGACGACCGTCCCCTGGCCGCACTGCGGACAGGTGCCGAACTGTTCGCTGGCCGGAGGCGGGTTCTTCTTGATGTAGCGGCACTCCGGGTAGCGATCGCAGCCGACGAACGGGCCGAATCGGCCGCGCTTGGCGGCCAGGTGGCCCTCATTGCACAGCGGGCAGACCTCGCCCACGCCCGGCATCTCGGGGATCTCCTCCGGCTCCTCACCGGGCAGCGGCTGGGTGTACTTGCACTCGGGGTAGCCGGCACAGCCCAGGAACCAGCCGTTGCGACCGAAGCGTTTGATGAGCATGTCGCCCTTGTCGCCGGTCAGCGGACACGGGATGTCGGTCACCTCGATCTGCTTGGCGATCTTCTCGCGACCCTCGGTGACCTTGGCGTTGAACGGCACCCAGAAGTCACGGACCACGGGCACCCACTCGCGTTCGCCGCCGGCCACGTCGTCCAGCTGGTCCTCCATGCGAGCGGTGAAGTCCAGGTCAACGATCTCCGGGAAATGCTCCACCAGGAGGTCCGTCACGCGGAAGGCAGATTCCTCCGGGAACAGACGACGGTCCTTGATGTTCACGTAACCGCGCTGGCGGATGGTCTCGATGGTGGGCGCATATGTCGACGGGCGCCCGATCCCGCGCTCCTCCAGCGCCCGGATCAGCGTGGCTTCCGTGAAACGCGGCGGCGGCTGCGTGAAGTGCTGCTCGCTCGACAGGCCGATCAGGTCCAGGGCCTCGCCGTCCTGCAGGTCGGGCAGGATGGTCAGGCGCTCGTCCTCCTCGTCGTCCTTCCCTTCGACGTACAGGGCCTGGTAGCCGTCGAAGATTCGCTTTCGCGCCCCGGCGTGCAGGGTGTATCGGTCCGCGCTGACATCGACCCCGACCTGGTCGAACCGGGCCGGTGCCATCTGCGAGGCGAGGGCTCGCTTCCAGATGAGGTCATACAGCCGCAGCTCGTCCGGCTTGAGATGGGCCGAGAGCGACTCCGGGGTCCGCGCGAAGCTGGACGGCCGGATCGCCTCATGCGCTTCCTGGGCGCCACGCGTCCGCGTGCGATGGACGTTGGGACGCTCCGGCACGAACTCGGCGCCGTAGCGCTGGCTCACCACCTCGCGTGCCTCGCCCACCGCGCCGGAGGCAATCGCCACCGAATCGGTGCGCATGTAGGTGATGAGGCCGACCTGACCCTCTGGCAGGGCGATGCCCTCGTACAGGGACTGCGCCACGCTCATGGTGCGGCGCGCGCCGAAGCTCAGCTTGCGCGAAGCCTCCTGCTGCAGGGTGCTGGTGGTGAACGGCGGCGGCGCGTTCTTCTTCTGCTGGGTGCGGGTGACCTTGCTGACCGTGAAGGTGGCGGTGCGCAGCGCTTCCTCATGCTGCCGCGCCTCCTCTTCGGAGCCGATGCGGGCCTTCTCCCCGTCGATGCGGGTCAGCTCGGCCGCAAAGGTCGCCTCGCTGCCGGATCGGCGCAGCTGGGCGAGCAGCGTCCAGTACTCCTCCGGCACGAAGGCTTCGATCTCGCGCTCGCGGTCGACCACCAGCCGCACGGCCACGCTCTGCACCCGGCCGGCTGACAGGCCGCGCCGGATCTTGCTGCTGACCAGGGGGCTGAGCTTGTAGCCGACCAGGCGATCGATGACGCGGCGCGCCTGCTGCGCGTTGACCAGGTCCAGGTTGATGCTGCGCGGATTGGCGAAGGCCTCGTCGATGGCCCCCTTGGTGATCTCGCTGAAGGTCACCCGGCGAATCCGGTCGGCGCCCAGGCCGGCGTACTCGGCGATGTGCCAGGCGATCGACTCACCCTCGCGGTCGAGGTCGGTGGCCAACCACACCAGATCGGCGCGTCGCGCCTGGTCGGCCAGCTTGTCCAGCTCCTTGCGCCGATCCTTCAAGGGCTCGTAGCGCGGTTCGAAGTCATGGTCGACGTCCACCCCCAGGCTGCGCGGCGGCAGGTCGCGGACGTGGCCGTACGAGGCCAGCACGGTATAGCCGGGGCCGAGGTAGCGCTCGATTGTTTTGGCCTTGGCGGGCGACTCGACGATCACGAGATCGCCCGAACTTCGCTTCTTGGGGGGCATCGGTCAGGGAGTGTAGCACCGGGTCTGGGGCATTCCGGGGTACAGCGGAGGCGCCGCGCACGCGAGTGCGGGCGCCTCGTGACCCGTGAACATGGGCCGCATGGGCTCCCTGGACGAGTCAGCTATCCGGCGAAATCCCACACCACGATGATCTTGCCGCCGCTCTGGGCGATCCCCACTCCAAGCCGGTTGTAGTGGGCGCTCAGGATATTGCCGATGTGGTTCGCCACGCCCGGATACGGCTCCGACATGAACGTGGCGTGGCACCACTCCAGCGTCCCCTGCAGGCCGAGGCCGTTGTAGTAGCAGATGTTCTCGCCGGACCAACTGAAGCTCACGCCACCTGCCCGAAGCCGACTGGCAGTGGTCGAGCCGTCAAGTCCGGTGTGGCTGAAATAGCCGTTGTTGAGCATGTCCCAGGCGTGCCCCGAGGCCACCGCCGAAACGGTTGCGTCCAAGCGCAGCGGTGCGAAGCCATAGCTCGCCCGCGCCCGGTTGATCTGCCACAGAGCGAACTCCTGCATGTCGGCCGGCGCGGGGGGACCCGGTGCCGCCGCGCGGGGTGCCGTGCCCGCGTGGGTTGCCTGCTCCGTGGCCGCGACCACGGCCGGCGGCGTGCGGAACGTCCAGCTGATGCCGACCGCGTTGCCGTCCTTGTCCTTGCTGGCCTTGCCGAGGCTGACCTCGATCAGGCTGCCACGCGATAGCGCTGAATTGAAGACGTAGCGCAACTGCGTGCCGCCGTGCTGCCAATCGATCCGTCCGCCGATGTGGCGCCCGGTGGTCAGGTCGACCACCTTGATCGCGTCAGCGGTCGCATCGGTGTTCATCGGCGCGCTGAAGCGCAGGATCACCTGCTTGGCCTTCACGTTCGTGGCGTGGCGTTCCGGGGAGAATCGAACCAGCTCAGCGTCCTCGCGGGTCGTGAACGAGAAGCTGACGTCCCCGCCAAGCCGGTTGCCGGCCCCATCGTGCGCACCGACCAGGGTGACCGAGTAGCGCGTATCCGCCTTCAGGCGATCGCTGGGCGTGAAGAGCATCTGGTTATCGCGCCAGCTGAATCTGCCGCGGACCCGCGGCTGGATGTTGAAGCGGGCTTCGACATCGGCCCTGTTCATCCGCGCGGTGAATGCGATGCGGATGCCCGTCTGGGCGCTCGCATCGTCCAGCGTGTCGACCGGCGCATCGATCAGAGGCGTGTCGCCGAGCACCGCGCCATCGGCGATGTCGTAGGCGATCGCACTCCCTGGCTGCCGCCGATTGATCTGCGGCTGCGCATGATCGGACAGCAGGCGCACCTCGAACTCGGACACGCTCGGGGCGGTCTGGGTCGTGAAGCTTAGGGCCCGGTCCTCGCCGAGGTCCCCACCCTGGGCCAGCTTGGCGGAAGCGGCGACCGTCACGAGGTAGCGGCGGTCGGTCTGCCAGCGCCCGCTGGGCCGCAGCGTGAGCGTGCGGTTATCGGCGCTCCAGGTGGCCTGCATCTCCGTTGCCGGACTCAGCACCATGTTGGCCTCCACCGAGGCTGGATCCATCGGCTCATCGAAGGAAACGACCACCGCATCGGTCGAGACGACGCCGACGCCGATGTTGGCGGGGAGGATCGTGGTTGAGGTCAGGGGGTCCGGATTCGGACCCGCAACAGCATCCTGGAGGGAGAAGCCGAGGGCAACGGCGAGGGCGAGACCGGCGAGCGCGAGCCGGGTGATCGCCCGATGCTGTCGAAGGCGAGCGTAAACGCTCGGCTGAGTGGCGCGGACAGTCGCGCCGATTCTTTGAACAGGACTCAATAGACCAAGAACTCCTACGGCGTGTTTCACCCAACGGGCACTGTGGGCGGACCACGTGAGGCGCGCGCAGTATACCGGGCTGGGCACTGGTTTCGCTCTCCTGCACGTCGCATGCCCGCTCAGCGAGCATCCCCGAGCCGGCGCGCTGCGAGTGTGGGATGGAAGGTGGCCCCGCCGTAGGACGTGACCAATCCGCGCGCTTCCAGCAGGGTCAGCGCGCTCGCCAATTCGGCCGTGGAGAGCTCCGTGGTGGCCAGCAGCTCCTCGATCGAGCCGGGATGGTTGATCAATCGATAGAGCACCAGGCCCTCCGGATCGGAGAGGGTTTCCACGCCCAGCGGCTTGACGCCCGAGCTCAGGCCGATGGACGCCAACAGCCCGGCCGCGGAGGTCACGATGCCCGCCAGGTGATCGGCAATGAGCCGGTTGCAGCCACGCGAGGCCAGCGAGTCGATTGGTCCGGGAACGGCATACAGCTCCCGGCCGAACTCCACCGCCGCGGCCGCGGTGAGCAATGCACCCGAGTGGTCCGGCGCCTCGACCACCACAATGGCCCGCGCCAGTGCGGCGATGATCCGGTTGCGCCGCGCGAAGTCGGGTCGGCCGGGATTGTGGCCCGGGGCCAGCTCGCTGAGAAGCGCACCGCCGCCGGTGACCAGACGCGCCGCCAGCTGCCTGTGCCGCGGCGGGTAGATCCGATCCAGCGGCGAGGGCAGCACCGCCACACTGCGGCCACCGGCAGCCAGCGCAGCTGCGTGCGCCTCGCCATCGATGCCGATGGCCAGCCCGCTGACCACCGTCAAGCCCGCACGGGCAAGCTCGTCGGCGATCTCCACGGCGGCTGAGCGGCCATACCCCGTCGCCCGTCGCGTGCCGACCACCGCCACCGCGGGCGCCATGAACGCCGCCGCGTCGCCGGCGCAGTACAGGACCGGCGGCCGCGGATCGGTGGCGCGCAGTGCCGGCGGGTAGTCCGGATCCAGCGCCGTGAGCGTGACACCGCCGCTGGCCCGGACCGCGGCCTCCACCTGGCGTGCCGCGGTAGTTGCGCCTCGTCGTCGGATGCGCGCCAGCCCTTCCACCGCGTCCTGCGGCCGCCGCGGCAGGCAGGCCAGCAGCTCGTCGCCGGCCGCCCACGCGGCGCGCGCGGATCCGAAGCGCTCCAGCATGCGGACGAATCCGACGCCACCAACGCCCGGAACCAGCGAGATCGCAATCCAGTAGGGACGGTCTGCTTCCCCGTCGATCGACGTCAGATCGAGCGCCTGCCAGCCGCCCATCATCGATCGCGGCTCCAGAGCTTCGACCCGATCGGCCGCCTCCGACCGTGCGCGCCCGACCCCGATCACGCGGCCGTCTCGGGGCGGTAATGCAATGCCTCATCGACGTGCTCCGCCCGGA
>DATBRW010000080.1:0-6114 GCA_036560125.1 Candidatus Limnocylindria bacterium
CTGGATGGCAGCAGCCCTGCCTACCAGCCGGTGGTCGGCGACGAGATCGTCCTGCGCGGCAACGTGACCGAGTTCTTCTTCCTCACCGAGCTGGGCGGCCCGCGCCTGGTCCAGGTCACCGACACCGGCGTCGACGTCGCCGACCCGGGTGAGGTCGCGACCACCGATGCGAACCCGCCCGACAACCTGGCGGACGCGAACCGCTTCTGGGAGCGCCACGAGGGGATGCGCCTTCACCTGGATGCCGGCGCGCACGTCGTGGCCGCGCGGGACGGCTTCCCATCGACGAAGGACGCGGAGCTGTGGGTCATCCGCGGCGACCACGCCATCAACCAGCGAGCGGATCCGTACCAGCGGATCGTGTACCGCGACCCGCATCCGCTGGATGACCTGGCGGCCCTCTTCGACAACGGCAACGGCATGCGGATCATGCTGCAGAGCCACGGCCTGAAGGGTGCGGCCAACAGCAACGACCCGCTGGTCGCGCCGGCCAACACCTACGACACGGTCACCAACGAGGTCGCCGGGTCGCTCTACTTCGCCTTCAATAAGTACGGCATCGAGATCAGCGAGCAGCTGGAGCTGGAAGCCGGCGTCGATCCGGCGCAGAACTTCGCACCGGCCGCAGTGGATCCTGACGCCGAGTTCGCGACGTCCGATTACAACGTCGAGAACCTCTACGACTTCCGCGACGATCCGTTCGACGGGTGCGACTTCACGGGCAACACCGGTTGCCCGGGCGTCAACCCGCCGTTCGACTTCGTGCCGGCCTCCGAGCAGGCATACCAGAAGCACCTGACCGACCTGGCTGCGCAGATCGCCGGACCGATGCATGCGCCGGACCTGCTCATGATCCAGGAGGCCGAGGACCAGGACATCTGCACGATGGCGGCCGGCGCCATGGTCTGTGGCGCCACCAACAACCGCGACGGCAAGCCGGACACGCTGCAGGAGCTGGCACTCGCCATCAGCGCGGCCGGTGGGCCGACCTACCTGGCGGTGTACGACCGCGACGGGGCCGATGATCGCGGCATCGTGTCCGCCTTCATGTATCGGACCGACACCGTCCAGCTGTTGCCGGCCACCGCGGCCGATCCCGTGCTGGGCTCGTCGCCCACGGTCGACTACCGCGGCACGCCTGCGGCGTACAACACCCAGGTCTCGAATCCCAAGGCACTCAACGCCGATCTACCGGAGGACGTCGACCTGTCGACCGGCGTGGACGGCGGCAACGTCTTCACCCGGCCACCGCAGGTCGGTCACTTCCGGATCTGGCGCGACGGCATCGGCCTGAGCGTCTTCACCGACCTGTACGCCATCAGCAACCACTTCAGCAGCACGCCGAACGCGCGCGTTGGGCAGCGGACCGAACAGGCCGCGTACAACGCCGCCATCGCGGCGGCGCTGGACGAGGCGGATGCCGATCGGGTGGTGATCGCTGGCGACTTCAACGTCTACCCCCGGCCGGACGATCCGTTCGCACCGGGCCAGCCCTACGGCGACGACGACATCGGCCCATCCGATCAGCTGGGTCCGATGTACGTGGCCGGGCTGCACAACCTGTGGGACACCCTGGTCGCGCAAGTCCCGCGCAGCGCGTACAGCTACAGCTTCGAGGGCCAGGCCCAGACGCTCGACATGCAGTGGGCCACCGACGGCCAGTTCGATGACCTGGTCCAGATCCGAGCGGCGCACCTGAACGCCGACTTCGCCGCGGACTTCGACGGCGATGTGGCCCGCGGTGCCTCGGACCACGACCCGCAGGTGGCGCGCTGGTTCACCGACGCGACCTTCGCACGAATGCATGCGCTGGTCGACTACTACGTCGGCACCGGCGCCCTGCCCGCCAACAAGGCGTTCCTGTTCCACGACCGGCTGGACAAGGCCCAGCAATTTGCCACGCAGGGCAAGATCGGCACCGCCCGGTCACAGCTCAAGGCATTTGGCAACCAGGCCCACGACTTCGCACCGGCCGCCGTGGCCGATGCCATGGCCAAGGAGGCAACCCGCCTGGCGGGCCTGCTCTGACCCGCGATCCACCCGAGAGGCCCGGCCACTTGGCCGGGTCTCTTTGGCTTTCCTGACAGGTTCTGTCATGTACCGCCGCTACCCTGTATGCAGGCACAGGGAAAGGCAAGGGAAGTGGTGCTAACCGACGAGTTTCTTCGCGTGATGCTGAGTGATCGCGAGCGCCAGATCGAGGAGCGTATCCGGGTCCGGAGGCTGATCGGGCCCAAGCATCCCACCATCCGCTGGCGATCGGGTCGCCGGCAGGTGGGCCGGCCGGACGCCCGCGAGGGTTAAGGGCTTCGGCTCAGGCGAGCGGCGCGTTCCGAGCGAGCGCGCCGCTCGCCAGCGTTATCAGCGTTTCGCGCGCGTCGGGCGGATCCAGGATCTCCACGTCGCCGCCCAGGCCCAACAGCCGGCCGGGTGCCTCCTCGGGCCAATCCATGCTCAGCTCGAGACGGGTCCAGCCCTCAGGATCGGGCTCGTCCAGGACCGTGGCGGAAGCAGCGGCCCGGCCACCCACGACGTCTCCCAGGCCGCTGACCCGATGGGGCGCCACCCGAATGCGCAGGGTGAGCCGTGGGATCTCCTGTTCATAGGCGGCACTCGACTCCGTCCAATAGGCGCCCAGATCGAAGCCGTCAGGGCGGGTGAAGCGCTCGTCCGATGCCTGCGCCTCGATCACCCGGGAGACCCGATAGGTCCGCAGCTGCTCCGCATTGGCGGCCACCACGTACCAGGTGCCCGCCTTGAGAACGACGCCCAACGGCTCGAGCACACGCTCAACGCGTGAGTCGCCGCGCTGGTAAGTGATGGTCACGCGCCGCGACTCCCACACCGCCTCGGCCAGGGTGCTGAGATGCGGCACCTGCTCCGAGCCGTGGAACCAGCCTGCGGCGTCCAGGAAGAAGCGCTCCACCAGTCGCGAGGCACGGGCGCGCAGCTCGCCGGGCAGGGCGGCCATCACCTTCAGCTGGGCGGCGGTCATGACGGTGCCCAGGCCGAGCTCGGCGGCGGGGCCGGGCAGGCCGGACAGGAAGAGGGCCTCCGCCTCGTCGGCGGTCATGCCCGTCAGCCGCGTCCGGTAGCCCTCCACCAGCTGCACGCCGCCGTGCGGACCGCGTTCGGCGTAGACCGGGACGCCGGCCTCGCTCAGCGCCTCGACGTCGCGGTGGACCGTCCGCTCGGAGACCTCAAGCTCGCGCGCCAGCTCGGCGGCGGTCATCCGGCCGCGGGTCTGCAGCAAGAGCAGCAGGGTGACCAGGCGGGAGGCTCGCATCGGTCCAGAGGATAGACCGATTCCTGCCAGAAGGTGTCATGAACCTCTGCTGTGCCGCGCCATGCCTCCCATCAGGATGGTGAGCAGGCGCACTACGAGAACGGCCGTCAGGTCATTGACGTCGAGCGCGGGCACCATCTCCGTGAAGACGGCACCGGCCACTCGGGTGCGACCGGTCAGGCCCAGCAGCAGGGCCGCGGCCTGGGCGTAGGTCAACCCGCCCGGCGCGGTGCCGCTCACCGCCGGCGCCACGGACGGATCCAGCCCATCGAGATCGAAGGCCACGACCACCGCAGCGTCGGCCGGCAGCTGCTCCAGCAGCCAAGGCACGCCGCGCTCGTCCAGCTCGCGAGCGGTGACCAGCAGGTTGCCCGCGGCCCGGGCATCGGCGACGTCCGACGGGCGCGCGCTGCCGACCCCGCGCAGGCCGACCTGCACGATGCGCTCGACGTGCCCCATCTCCGACGCGCGTCGCATGGCCGACGAGTAGCCATCGCGCACGCCTGCGCGTTCGTCGCGGAAATCCAGGTGCGCATCGACCTGGACCACGGTGATCGGCCCGTGGTCGGCGAAGGCGCGCAGGAATGGGATCGGCACCGAGTCGTCCCCGCCCAGCAGCAGTGGCACCGCGCCGGCGCCGAGCAGCTGACGCACCACTGCCTCGGTGGCCGCCGAGTTGCCGGCGCCGTCCTCCGCCGAGCCGGGGACATCGCCCGCGTCCGCGACGCGGTACGTCGAGCCGGGCGGCAGCATCGGTCCATCCAGGTCGAAGTCGTGGTGGGCGGCGAACCGGGCCAGGCGCCGCGAACGGGCCCGGATCGCTGCCGGCGCCTCGGCGCAGCCCACCGCCGGACCGGGCGTGGGATAGGGCACGCCGAACGGGACCCCAAGGACGACGGCATCGGCGTCGCCGGCCACAAGTGCCGCAGCGTCGACCGACGGCAGGTCGAGGAAGGTGCTGCTCATCCGGCGACGTGGCGGGCGGCGCATGTGGCGCAGCGGCCAACCACCGTCACGTGCGACAGGTCGACCTCAAAGCCGTCGGCGGCTCGGAAGGCCGTGACGATCGCATCGGCCTCCGCCGCCCGAATCTCGGAGCGTGCTCCGCAGTCGGCGCAGTACAGGTGTCCGTGCTCGGCATCGGGGCCGACATGGAACTCCTCCCGCCCATCGGCTCCGTGTCCGTGACGAACCAGGCCCAGCTGCTCGAGCGCGTCCAGCGTGCGGTACACGGTGGACGGAATGGTCTGCGCGTCCAGCGCGCGGCACCGCTCGATCAGCTCGGCGCTGGTGACGTGACCGCTGCTGGCGGCCAGTACCTCGATCACCGTGCGGCGCTGCGGCGTCCAGCGCATGCCGCGCTCATGGAGTTGCTCGCGCACCCCGGACCACGGCTCTGGCAGTGATTCGGATTGGCTCATGGCCCGTTCAGTATACGAAAGAGATCGCTACTGCAAGACCTTGCAATAGAGCACGGGGGCTCGTAGACTGAGGACCAATGAGCGAGATCCTTGCCCTGGCCGGCTTTGGCTTCGTGCTTGGCATGCGCCACGCCACCGATGCGGATCATGTCATCGCGGTCACGACCATCCTGTCGCGGAGCCAGAAGTTCCTGCACAGCACGCTGATCGGTGGCCTGTGGGGCCTGGGTCACTCCATCACGGTGCTGGTGGTCGGGATCGCGATCATCGCCTTCAACGTGGTCATTCCCCCGCCGGTCGGTCTGGCCATGGAGTTCGCGGTGGCGATCATGCTGATCGTGCTGGGCATCCTGAACCTGACCGGCGTGCAGCGGCGCATCACCGAACGCTTCACCCCGCCGGCACCGATGCACGGGCATGACCACGCCCACCTCCACGCGCACACCGGCGAGGAGGACGTCCACGCCCATGGCCACGCCCATCTGCACGGCCACGGCAGCGATCCCGGACTGCTGGCGACCTTCGGCTGGTATCAGCTGACGCGCCCAGTTGTGGTGGGCCTGGTGCACGGCCTGGCAGGCAGCGCGGCGGTGGCCCTGCTGGTGCTGGCCACCATCGACGACACCAGCTCAGCCCTCTGGTATCTCGTCATCTTCTGTCTCGGCGTGGCGGGCGGGATGGCCATCCTCACCACCCTGATCGGCCTTCCGTTCCTGGTCTCGCGCGCCCGGTCGGAGCGCATCAACCGCTGGCTGACGATCGGCTCCGGCATCCTGTCGCTGGCCTTCGGGCTCTATCTCGCCTACCAGATCGGCATCGTCGACGGCCTGTTCACCGGCAACTTCCACTGGGAGCCCGCCTAGGGGCCGATGGCCTGGCAGGCTACCTTGCCCCGCTGCGTACACTGCGGAAAAGCCCGCTGTCCGGTCCCAGGGGAACCGACCCTGCAGCAGTCGGAGGCTGACCCGATGTCGATCTGGCGCTACCTGTTCGCTGCCTCGGCCGTCCTGTTCGTGGTGGGCATCGTGGTGCAGATCTTCCTGGCCGGCCTCGGCCTGCCCGGTCTCGGCGGTGGCGGGATGCAGACGCATATCGACTTCGGCTACACCCTTTCGCTGGCGCCGATCGTGCCGCTGATCCTGGCCTGGCCGGCCCGCGCCGGACGCCGGACGATCGTGATGTGCGCCGTCCTGCTCGTCATCACCTTCGTGCAGACCCTGCTGCCGTCTGCCGCGGCCGGCCGAGGCGACATCCCGTGGATCGCCGCACTGCATCCGATCAACGCCTTCATCGTGCTGGGCCTGGGAATCGCGGTGGCGCGCCGTGCGCTTGCACTGGCCCGCGTGGAGGATGCTCCGAACGCACAGGCGGACGAGTCAGTCGCCGCCGCGCCACAGCCCTGAAAGG
>DATBRW010000081.1:0-4289 GCA_036560125.1 Candidatus Limnocylindria bacterium
TGCCCGTTGAGCGGCACGCTGATGATGCCGCGCTGCTCGAACTGCCAGGCCACCGGTGTCAGGGAGCCGCCGGACTTGGTGAAGATCGATCGGATCTCGGCGGCCGTGCGGTTCCGGTTGTCGGTCATGGTTGCCACGATGACGGCCACGTTCGAAGGGCCGAAGCCCTCGTACGTGATCTCCTCGTATTGCTCGGCGTCGGCTCCGCTGCCGGTCGCTCGCTCGATGGCGCGCTTGATATTCTCGGCCGGCATGGAGCTCGATCGGGCATTGTCGACTGCCATGCGCAGCCGGTAGTTGCCGTCCACGTCTCCCCCACCCTGCCGTGCGGCTGTGATGATCTCGCGGGTCAGCTTCGTGAACAGGGCCCCACGCTTGGCGTCGTTGGCGCCCTTCTGTCGCTTGATCTGCGACCACTTGCTATGGCCAGACATCGCCTCTCCCGCCCACGCGCCGACGCGGGCTCATCCGTGCTCGTGCGAGCGCGAATTCTAGCAAACGGGCCCGATGTGACCCTCCCAGTCCTCTAATCGGCGGGCTTCGGCAGGAGCACCGCGGAGGCCACCCTATCCGGATCCTCGGCCGGGGCCGGTGGGGCTGGTGGAGCTGCCGGCTTGTCGCCTAGGAGCAGCACCACTGAGCGCCAGGTCGTCTTGATCACCGCCAGGATCGGCACGATCAGGAACATGCCCGCGATGCCGGCCAGCGCGGCCCCGGCCGGAATGGACAGCAGCACCACGGCCGGATGCAGGCTCACCGTACGGCTGTAGACGAGCGGCGTGACGATGTTGCCCTGCACCAGGTTGAAGACGATGGTGTAGATGAACATGATCACGATCTGGGGCGGTGTCCCGTACGCCACGGCGATGAGGAAGGCCAGGCCGGTGGTCACGAACCCGCCGATGTACGGGATGAAGCAGGCAATGAACGACAGGATGGCGATCGGCACCGCGAAGGGCAGGCCAAGGAGCAGCATGATCAAGAGTTGGGAGATGGCTCCAACCGCCGAGATGGCAGCGGTGCCCAGCATGTAGCCACCCAGGATCTCGGTGGCGTCGACGCCTCCCTCGTGCAGCAGCTTCCGCCGCCACGGCGTGGCGCGAGAGATCACCAGCGCCCAACCTCGCGGCGCGTCGCGCAGCATGTAGAAGGCGAGGATCGGTGACAGGACCAGGATGAGCGCGAGGGTGCCGACCAGGTCGACCACCGCGCCTACGGCCCCCACGACCTGCATGCCAATATTGGCAGCGAGGCCGACCAGTGCCTGGAGGTCGCCCTGGGTCGTCGAGTTCGCCTGCTGCGCGCCGTCGACGGACGCCTGGACGCTCTCGACGATCGGGCCGGCGAACTGGAAGACGGCGAGGATGACCACAAAGAGAAGCAGCAGGAATGTGCCGCCCGTCACGGTCGCGGCGGCCCGGCTGGCACTCCAACCACGCCGCTGCAGGTTGCGGGACAGCGGCGCGATGCTGGCGGCGATCACCGCCGCGACGATGATCGGGATGATGACCAGCGGCACTTGAGCGATCAGAAAGACCAGGACGCCAACGACGCCGATGATCGCCAGCGCCCGCCAGCTCCACTGGGCGACGCGATCGAGCCAGCCGGACACTACGCGGCTGTCGTCGCGCTCGGGCGGCTCCAGCAGTTCCAGCACCGTCCCGCCGATGGCGACAACGAAGGCGATGACCGGCAGGGCCGCAAAGAGGCCGATCATGCCGGCCACGTAACCCGCGATAGGTAGCGCGATCAGGATCACCGCCGGATGCAGGTGGATGGAATGGCCGTAGATGACAGGGCGCAGGAGCTGGTTCTGGAGCACGGTGGCGATCCCCAGCAGCACGAACAAGATGATCGTGGCCTGCGAGCCAACCGTCCCCAGCGCGGTGAGCAGCACGGCCAGCGTCGCCACCAGCGGCCCGATATAGGGAATGAAGCCGCCGGCAAAGACCAGGACGGCCAGGGGAGCCGCCAGAGGGACGCCGAAGAGGATGAGCAGGACGAAGCAGATGATCGCCCGGACGCCAGCCAGGATCCCGGTGCCGCGCAGATACCCACCAACGCGGTCGATTGCGTCCCAGCCGGTGGCCTCGACATGTGCCCGATGCCGGTCGTCCGTCGACTGCACGATGCGGCTCCACAGGCTGTCGCCATCCGCCAGGACGTAGTAGGTCAGGAAGAGCGACAGGATGGCGACGGTCACCGCGCCGGCGACGTTCCCGGCGATGCCGGCGAGCTCACCGGCGATCCACCCGCGGGCCGCGGCGAGTCCGTTCTCGATGGCGGTTGCTGCAGCCGGCGACAACTGGGCGTCCTGGAGGCGCGCCTTGAACTCTGCTGCGCCATTGCTGAGCTCCGTCGCGATCTGGCCCGCGTAGGGCACGAACGCGAGGATCACCAGCGTGATGACCGCGCCCGCGACCAACACCGCCGACACGGTGACGACTGCCGATGCCTTGGCCTTGGACCACCCTCGCGCGCGCAGGCCGCGCGTCACGGGCGCGAAGGTCGCCCCCACGATGAGTGCTACCAGGATCGAGGCGGTCACGGTGCCCAGCAGGAACGACAGCCAGATCACGATGGCCAGCAGCGCAACCACCACCAGCACGCGCCAGGCGATTGCGCCTGCCCGATGCAGGGGCGGCGGCACAAGAGCCGGCGCCCAGGCGGTGCCCGATTCGACGATCGGCCCGCTCATGCGGTGACCTCCACGGCGCGGCGATCAAAGACGAAGGCGGCGACCGCCACCACCAGACCAACCAGGATGAGCACGGTGGCCAGCGGCTGGAGCGAGTGGATGACCGCGCCGGCGATGTCGGCAGCCGCTTTCTGCCCTTCAGGCGTTCGCGCGGCCTGGGCCACGGCGTCGGCGATGGCGTGGACGGCGAACCAGCCGATGAGCACCGCCACGGCCACGGCCACGCCGACGCGCAGCAGCCCGGCGCTCCACGATGGGGCCAGCAGGAACGCACCGACGGCGAGCAGGATGGCCAATCCGATGAGGATCCACACCACCCGGTCAAATGTCTTGACCAGGCCCTGCGCGTTGCGCAGCTGGTCCTCGCTCATCAGCGCCACCTGGCCGAAGTCAGGGGGCAGATCGTGACCGACGATGCCTGCCAGGCGGTCGATTGCCTGCTCGGCATCCTCATTTGAGGAGAACTCTGGAATCTGCCGATTGCCACCGAGCTCAACGATCCCCGCGTTGACCACCCGCCGAATGGACTCGGCCACCATCGGCACGAGGTTGAGCTTCACCTCGCCGCTCTCTACGTCGATGTTCGGCAGCTGATCGAGCTCATCGCGGAGCAGGAGCACCGTGCGCTCGTGGAGCTTGCTGACGAGACGGACGAGCAAGCCATCGCCGTCGCGAGACGTGACGAACGTGGTGATCGCCTCGCGAATGCGGGTCTCAAGGCCACCCGCGATCGATCCGGCCAGTAGCTGCAACCCGCCGTTGAGCCGCTGCAGCCGCTCGGCCTGGGCGGCCGACAGGTCGAGCGCGCTCGCGATCGCCTCGGTCATGCGATCACCGGCGCGGTCCAATGCCTCCGCCACGCGGGTGTCGAGGTCGAGCGCCTCGAGCACCTGGTCGGACAGCCGATCGGCAACGACCTGCTTGACTGCGTCGCTCTCCACGGCAGGGGTGACTGCCGCCATGAACTTGTCCGTGTCCAACAGCGTCTCATGCGCCCAGTAGCCCACCACGCTGGCGGCCACCGCGATGCCAGCGAGCACGGTCAGGACCCAGGACGCGATCGACCTCGTTCGACTCCGAGGTGTCGGCGGGGGCGCCACCGCCACTGCCGGAGGCCCGGGTGGGGTGTCTTCGCCGCCGTGGGCGGCGGTCGTCATCGCTGGTGCGTCAGAAGTCGGTGACGCCTGCTGCATTGCCGACGGCTTCGGTGTGTCGGGCTCAACCGGTTCGCCGGGGGGCGGCACGGCGGAAGCGGCAGCAGCGGATGCGGCCTTCGGCGTCGTCCGTCGGCGCCTCGGTCGGGTCGCTCGCTTCGGCGCCTCGGACGCCGGGTCCTGGTCCGCGCCCGGCTGATCGGAGGACTCGGTCACGCCGCGCCTCCGTGATCGCATCTCATGTCTGCCACTGCCACGCCTCCGTTCGGCCACCCTACCGCCACGGGAGGCGGCGGCACTCGCCGATGGTCAGCCCGCCAACAGCTTGGCCTTGGCGGCCGCGAACTCCTCCTCGGAGAGGATGCCTTGCTCCTTGAGCGTGCCCAGCTGCATCAGCTGAGCGGTCAGGTCCGGCGTGCCCGCCGGGGCGGCGGCGC
>DATBRW010000082.1:0-3627 GCA_036560125.1 Candidatus Limnocylindria bacterium
GAGCGCAGCGGCGCCCACGCCGAGGCGCTGACCCAGGCACGCCGCTATCGCGATGCGGCGCTCTCCGACCTCAAGGGCCTGCCGATCAACGCGGAGCGCCGCGCGGAGCTGCGCTTCCTGCTGGAGTCGGTGATCGCCACCTGAGCCGATGGACGGCTAGCCCGCCGGGGCCTCGTCACGGATCTGCGACTCCTCCTCGGGCCTCGGCCGCGAGGCGATCACCTTGGCCACTCGGCGAGGCTCGGCCGCGTCCACAGTGAGGGTCACGTCGCGGAACGTGACCGTCGCGCCCGGCAGCGGGATGCGGCCGACGCGATGAACGATGAAGCCGCCGACGGTGTCGTACGCCTCCTCGTCCTCCTCCTCGTCATCGGGTAGGCCGAACAGGTCGCGCAGATCGTCCATGCTGACCCGCCCATCCAGGCGGAAGCTGGTTTCGCCATCGTTGCTCAGCGGCTCGACCAGAGACTCCTCGAGGTCGTACTCGTCCTGGATCTCGCCCACGATCTCCTCGACCACGTCCTCCATCGTGATGAGGCCGGCGGTGCCGCCGTACTCGTCGACCACGATGGCCATGTGCCGCTTGGTGACCTGCATCTCGTGGAGCATCTCGTCGACCGCCTTCGTCTCCGGCACGTAGACCGGCGGGCGCACCAGCTTGCGCAGGTCGATCTCCTTGATGCGGCTGCCGTTGGCGTTCAAGTACGGCAGCAGGTCCTTGGCGTACAGGATGCCGATGATCTCGTCCAGGTTCTCCTGGTAGACAGGCAGGCGCGAGTGGCCGGCGCGGACGATGACGTCCAGCACCTCGTCGATCGGATCGTTGACGTCAACGGCGCGAATCCCGATGCGCGGCACCATGATCTCGTGAACCTTGGTCTCGGCCAGCTCGATGACGCCGTGGATCATCTCCTTCTCGTCATGCTCGATGCCGCCCTGCTCGCTGCCGGTCTCGACCAGCATCTTCAGCTCCTCGGTCGACAGATAGCCGGCCTGCGGTCGCTCCTTGCCGCCAAGCGCGCGGACGAGCAGCCCAGAGACCAGCGAGACGATCCATACGAAGGGGCTCAGCACGCGCTCCATGAACGCGATCGGTCGGGAGAACATGAGCGCAAAGCGCTCGGAATAGGTTAGCGCCAGCGTCTTCGGCGCCAGCTCGCCGACCACGATGGTGACGAGCGCGATGAGGAGCGTGGTCAGGATGAAGGCGATCGTCGGCGCTGCGTCCTGGATCGCTCCCACCGGGATGAGCGCAATGAGCGAGGCCATGGCTCCGGAGAACGACACGGCACCGACCGCCGACGCCAGGAAGCCCAAGAAGGTGAGGGCGACTTGGATCGTGGCGAGGAATCGGGATGGATCCTCCAGGAGCCGCTCGGCAGCGCGAGCAGCTTGATTGCCCTCGCTCGACAGCTGCGCCAACCGGTGTCGCTTGACGGTGATCATGGAGAACTCGGAGGCGGCGAAGAAGCCGCTGCAGACGATCAGGGCGGCGACGATGAGCAGGTCGAGGAATGGGTTGCCGGTGGCGCTGCCGCCACCGCCTGGTTCAGGCATCGGTTGGGCCTGCCTCGCCTCCCTCGTGCGGGCTCCGTTCGGCCGCCAGCCGGGTCCGGCTGCGCCGCAATTCGATCGCGCGCGCCGGCATGCCGACCACCGTCTTGCCCGCCGGCACGTCGCGGGTTACCACCGCGCCGGCGCCCGTCCGCGCGCCGGGGCCGATCGTGACCGGGGCGCGCAGCAGCGTGTCGACCCCGATGAAGGCGCCGTCGCCGATGACGGTCCGGTGCTTGGCCTCGCCGTCGAAGTTGGCCGTGATGGCACCCGCCCCGATGTTGACCTCCTCGCCCACCTCCGCATCGCCCAGATAGCTGAAGTGATGCTGCTTGGTGCCCGCGCCGAGGCTGCTGTTCTTGAGCTCGGCGTGGTCCATGATCTCGCAGCGGGGACCGATGCGGCAGCCTGAGCGGACATGGGCATACGGGCCGATCTGCACGTCCTCCGCCACGATCGAGCCCTCGACGACGCTGACCCACACCCGCGTGCGTGGCCCGATGCGCGAGTCACGGATCTCCGTCCGCGGCCCAATCACCGCGTCCTGCGCCACCACCGTCGCGCCCGCCAGGATCGTCCCCGGCTCGATGCGGGCGTCCTGCCCGATCTCGACCTCGGCGTCGATGGTGGTCGTGGCGGGGTCCACGATGGTCACGCCGTTGCGCATGTGGGCCTCGGCGATCTGCTGGCGCAGCAGGCGCTCGGCGGCGGCCAGCCCGATACGATCGTTGATGCCGGTGGTCAGCTCGGCCCGTGGCGCCGCCACCACCGCCACGCGGCGACCGCCGGCGATGGCGACCGCCACCAGGTCGGTGAGGTAGTACTCGCCGGACGGCGAGGCGGGAACGTTCCCGACGTTGGCGCGCAGCCAGGCGGCATCGAAGCAGTACGCGCCGATGTTGATCTCGTTGATGGCCCGTGTCTGCTCATCGGCATCGGCCTCCTCGACGATGGCCCGCGCGTCGCCATCGGCCCCGCGCACGATGCGGCCGTAGCCGGTGGCGTCGTCCACGTGAGCGGACAGCAGGGCCACCGCGGCATCGCCCTCAGCCTGCTCGCGCAACAGGTGCTGGAACAGCTCCCCGGGGAGCAGCGGGACGTCGCCCATGGTGACCAGCACGTGGCGCGCCTCCGGCGGCACGCGGCCCAGGCCGCAGCGCACCGCATCTGCGGTGCCGAGCTGAGGATCCTGTCGCACGCTCGGGACGCGGTCCTGGAGGGCTTCCTCCAGCTGCTCGGCCCCGAAGCCGGTCACCACCACGGGACGCTCGACGCCGGCCGCGGCGAGCGCATCGAGCACGTGGTCGATCATCGGACGCCCGGCCAGCGGGTGCAGGACCTTCGGTACGCGGGAGCGCATGCGGGTCCCCTGGCCTGCGGCCAGGACGATGGCCGCGGTAGCTAGCACGGGCCTGAGCGCTCCAATCTCACCGGACGGTGCCGCGGATGGTATCGGTCAGGCCGCATCCGGTGCAATGGCGATGCACTCGATCTCGACCAGGCCACCGCGCGGCAGCTCGCGCACGGCGACCGTGGAGCGCGCCGGATACGGCGCCGGAAAGTGACGGGCATAGGCCTCATTGACGGTCGCGAAGTTCGCCATGTCGCTGAGGAAGATCGTGGTCTTCACGACCCGATCCAGCGACGCCCCGGCGGCGTCCAGCACCGCGGTCAGGTTGAGCAGCACGCGCTCCGCCTGGGCGGCCACGCCATCGGCCAGCTCGCCGGTGGCAGGGTCGGCGCCCAGCTGGCCGGCCACGAAGATGAGATTGCCGGCCCGGATGGCCTGACTGTACGCACCGCTGGCGGGTGGCGCGGCGCTCGTCTCGATCTGGTTTCGCACGCTGTGGCTCACTCCTCCGTCTCCTCGATGGCCTCGATGCTAGCCGGTTCCGAGCGCATCCGCGTCTTCGTGGCACGCAGGCCGCCACGCTCCAGGCGTCCCTTCATGGCCACCGCGCGCTCCGGATCGTCCGTCACCGCAAAGACCGTTGGCCCGCTGCCGGACAGCTGCGGCGCGCCGCCGGCCGCGACCATCAGCCGCATGACGTCCTCGATCGCCGGCTGCAGGCG
>DATBRW010000083.1:0-4254 GCA_036560125.1 Candidatus Limnocylindria bacterium
TTCGAGATGGCCGCCGCCGAACTTGGCGCGCAGGTGCTGGCCCTGCCGATGGAGGCCAGCAGCACCACCAAGGGCGAGTCGCTGGTCGACACGCTGCTGACCCTGGAGCGCACCGGGATCGACACTATCGTGCTGCGCCACAGCGCCAGCGGGGCGCCGTACCTGGCTGCCCGCGCCACCGGCCTGCGCATCGTCAACGCCGGCGACGGCACCCACGCCCATCCCACCCAGGCGCTGCTGGATGCGCTGACGCTGCGTGACGCGCTGGGCGGCCTGGATGGCGCGGTGATCGCGATCGTGGGCGACATCGGGCATTCGCGCGTGGCCCGATCCAACCTGCACCTGCTGGCCCGCATGGGCGCCACCGTCCGCCTGACCGGGCCGCCGGCCTGGACGCGGGGGTTCGACGCCTATCCGAAAGCGGAGGTGCACCGCGAGCTGGCAACCGCGCTGGACGGGGCCGACGCGGTGATGGCGCTGCGCGTCCAGCTCGAGCGCGACGCCGGGGGCGGCGTGCCCAGCCTGGCCGAGTACACGCGGCGCTGGGGCCTTGACGAGGAGCGCATGCGCCTGGCGCGGAAGGGCGCGCCCATCCTGCATCCCGGGCCGACGAACGAGGGCGTGGAGCTCACCGCCGCCCTGGCCTCCGGTGCACGGAGCCTGATCGGACGACAGGTGAGCAATGGCGTGGCGGTGCGCATGGCCGTCCTGGCGCTGCTGTCCGAGTGACACGCTTCGGCTCCATCACCGACCCGCCGGCCAGCTTCGTGCTGGTGGGCGTGCGGGTGGTTGACCCGGAGTCCGGGACCGATGCTGTGGGTGACCTGGCGGTCCTGGACGGACGGCTGGCATCCGTCGCTGACGCCGGCGAATCGGTTCCTCGTCTGGATGGCGCCGGACTGATTGCCACGCCAGCGTTCTGCGACCTGCACATCCACCTTCGCCAGCCGGGCGGCGAGTCGAGCGAGACGATCGAGAGTGGCACGCGCGCGGCCGCGCACGGCGGCTATGCCACGGTCTGCGCCATGCCGAATACCGACCCGCCGCTCGACGAGCCGGCGCGCGTGACCTGGGTGACGAGCTGCGCGGCCGACGCCGCGGCGCGAGTCCGGTTGGTGGCGGCCGCCACCGACGGCCGGGCGGGCGAGCAGCCGGTGGCCATGGAGGAGCTGGCCGCGACCGGGGTGGTGGGCTTCAGCGATGACGGCGCCGCGGTCGCCTCACCGCGGATGGCGCGCGCGCTGATGACGTACCTGGCGCCGCTGGGGCTGCCACTGATCGAGCACGCCGAGGACCCGCAGCTGGCGGCCGGGACGCTAATGCGCGGCGGCCCGACTGCCACACGACTGGGCCTGGCCGGCTGGCCGTCGTCTGCGGAGCTGACCGTGGTGGAGCGCGACATCGCCCTGGCCGCCGAGACCGGGGCCCGGCTGCATCTGACGCACCTCTCGACGGGCGCCTCGCTGGATGCCGTGCGACGCGCCAAGGAGCGCGGCCTGCCGGTCACCTGCGACGTGACGCCACACCACCTGGCCCTGATCGATACCTGGGTCGCGGGCGACCGCACCTTCGCCTGGGACGAAGCGACGCGCGCGCCGGCTGACTTCGAAGCCGCCCTGGATCCGACCCTCGCCTACGACGGACGGACGCGCGTGAATCCGCCCCTTGCCTCGCGGAACGACGCGCTGGCGCTGCTCGCCGGCGTAGCCGACGGCACGGTCGACGCCATCGCCACCGACCACGCCCCGCACCCGCCGGAGCGCAAGGCGGTCGAGTTCGCCAACGCCGCACCGGGGATGGTCGGGCTCGAGACTGCCCTCGGCCTGGGCCTGGCAGCGGTCGCTGCAGGCAAGCTGGACCTGATGACGTTGATCGCCGCGCTCAGCACGCGTCCGGCACGCCTCATCGGCGAATCGCGAACGATGACCCACGGCGAGCCCGCCGACCTGGTGGTCTTCGACGCGCGCGCGACGTGGCGGGTCGAGGCGGAGGCCCTCGCCTCACGCTCGGCGAACACGCCGTTGCTCGGCATGGAGCTGCCCGGCGTGGTGCGGCTGACGGTGGCCGGCGGACGCGTCACCTACGCCCACGACCTGGCGCCGCTCTCCTGATCACGCGCGGCGCGGCGTTCCATGCGGCGCCCGGGTGGATATGGGACCATCCCGGCGCCACCGAATGAGCTCCGTCCTGAGTGATGCATGACAATTCGCTACAACGAGGACCTCGACCCCAACGAGGGGCCGGGATTCGGCTGCTTCATCTGGCAGGCGATCCTGTTCGCCGCGATCCTGTTGCTGATCCCGGTCGGCGTCTTCACCTTCAACTGGCCGGTCTGGCTGCTGGCCACGCTCATGTTCATCGACCTCTTCCTGCTCTTCTTCGTGTCCATGACCGCGGTGTTCCTGCTGCGTGTCTTCTTCGCCGATCGGCGTGGCGGGCGCGGGCGGCAGACCGGCGTCGCCAAGCAGCCGCCACGAGTCATCTCGACGGCGGACGCGGCAGCCGACGAGCCAGCGGAGCCTGGGACGCCCGATGACCAATGAGCAGCCCACCCGCCAGCACACCACGGTCGGCGTCTGGACCGCGATCGGGATCGGGGTCGGCACCAGCCTGGGCGTGGCGCTGAACAACGTCGGTCTGGGCGTGCTGCTGGGCCTGGTCATCGGCCTGGCCATTGGCATCGGCCTCGATCGGTCGCGGGGGAACGCCTAGATGCCGCTGATGGTCACCTTCTTCAACGTGCGCAACGGTCGCGACACGATCTTCAAGCGCGGCATGCGCCACTTCTTCCCGCGGACGGCGCGACGCTACGAGGAGCAGTACGGGATCCGGTTCATCGGCTGGTTCAACGTCACCGAGGGGTCCGAATGGGACAACCTCATCATCCTGGACCTGCCGAACTACGGCGTCCTGGACCAGCTCTACACCGACCCGAGCACCCGTGGCTTCGGTCATCGGGTGGCAACTTCGATCTTCGACAAGCAGCACACCATCTTCCTGCGAGAGCGGATGGGGCCGGATTTCGTGTACAAGCCATAGGGTGTGGACACGAATGCAGATGGACCGATGAGCGCGCCCCGGATCACCGCCCTGCGCGAGCTGGCGCAGGAGGCGGAGCTCGAGCGCCGCGACTTCCTCTACGAGGCGACCGAGCAGCTGCGCCGCTTCATCGACAGCAACCGCGAGCGCCTGCGCGAGATCGGTCCGGTCAAGCTGGTCGACGACGACCAGGACTACCTGCTCTTCCACCCGGTTGACGAGACCTGGACCACCCGGCTCACGTACCAGGATCCGGCGGACAACGAGTGGTACGACGAGGAGCAGGTGATCGACTCGTACGCGGAGATCGCCGAGCTGTACAACCCGGCCGACATCTTCGGCTGGTTCCTGGAGGCAGCACGCGACCCCGCCAACCACCTCATCCCGGCCGATGAGCTGGCCGCCGAGGAAGAGGTGGCCGAGGCCACCACCGAGGAGGATTGGCAGGCCGGTCTGCCGCCGACGCAGCAGGAGACGATCGCCGCCCAGAGGCTGTGGCAGCTGGCCGATGCCTTCCGCGGCCAGATCAGTGACCAGCAGAAGCAGGCGCTTCGTGAGTTCGCGGCCAATGCGGAGGACGTGCTGGCGCGGACGGGCGACCTGCAGCTACTGGATGAGACCGATGACCTGCTGCTGCTTCGTTCGGATGGTCGCTTCGAGACCAGCCTGGACCTGAGCGACCTGCCGGCCGGCTCGGCGCTGAACGTGGAGGCGCATCGCGCAGGGCTGACCGTCACCGAGGCGCGGGTGATCGCCGACTTCTATGACCCGGCCGACGTGCTGCAGTGGGTCACCGATGCCCTCTCGGAGCGCTACCCGCACGTCGACTTCAGCGCGGTCTACGAGTAGCTCCGGCGTGGCCGCGGCCGAGATCCTGGCCGAACCGCGCGCGGCATCCGTCGAAGAGATCTTCGAAGCCGCCGGTGCCCTTCGCCGCGGCCATTTCGCGCTGAAAAGCGGCCGCCACTCCGACCGCTACCTGGAGAAGTTCGCCGTTCTTCAGTACCCGACCCTGGCAGTCGAGATTGGCCGCCGCCTGGCCGAGTCACTGGCTGCGCACGACCCGACGCTGGTGGTCGGTCCCACCACGGGCGGCGTGCTGCTCGCCTTCGAGACCGCGCGGCATCTCCAGGAGCGGCTTGGGCACACCGTTCGCGGCATTTTCGCGGAGCCGATCAGCGACGGGCAGCGCGCCCTGCGGCGCGGCTGGCCGGT
>DATBRW010000084.1:0-3111 GCA_036560125.1 Candidatus Limnocylindria bacterium
CGGTTGGCTGGCCACGTTGGCCCTGCGCCCGGTCCCGGACCACCTGCTGGAGCTGACCATTTCGCTGGTGGCCGCCTACGGCAGCTACCTGCTTGCCCAGCGGCTGGGCCAGTCGGGCCTGATCGCGACCGTGGTCTGTGCACTGGTGATCGGCAACCACGCGCGGGAGGCTGTCCTTACCGGACGCGGCCGCGACGCGGTCGACACCGTCTGGGAGTTCATCGGCTTCCTGGCCACCACCGTCGTGTTCCTGCTGATCGGCCTGTCGATCAGCGTCGACCAGCTGCGATTGGCCGCCGTGCCGATCGCTGTCGCCCTGCTGGCGCTGGTCGTCTCACGGGCGATCGTCGTCTACGGGTTGCTGGGGGGCATGGCCGCCGCAACTGGGCGACTCGGCTGGGTGACCGGCTTCCCGTTGCCATGGCTGCACCTGATCAACTGGTCCGGCCTGCGCGGCGCGGTGGCGGTGGCGCTGGCGCTGTCGCTGCCGGCCGATCTGCCGGACCGCGAGCTGGTGCTGGGGATCGTGTTCGGCTGCGTGCTGCTGACGCTGCTCATCCAGGGCGGGACGGCACAGCTCCTGGTCCGCTGGCTAGGCCTGCGCCGCGAGCCGGATCCCGCCTGACACAGGACGATGGCCCCGACGCCGGAGCGCCGAGGCCATCGAAGTGCATGTCGGGACTGGGCTTACTCGCCGCCGGGCGTGACCTCCACCACGGGCTTCTGCCAGTCGTCGCCGGTGGCGTTCTCGAGGCCTTCCAGCGCGGCCGCCGTCAGATCGGCCCGATAGGCGCCGTCATCCGGCGCTGCGGTCAGCACGCCGCCCTCGGTGGCGGTCTCGACCGTCTGGTTCCAGGAGTCGACGTCCAGCACGCCAATCCCATCGGGCGCCGGCCAGACCAGGCTGTTGATCTCGTTCATCATCCAGCGCAGATGGCCCTGGCCCCACAGGCTGCCGCGGTCGATCGAGTACTGCACGCAGTCATCGGGATGATCGCGGCAGTAGATCCAGCCCTTGAACGAGGCGCGCAGGAAGCGCGTCGCGACGTCCTCGTTGCCTTCCTCCGCCAGCCATGACTCCCGTGCCCACAGGGAATCCTGCAGCATTGCGGTGCCCAGGTCGTTGTAGTTGAAGACGAAGAACTGCTCAGGCTGGAACAGCTCGCCCGTGTTCGGGTCGGTCGCCTCCAGGAGCTGGGCCCACTCGTTGTAGACCATCGCCTCGGCCACGTCGACGCAGTCGCTGGCGCCCGCGTCGCAGCCGTCCTGGGCGGCGATGAGCTCGTTCATGTCGAAGTCCTGCTCGACCCGGGTGAAGTCGTCACCGGTCAGGCCGGCCAGGATCTGGGCCGAGACGAGCACCTCAAGCTCGTTGCCGAACGGCCAGGCGCCGATCTTCTTGCCCGCCCACTGGTCGACCTCGGTGATGCCGCTGTCGGCCCAGGTGACCGAGAGCGTGGCCGAGCGCTGGAAGACCTGGGCAATCTGGACGAGGTCCGATCCGGACTCGCGCGCCTCGAGCACCTTCGGCACCCAGGCGATGGTGAACTCCGGGCCATCCGCAGCAGATCCGACCTGCTGTGGCACCACGTCACCGCCGCCGGGGAGCATCTCCACCGTCAGGTTTTCGTCTTCGTAGTAGCCCTGCTGCTCGGCGGCGTAGTAGCCGGCGAACTGGGCCTGATCCGTCCATTGCAGCTGGAGTCGGACCGATGCCGGCGCTGCGCCGGATGACGACGATGACGACGCCGATGGGCTTGCGCCGGTGTCACCGCAGGCGGCAAGCAGCAGGCTGGCGCTGACCGCCAGCACCCCAAGTACGCGCGATCTCCTCATCTCACTCCCTCGATCTGGCGGTCGGGCAGGGAGCCCTCCGTGACCGCTGATTCTACGGCCGCCTCAGGCCGGCTGGTCGCCCCGCATCGACGGGTGCCACGGGATCAGCACCCGTTCCAGGACGACCACCCCCAGGTACAGAACGATGCCGCACAGCGAGACGACCAGGATCGCCGCCCAGGTCACGTCGAATCGCAGCGAGCTGGCGGCCGAGACGACCACCCGACCGAGCGTCGCGCTCAGGCCACCGAAGTACTCGCCGACCACCGCTCCGATGAGACTGAGGGTGGTCGCGATCTTGAGCCCGGTCAGAAAGTAGGGAAGCGCGTTCGGCACCCGTAGCTGGGTCGTGACCGCGGCCGGCGAGGCGGCGTAGGAGCGCATCAGCTCCAGCGCGGAGCCTTCCACCTGGGTCAGCCCGCGCAGGACGTTGATCATGATCGGGAAGTAGACCAGCGCGGCCGCCACGGCCATCTTGGAGAGCGGGCTCGTGATGCCGAGCCAGTTGTTGGCGACGGGGGCGAAGGCAATGATCGGGATGGCGTTGATGGCGATAGCCAGCGGCAGCACCGTGTCGCGTGAGGCCGGGAAGAACGACACGACGAAGGCGGTGGTGACGCCCAGGAGGGTTCCGATCGCCAGGCCGCCGAGCGCCTCCATCAGCGTCACCCGCGCGGCCGGCAGCAGGGCGTAGTCAGCGGTCCAGTTCTCGACCAGCGCCGCCCAGATGGCGGACGGCCGCGGCAGGACGAAGCCCTGCACGCCCGAGGCACCGACGAGCACCTCCCAGGCCACCAGCACGCTGACCAGGATCACTGCCGCGGGCAGGTACTGACGGATGGCCTTCATGTCCGATGCCTAGCCGATGCTGCCTTCGGCCGCGGTGCGCTCGACCGATCCCAGGTCCGGCTCCAGGCCGCCGCCGGCGCGCAGCGCTTCCCGGACCTGGGTGATCAGCGCGAAGTAGGCGGGCGACTCGCGCGTCTCGAGGTCGCGCGGCCGTGGCAGGTCCACGTCCACCAGCCGCGTGATGCGCCCGGGGCGGGCGCTCATGATCGCCACCCGCGAGGAGAGAAAGACTGCTTCTGGGATCGAGTGGGTGACGAACACGACCGTGATGCCGGTCCGCTCCCAGATGCCGAGCACTTCGGAGTTCATCCGTTCACGCGTCATCTCGTCCAGCGCGCCGAACGGCTCGTCCATCAGCAGCAGCGACGGCGAGAACGCCAACGCCCGGGCGATTGCCACTCGTTGCTGCATGCCGCCGGACAGCTG
>DATBRW010000085.1:0-4209 GCA_036560125.1 Candidatus Limnocylindria bacterium
CGGAAGCCATCGACCACGAAGCCCTCGGTCTCCTGGCGCGGCTGGTCCGGGAAGGTCGTCTGCGGCGTGATGGCGCCGGTCTCCAGTCCGGCGGCGGCGGTGACGATCTTCATGATCGAGCCGGGCGTGTAATGCCCCTGCCGGTCGCGCGCCACCAGCGGGTTGCCGGGCTGGTTCTCAATCTGGTTCATGGCACGTCCGGCAGTCGCCGGGTCGCCGGAGATCGGCGTCGCGTCGAACGTCGGCGTCGAGGTCATCGCCAGCACCGCCCCCGTGCGCGGGTCGATGGCCACTACCGCCCCGATGTCCGGCCCCAGCTGGCGCCGGGCGAAGTCCTGGAGCCGCTGGTCCACCGTCAGCGTCAGGTCCCGCGGCCGCGGCTGGCGTCCCAGCACGTCGTCCACGATGTCGTTGACCGGATTCGGATCGGTCTGGCCGATCAGGATGTCGTCCCACACGCGCTCCAGACCGGTCGTGCCGAAGCGCAGGCTGGCGAAGCCGATGAGGTGGGTGAAGGCGGGGTCGGTGTAGGTGCGCCGGCTGAGGCCGTCTATCACCTGGCTCGAGGCCAGGACGTTGCCGCGCACGTCGAATATCGAGCCGCGCGGCATGGTGCGCCGCGCCACGATCACCTCTGGGTTGTCCGGCCGCGCGGCCAGCGCGGGGGCGTCCACCACCTGCCACCAGCTGATCGCCCCCGTCACGATTGCGAAGGCCAGCACGAGATAGACGGCCAGCCGCCGGGCCTGGACCGCGATCACGGTCCGCCCCTGTCCCGCTCGGCCGCCACCGCCGACCGGTGGCTGATGGCCAGCAGCAGCCCGATGATGATGAAGCTGGCCAGCAGACTCGAACCGCCGTAGCTCACGAAGGGGAAGGTGATGCCGGTCAGCGGAATCAGCTTCACGATGCCGGCCGTGATGATCAGGGTCTGCAGCCCCAGGCTGACGGTCAGCCCCACCGCCAGCATGGCGCTGAAGTCATCACGGGCCAGGATCGCCACCCGCAGGCCGCGGAAGACGAGCGCCAGCGTCACCGCCAGCAGCCCGCAGGCCCCGATCACGCCCAGCTCCTCGGCGATCACGGCGAAGATGAAATCGGTCTCCACCCCGAAGAAGCGGCCGCCGGTGGTGGGCAGCAGCGACTGACCCAGCCCCTCGCCGAACAGGCCGCCACGGCCGAACGCATACAGCGCCTGGACGGTCTGATAGCCCGCCCCGCTCGGATCGGCGAAGGGATCGAGCCAGGCGTCCACGCGCCGGGCGACGTGTTCGAACAGGCGCGACGCCACGAACGAACCGGCCAGGAAGAGAAGGAGGCCGATCAGCACGTAGCTCCGCCGCCCGGTGGCGACGAACAGCATGGTCAGGAAGATGCCGAAGAACAGGAGTGCCGTGCCCAGGTCCTTGCCAACGATCACGACCAGCATGACCAGGACGAAGATCGCCAGCATCGGCAGCAGGTACGGCAGCGGCGGCATCCGGATCGGCCCAAGCCGCAGGCTCGCATCGCGCAACAGCGCACGGTGCTCGGCCAGGTAGCCGGCTATGAAGAGCACCAGCACGATCTTGATGAACTCGGTGGGCTGGAAGCCAATCGGCCCCAGATAGATCCACAGCCGCGCGCCGTTGACCTCCGTGCCGAACAGGAAGGTGAAGATCAGCAGGGCGATGCCGGCCAGCGCCCACGTGTACTTGTAGTGGCGCAGAAAGCGGTCGTCCCGCAGGCCGATGGCGATGGTCAGCATGGCCAGCAGTCCGACCCCGAACCACAGCAGCTGCGTCTGGGCGACATTGAGGTTCAACCCGAACGCGCTGGTGCTGCCCAGGTCCGGGGCCAGCCGGTTGAGCATCACCAACCCGATCCCGCCGATGACCGCGACCAGCGGCAGCAGCAGCGGATCGCCGCGGTTGCCGGTGGCCACCAGCACGAAGTGGGCGGCCAGCATCATCACGATGTAGATAGCGGCCAGGAACATCGGGCCTGTATCGGCCGACGCGGTGCGGTAGATGTTGGTGGCGGCGAAGCCGACCGGCAGCAGGATCAGCAGCGGCAGCATCATCCGCAGCTCGACCCACCGCCAGGTCACGCGCGCGCGCCGACGCGCGGCGGCGTCAGCGCTCAAGCCGCATCCTGACCCGACCAATGGTCAGCTCGTCGCCGAACGACAGCGCCACCGGCCGATCGATGCGATGGCCGTTGACATAGGTGCCGTTGGTGCTGCCCTGGTCCTCCACGAACCAGCTGCGCCCACGGAAGGTGAGCATGGCGTGGTTGGTGCTCACGAAGTCATCGTCGATGAAGATGGTGTTGTTGACGTTGCGGCCGATGGAGTTGATCGGTCCCAGGGCAATTGGTCGACCGGCGGGTGGCTCGTCGTCGGGCGACTCGAGCACCGCCAGTCGCCCGATCCCCGCCTCGCTGGCCAGCTGCGCCCGCTCGGCGCCGCGCAGGTCGCGCAGCAGGGACCGCACGAAGAACAGCAGGATCAGGTAGAGGAGCCCCAGGAACGCCAGTTGCAGGATGAGGAGCAGGATCCGGAGGATCTCCCCGGTCATCCGCGCACCTGGAACTCGATGGCCGTCGATCCGATGCGGATCACGTCGCCCGGCCCCAGCGCTATCTCGTTGACCTGGTGCCCATTCACGAACGACCCGTTGCGGCTCCCCAGGTCGGCAAAGCCGTAGGCGCCATGCTGCAGCTTGAGCTGGCAATGGTGGCGGCTCACCAGCCCGTCGTCGACGATCACGTCATTGTCGCTGGCGCGGCCGATGCTGATCAGGGCACCTCCCAGCTCGAACTGGACCGGGGGCGCGCCATCGGTCTTCACCAGCAGGTAGGCGCGCTGGGCGGAGTCGGGGGGCGGCGCGTCACTGCCGGGCCTGGCGAAGACGACCGTGTCGGACGACGCCGGCGCGGGCTTGTCGTCCCGGATGCGGGCACCCTCGTCGTCGATGACGTTGGCCGCCACGCGGACGTCCCGCCGCGGGACCGACGAGTCGGACAGGATCTGGACCCGCGGGCGGGCGACCAGGGTGTAGCGCTCATGCCGCGCGCGACTGAGCACTCGGTGTGCCAGATCGTCCTCGAGCGACCCCCGATACGACGCGAAGGTCTCGAAATCGGCCGGGTTGAGGTGGAGCGTGTACTCGTTGGGCACGAGCACGCCGTCGTCGCGGTAGGAACGGTTGGTGTCCATGGCGCGCTCGATCCGCTTCTCCAGCGAGACCGGCTGCAGAGAGGCCCCCAGCCGGCCGGCCGGCGCCTCGAACAGCCGCTGGATGAAGGCTTCGAGGCGGGAAAAGATGCCCATGGCGCCCGATCCTAGCATGGGGTCGAGGGCGGTCCGGTACGGTCAGCCGAGCGTGGCGGAAGGGTACCAACGCCGCCCCGCCGGCCACCAATCCGGCCATACGGTGTGGACGAGAAGCGTCGGTATACTTTCGCTCCCTGAACGCAGCACCCGCATGAGACGCCGCTTTTCGACATGACGACCGAAGCGCTGACTGAATCCTTCTGCGAGCGGTGTGGCACTCGGTACGAGTTCGCCGCTCCGACAGAGCTGAACACCATGCGCAAGACGCGCGGGCTGATCTCCGGGCTCAAGAACTACATCATGAGCCAGGACGCGCTCGGTGACGCCGTCGGCGACGCGATGCGCAGTGAGGAAGAGGCGCTCGCCTCCCAGCAGCTGGAAGCGTTCCACGAGTCGTTCAACTTCTGCATCAACTGCCGGCAGTACACCTGCCTGAACTGCTGGAACGATGACGCCGGCCGCTGCCGCACCTGCGTCCCGGTCGCGGGCACCGACGACCTGATGGAGCAGTTCGAGGCGTCGTTCCATGCGCAGCATCCGGAGATCGCCGCGGCCGCCACCCAGGCGGAGATGGAGCAGGCTGACCTCAACCGCAGGCTCGGCCTGGAGTCCTGGCCGAGCGCGGACCTGGATCATGCGCCGGCCAATGGCGCCGATCCTGCCTTGCCGCCGGCCGAGCTGCTGCTGTCCGAGCAGGAGCCGGTGGTGGCCGAGGTAGAGCCCGAGCCGGAGCCGACGATGGCGGACGCCGCCATGGCCGCAGCCGCCACCGATGCGGTAAGCGCCGACGAATATCCGCCGCTCCGCGTCGTGGCGTGGGAAGAGGACGCGGCGATCGCCCTCGAGCCGGAGCCGATCGTGGCCGCCGAGGTCGTGCCGGACGAGCAGCCGGA
>DATBRW010000086.1:0-9279 GCA_036560125.1 Candidatus Limnocylindria bacterium
ACGTCCAGGACGTCGGCTCCGGCCTCCACGAAACCTCGTGCCTGCTCCACGGCGGCGCGGATGACATCGTCGACGTCGCGCCCGGCGGGCGCGAGGCCGTCGCCGCTGAAGGAGTCGGGCGTGATGTTGATGATGCCCATCACGTACGTGCGCTCGCCCCAGCGCAGCTCGGTCATGCCGCCTCCTCTCCGGCGAGCATGGCACGCACGGCACCGACCAGGTAGAGGGACCCGGCCACCACGATCGGCTGGTCAGGAGAGCGGCGTAACCCGGCTGCCCGCTCCAGCGCCTGCCTGGGATCGGCGGCGGTGTGGCCGCGCTCTCCGCCAAACGCGTGCCACGCATCGAGCAGCTCTCGTGGCGAGCGCGCGCCCGGATCGACCACCGCGGTGAAGATGGGGGCCGGGTCCAGCGCGGCGAGGGAGCGCAGCATGTCCGGCACCCGCTTGCCGCGCATTGCGCCGAACACGAGTGGAAAGCGCCGCATGCCCAGCTCGTCAAGTGCCCTGGCGAGGGCGCGGGCGCCGGCGGGGTTGTGCGCACCATCCAGCAGCACGTCGCCGCAGGGCGTGTCGTGCAGCAGCTCCAGCCGCCCCGCCCAGCTCACGTCCCGCAGCCCGGCGCGGATCGTGGCCTCCGTGACCCGGTCGAGCGGCATGCCTCGGCGCCTGGCGTCTGCGCGCAGCGCATCGAGCAACGCCAGTGCGATGGCCGCGTTGCCGGCCTGGTGGCTCCCCAACAGGCCGAGGTGGACGTCACGCAGCACGCCATCGGGCGAGCGCAGGTCGATCAGCAGCCCGTCCCAGCCGGCCTCGTGCACGGTGGCGCGGTACGGCCGCCGCGGCCCCGCCAGGGAGAGCGGCACACCCAGCTGCCGGGCGCGCTCGGCGATGGGCCGCAGGCCCCGACCGGTGGCGCCGGTCACGGCCATGTTGCCGGGCTTGATGATGGCTGCCTTCTCGGTGCCGATGGCGGTGAGCGTGTGGCCCAGGTAGCGCTCGTGATCGAGCTGCACATTGGTGATTGCGGCCACGCCGGCGTCGAGCACGTTGGTGGCGTCCAGGCGGCCGCCCATGCCCACTTCGACCAGCACCAGATCGACGTCGCTGGCGGCCAGCTCCGCGAAGGCGGCGGCGGTCAACGCCTCGAACTCGGTGGGCGGGCCGAGCTGCCTGGCCACGCGGTCGACGGCGGGCAGCACCCGCGCAACGGCATGCGCGAAGCGCGCCTCATCCAGCGGCCGCCCGTCGATGGCGATGCGCTCCCGGTAGCTGACCAGATGTGGCTTCGGCATGGTGCCGACCCGCAGCCCGGCGGCGGCCAGGACGGATCGGGCCATGGCCACCACGCTGCCCTTGCCGTTGGTGCCGCCGACCAGGGCGCCGCGCAGTGAGCGCTCCGGATGGCCAAGCTCGTCGAGGATGGCCTCCACCCGCTCCAGCCCCAGGCTGATCCCGAATCGGCCACGCGAGGTCAGCGCCGCGACGGCTGCGGCGTAGTTGTCAGCCCTGCTCGTCCTCGTAGAAGACGCAGTCATGGAACTGCCCGGTCAGGCACAGGTCCGTGACGTAACCGGTGTCGAGGTGCACGCCGGCGCGGAGCTCGCAGCGGGAGACGACACCCTCCTGCTTCATGAGGGTTCGCAGCAGCTGGGGTGCCTCGATCGGCACGCGGCCCTTCGCACCCTGCGTCAGGAAGAAGTGCGGACAGGAGTGCCGTCGCGGACGGGCGTAGCCGAGCGGCATGCCGCGGCGCCCCACGTGGACCGTCAGCGGCTCGGCGCTGCTGGCGAACCGCTTCTCCGCGATCACGCAGCGACCGGGCTCGCAGTCGATCTCGTTGTGGCAGCACGCGCGCTGCGGGCCGACGCCCTCGACCGCCCACAGCTCCCAGCATGGGCGGCGCAGGATGAAGGCGGGGCAGCGGTAGCGGATGGTGAGCGAACAGTTCTCGACCTCCCAGCACATCGTGCGCCGATCGGCCTGGCGTCGCTCCGGGGCGAAGGGGTCGGCCACAGGCTGCCGGCGCTCAGCGCCGGCTCGCCGTTCGGTCTTGATGATCACGCCCGGGCGGTCTCCCTCACGGCGCGGAGTGTAGCGGCTGCTCCGTCGCCGTAGGGCCTATCCGCCGACCGCCGATGGTCCTGCCCGCGGGTCAGGCGAGGTGGTCGCGCAGGCGCTCCTCCATCGTCTCCTGGGGCATGTAGCCGACCATGCGCGCGGCCTCACGGCCGTCCTTGAACAGGATCATGGTCGGGATGCTGAAGATGCTGTATCGCATCGCCAGCTCCTGGTTGTCATCGGTATTGATCTTGGCGGTCGCGATCTTGTCTCCGTGGGCTTCGCCCATCGACTCGACCACCGGGGACACGAGCCGGCACGGCCCGCACCACGGCGCCCAGAAATCGACGAGGACCGGCTTGTCGGAGTTGAGCACCTGCGCCTCGAAGGTCGACTGGTCGACCGTCATCGGGGCTGTCATCGGTGTGGCATGACCTCCTGGGTCAGTAAGTGGCTTGTCTACGGCCGGGGATGCTAGCACCCGGCGGGCCACATGGATGTCGCACCGTTTACGTGGGCTCCGGGCTCGGCGTTGCGGTGGGCACCGGCGTCGGAGGCGGAGTCGGCGGCGGCGTGGGCTGGGGTGTCGGGGACGGCGTAGGCCCTGTCGACAGCACCAGGTTCACCTGCGAGTCGCGCGCGACGTCTTGCCCGGCCGGCGGGTCGCTGCGGATCACAGTGCCCGCTGCCTGGGCCGACGGTTCCTCGGTCACGCCACCAAGCTGCAGGCCAGCCGCATTCAGGGTCGAGCTTGCCTCGCCCCTCGTCTGGCCGACGAGGTTCGGCACCGCCACGGTGTCGACGCCCTCACTGATGACCACCGTGATGGTGTCGCCCTCGCTCACCGCGGCTCCCGCCTCCGGATCGGTCCGAATGACCAGGTTGCGGGCGAACTCCTCCGATGGTTCCCGTTCCTCCTCGCGCACCAGCCCCAGCCGGTCGAGGTCGGCACGCACGGCGGCAATCGGCTGGCCCTCGTAGTCGGGCAGCGTGATCTGCTCCGGCGTCGGCGATGGCGTGGCGTCCGGGCCCAACCCACCGAAGACCTCCACGCCCAGGTAGCCGATCAGGCCGAGCAGCAGGATCCCCAGCACCAGCAGCGCCCACACCCACCAGGGCTGGCCCTCGTCCTCCTGCGGGCGGGTGGCGGCCGGCGGCGGTGGCGGAGTGCGGTCGGATGGCATGGCCACCGGCGGCGGCACGTAGACGGTGGGCTCGCCGGAGGACGGAACCGCGGCCATGGCGGCTGCGCCCGCGACCCCCGCCGCGGCAGCCATGGCGGCGCCGGCGGACGGATCCTTCTGCCAGGTGCGCAGCGCCTCCGCGAAGGAGCCGGCGTCCGGGAAGCGGTCGGCGGGCTCGCGCTGCAGGGCGCGCATCACGATCGCCGACAGGCCGCTCGGCACCGGCACGAACGACTCGGGCGGCTGCGGATCCTCGTTCAGGCGCTTGAGCGCCACCCCGGCCGCCGAGTCGGCCTCGAACGGCCGCCGGCCGGTCAGCATCTCGTAGAGCACGATGCCCAGCGAGTAGACGTCGGAGGAGCCGGTCACCTCGTCGCCCCGCGCCTGCTCCGGGCTGAAGTAATGGACCGAGCCCAGGGTCGTGCCCGTCACCGTCATCGATGCCTCGGCCACGGCGCGGGCGATGCCGAAGTCGGTGACCTTCACGTCGCCGTCGTCGGTGATCAGGATGTTTCCCGGCTTCACGTCCCGATGGACCAGCCCGCGACGATGGGCCGCCTCCAGGGCGGAGGCCACGCCGATTGCGACACGCACCGCGTCATCGGTCTCCAGCCTGGTGCGTTCGCGCAGCAGGGCCGCCAGGTCGTCGCCCTCGACCAGCTGCATGACGATGAACTGGGCACCATCGGTATCGGTGCCGTAGTCGTAGACCGGCACGATGTTCGGGTGCTGCAGCGAACCGGCCGCGCGCGCCTCCTGCTTGAAGCGAGCGGCGAAACCGGCGTCCTTGCCGTATTGGTCGCGCAGGAGCTTGACGGCGACCTCGCGATCGAGCTGCTCGTCGACGGCGCGCCATATGGTCGCCATGCCGCCCTCGCCGAGCGGCGCGATCAGGCGGTAGCGGCCGCTGATGAGCTTGCCGATCATCTCCATGGGCAGCCTCGTCGTGCAAGGCCCGGCCGACGGCCGGCGGGCCGAGTCAGTCTCGCAGGTCCAGCCCGCGCACGTAGGCGCGGAACTCGTCGGCGTCCTCCGACTGGAGCGCCATGGCCACGTTGGCCTTGAGCCAGCCGATGCGGGTGCCGGCGTCGTGCCGCTCGCCCTCGAAGCGGTAGCCGAAGACCGGCTGCTCGTCGATCAGCGCGCGGATGGCGTCGGTGAGCTGGATCTCGCCGCCGGCGCCGCGGGGCGTCGTCTCCAGGAGGCCGAAGATCTTGGGGGTCAGGATGTAGCGGCCCAGGATGCCCAGGTCGGATGGCGCCTCACCGACCGCCGGCTTCTCGATCAGGTCGTCGATCTCCACCAGGCGGCCCTCCTCGCGGACCGGGCGCACGATGCCGTAGCGGGTCACGTCCTCGGGCGCCACGCGATGCACCGCGATCACGCTGCCGCGATGTGCGGCATGCTGCTCGATCAGCTGCTTTGTGACGGGCATGCCGCCGGGGTTCAGCATCACGTCGTCGCTCAGGATCACCGCGAACGGCTCTTCGCCGACCAGCTCCTTGGCCATGAGCACCGCGTGCCCCAGGCCCAGCTGCTCCTTCTGGTGCACGAAGGCGATGGGACCGATCTCGGTGATGCGCCGGACGGCGCGCAGCATCTCGATGTCGCCCCGCTCCTCGAGCCAGCGCTCCAGGTTCGGGTTGGCGTCGAAGTGATCCTCGATGGCGCTGCGGCCGGTCGAGATCACGATGATGATCTGCTCGATGCCGGAGGCGACTGCCTCCTCCACGGCGTACTGGATGATCGGCCGATCGACGAGCGGCATGACCTCCTTGGCAATCGCCTTCGTCGCCGGAAGGAAGCGGGTGCCGAAACCTGCCGCGGGCAGGACGGCTTTTCTGACGCGCACGCTGATGAGGATGTCTCCTGTACGTTGGGCCGGCGTCGTGCCGGTGGATCGCGCAGCGGTGGCAGCGAGCCGAGGGTCTCAGGCTGCGCGAATGCGAGGATGCCTCACGGGGTCCTGAGTATAGCAACCGCCCGGCCGAGGCCCTTCGGAGGCCGCCATCGGACCGAGCTCCACCTTCCGGACGGTACAATCGCGGCCCGATGGTCAGGTCTCTCATTCGCACGATCCGCGGCCCATCGCGCGACCCGCGCATGGAGTTCATCAGCCGCCCGCTACCCCGCAGCCTGCGCGACGAGGACGTGGTGTCCGCCCTGGAGAAGGCACTGGCCGTCAATGCCAATCCCGCCTACCTAGTGGAGAACCTGCCCGATGCGCTGCGCGAGGTGACCGGTCGCGACTTCCAGGTGCTGGACCGATCCACCTGGGACGTCACCGGCGATTTCGGCAAGACCATGGTCATGATCCGTGATGGCGACGTCGGCCTCTGGCCCGGCTACGCGGCCCGCGCCTACCCGCTGCTGGATACCGCTGGGCACGGCGAAGAGGCGCGCCGCGAGATCGCGGCGGCCGCGGGCGCCGAGGATGAGCAGCCATCGCCCACCAACCCGGTGGGCAAGCCCGGTTGGGCGCCGCCCCCACCCATCACCGGAACGGCCCCCGAGCCGCTGCCCGACGTCACCGTTCCAGTGGGGGACGCGGATGCCGGCGCCAGCCTGGTGCAGGACACGCCGGCAGTCCACGAAGTGACCCCTGAGCCCGGCTGATGGGCCGCCAGAACGTGCCGCGCGACCAGTGGCTCGCGATCGGGGTCGAGTGCCCGCATTGCGGCGAGCGGGTCTACGAGACGAACGTGTACTCCTGGCGTCCCGACCGTGACGACCCCAAGCTGGTGCTCATCTACTGTCCGGATTGTGGCGACCGGATCGAAGTCGACCACGTCTGACGCTCGAGGCGCGGCATGGGTTGGTGCCCCCAACCGGATTCGAACCGGTGATCTCCACCTTGAAAGGGTGGCGTCCTAGGCCTCTAGACGATGGGGGCGTCGCGGACCGGGGGCTGATGGTATCGCAGGGCCCGTGAGGCCGATCAGCCGACGTAGAAGACCAGCACCAGGATGACGGTAGCGGCCAGCGCGCAGGCCGCCAGCACGATCATCACCCCTCCGCCGATCGCGATCACAACCGACCGGCCGGTTGCCCCTCGGCGATACGCGCGCTGCGACCAGATCCAGCCTTGGACGAACAGGAAGATGCCGGCCGCCACCGCGATCATGCCGGCCGCCAGCAGGGCCAGCACGGACTGGGTGGAGTCGCGGGTGATCACGGCCAGCGCGGCGAAGCCGCCTGCGATGAGCAGGGCGACCACACCGATGATCACGTTGCGCGCCAGCGGATGCATGGGGCGGCATTCTAGTCAAGGCCCGCCGTCGCCCGTCGCCGGGGCAGCGGCACGTATCGTGCAGTCCGTCCCATCGGTCGATGGATGAACAGGATCCGCCGATTCAGAAGCCCGAACCGATGAGCGTGCGCGACGCCGGTCGCAAGGGTGGCCGCGCCACCCGTGCTCGATACGGCCCGGAGTTCTTCGCCCAGATCGGCCAGAAGGGTGGCAAGGCGGTCAGCCAGCGCTACCCGTCCGAGCACTTCCAGGAGATCGGCCGCAAGGGCGGCCGCCGCGTGGCGGAGCTCGTCGAGCGCGCCAAGCGGCTGGAGGAGGAAGCTCTTTAGGTCGCGTCCGTCGCCAGCGCGCTGAGCACCTCGTCCAGCGTGCTCACGATCAGCGCGGCTTCGTCGCGCGTGATGCACAGCGGCGGCCGAATCTTCAGCACGTTCTGCTCGCGCCGCGTGGTGCCGAGCAGCACGCCTCGCTCCCGCAGCCCGTCGCGCGCCAGGCGCGCCAGGTCCGCGGCGGGCGCCTGCGAGCCCGGTTCGACCAGCTCCACGCCGACCATCAGCCCGCGCCCGCGGACGTCGCCAATGGCGGGTTGGCGGCCGGCCAGCTCGGCCAGGGCGGCGCGCAGCCAATCGCCGACCGCCGCCGCGTTCTCTACCAGCCGCTCGTCCTCCAGGACGTCGAGGACGGTGAGCGCCGCGACGCAGGCCACCGGGTTGCCGCCGAAGGTGCTGAAGAAGGCGGTCTTGGCCTGGGCCATGCAATCGGCCAGCTCGCCGCGGGTCACGACCGCGGCGATCGGGTGGCCGTTGCCCATCGGCTTGCCCAGCGTCACCACGTCGGGGGTCACGCCCCATGCCGGGAAGCGCCACAGCCCGTCGCCGGCGCGACCGTGGCCCGACTGCACCTCGTCGGCCACCAGCAGCGCGCCGGCATCCCGCGCCGCCTGCAGCGTGGCGGCCACGACCTGCGGATCCGGCGTGAAGATGCCGGCCGAGGTGAAGAAGGAGTCCACGAACAGGGCGGCCGGCCGGCTCCCACGGTCGGCGAGGCGGGCCACCGCCGAATCCAGGTCCTGCCGCGCCAGAGCAGGCACGCCCGCGCCCCCGGCGGCGTAGGGCCCGCGATAGGTGTCGGGCGCTGGGAAGGTCTCGACGCCGTCCGGTCGCTCGCCGCGCGACCATTCCGATGGCGAGAAGTCGACGATCGCGGCGGTCACGCCGTGGTAGGCCCAATCGGTGACGAGGCCGGCATCGGCCCCGGTGGCGATGGTGGCCAGCCGCCAGGCCAGGTCGTTCGCCTCGCTGCCGGAGTTCACGAACATGACCGTGTCCAGGCCATCCGGCATGCTGGCCACGATCCGCTCGGCCAGCTCCACGATGGTGGCGTGCAGGTAGCGCGTGTTCGTGTTCAGCAACGCCGCCTGGCGGGCGATGGCATCGGTCACGCGTGGGTGGGCGTGACCGACCACCGGCACGTTGTTATAGGCGTCGAGGAAGGCACGGCCGTCGGTGTCGTACATCCACGCCCCGGATCCGCGGACCAGGTGCAGCGGCCGCGCGTAGCTGAGCGACTCGAGCGCCCTGCCCAGCACCCGCTGGCGTCGCTCGCGCAGCTCGTCGTCGGCGGGTGGCGCCGCCGAGCGGCCGCGGCTCACCGGGGCCAGCGCGTAGCCGGCAAGCCGCTCGGCCGCACGGTCCATGCCGACCCGCTCCAGCTGGTCGAGCAGCGCCCACGCCGGCTCCGCCCAGCCGGTGATGTAGACGTTGTCCGGGAACTGGCGCGTGCGCCACGCCGAGATGAGGATGGTCTGCGCCATGCGCCCGGCCAGCAGGTCGGCGAGCAGCTCGGCCTCGCGGCGCTCGAGCGGCAGCACCGCCGCGTAGCCGGGCAGGAAATCGGCGGCCACCGCGAAGATGTCCTCGCGGTCGCGGACCAGCGACTGCAGGGTGGCCGGCACGTCGAGCACCAGCGCCGTGTGTGTCATGTCGCCGAAGTCGATGATCCCCGACACCCCGCCGCCGTCGTCGAGCAGCAGGTTGTCCAGCGTGATGTCGTTGTGGATGACCTGCGCCCGCAGTGACGGTAGGGCAGGCAGCGCTCGCTCGAGGAATCGCTCGAGCACGCGGTCGAGCTGCCGGCGTCGGTCGCGGTCGTCGACCAGCTCGGCGTGCGGCAGGAGGTCGGGCAGGTGCTTCTGGTCCCACTCGATGGCACGACCGGCGGCCGGATGGAAGAAGCCACGCAGCGCGATCCCCATCCGGGCGGTCACCTGCCCGATGCCGCGCACGGCGGCCCGGTCCAGCTCATCGGGGGCCGCCGTGCGGCCCGGCAGGAAGGGAAGCAGCCGCACCAGGTGCTGCGACGCGCCATCGGCCAGGCTGCCGACCAGGTCGCCGCCCAGGGTCGGGCGGGCGCGGGGGACCGGCAGGTCGGGATCCATCCGCGCCACGTGCTCGATCGCCGCGACCTCCATCTCCACCACGCCCGGATCCTCGGCCGCGTTCGAGACCTTCAGCACCCAGCGGGAGCCGTCGGCTTCGTCGACCAGGAAGTTCTGGTCTCGCTCGCTGACCAGCGGTTGGGCGCTCA
The DNA here is from genome assembly GCA_036560125.1 of Candidatus Limnocylindria bacterium. Lineage (GTDB taxonomy): Bacteria > Chloroflexota > Limnocylindria > QHBO01 > QHBO01 > DASSCW01. The sequence goes on from DATBRW010000086.1 coordinate 9,081, forward strand.
CGGAGTCCACCCCGAACAGGGATCGGGCAACCGTCGCCGCACGCTCCGCGTCCAGGGTCGGTGGGTCGGCGTGCAGGACGCCAGCCGTCTTCACGGCGCCGATGCTACACGTCGCTAGACTCGGCTCCCATGCCGCCGTCCTCACGGTTCGCCGACTTCGCCGCCGTCGCCGGTGCGGTGGCATCGACCACCTCAAAGC
>DATBRW010000087.1:0-2740 GCA_036560125.1 Candidatus Limnocylindria bacterium
GCGCCAGTAGGCAAGGCCCTGGAACGTTGCCCGCCGACCCTCCGGCACCGGGGACGAAGGATGCTCGGCGAAGAGCCGGTCCTTGCCGGCCCGGAAGTTCACAAGCCGCAGCTGCGGGGCGCGTCGATCTTGGCGCAGGGCGGCGTATATCGCCGCCACTCGCCGTCGCCAGTCGGCGAGGTCGAGGTGTTCGGACATGGTGTCCAGACAGGATACGAGCGGGGCGCCCAGGGCGCCCCGCTCGTCATCGGTCCAGAAGGAGTCCGCGGCTCTACAGGAGCCCGTTGTCCTCCAGGAACTTCTGTGCCACGTCAGCCATGTCGGTCTGGTCGACCACGATCTCGACGCCCAGCTGGGTGAGCGCCTCGGTCGTCAGCAGCGCGTTGATCGCGTTGATCGTCTCGGCGAAGTCCGCGGGAGCGGCGTCAGCCAGCTCGGCCGTGGCCACGCCTACGATGTTCTGCGCCGGCTGCAGGTGCATGTCGTCTTCCATCAACGCCAGGTTGAAGGTGACGATGTCCGGCTGGGTGGTGCAGACCTGCGCAACGTCGATGACCTCGTTGGTCAGGGCGTCGGCCATCTCGGTGCTGCACGGCCCCAGCGTCTCGACGTCGAGCTGGCTGATGTCGATGCCATACACCTCGTTCAGGCCAGGCCCACAGACGGGGTTTTCAGCACAGCCATCGGCCAGGCCCCAGACCAGCTGGTCGGCAACGCCGGCCAGGTCGCTCATGGTCGCCAGGCCCATATCGGTGGCCGTCTCCTGTCGAACGGCGAAGCCGTCGGCATCGGTTCCGGGCGAGAAGTCGAACGCGACCCAGCCCTTTTCGCTGAGCGGCTCCTGCAGGTTGTCCCAGGCCTCCTGCGGATCGCTGGGCAGCTCGGCTGACTCGGTCAGCGCGCCGGCCAGGCCGCCGAGGTATTCGGGGATGAGATTGATATCGCCGGAGTCCATGGCGGTGTGGACGGCCGGTCGCTCGCCAATCGAGAGATGGCGCTCCACCGTATAGCCATGGGCCTCCAGCGCCTGGGCGTACATCTCGCCGACCACGGCGGCTTCGTAGAAGTCGGCGGAGCCCACGCTGACGGCGGGCTTTTCTGCGGCGTTGCTCGCCTGTTCCGACGGGCTCCCGCTCCCACCCGGCGAGCATGCGCTCATCACGAGCGCCAGCATCGCCGCCCCGAGAGCGAGCGTGCGGTACCTCCGCATTGGGTCCTCCTTGTCCTATGGGAAAGATGGTCTGCGTGCGCCGCGTGGGCACGCACCAGCGAGCCAGTCTAGCAGTGCACGATCGATGCCCTGACTACGGCCCCCGGCCGCCGCAAGGTTCACCAGCCGATGGTTCCCCGGGTCGGTTGCTCCCCGAAGACGCGCTGCGGCATGGTTGTTCCCGCGTCCGCACCGGTGAGGCCAGGCGACGTGATGCGGCGCTCGAGCAGCGCGAAGCCGATCTCGGTCAGCAGGGCCAGGACCACCACCAGCAGGGCCGCCGCGAAGACCTGCACCTCATCGCTGAGCGCCAGGCCGGAGAGGATGTAGGTGCCCAGCGTGTCGGCCCCGACGATGCTCATCAGCGGCGTGGTGGCCATGATCGCCACCGCGGACGACCGCACCCCGGACAGCACCACCGGTAGCGCCACGGGGACCTCGACCCGCGTCAGCAGCTGGAATTCGGTCATGCCGACGCCGCGCCCGGCCTCCTGCAGGTCGGGATCCACGCCTCGCAGCCCGGCGTAGGCGTTGGTCACGATCGGCGGAATGCCCAGCGCGACCAGGGCGATCAAGCCCGGCAGGAAGCCGTGGCCCGTCCGTTGCAGCAGGCCAGTGGTGATCGGGTAGACGAGGCCCATCCAGCCCAGCGACGGAATGGCGCGGCCGATGTTGCTCATGGCGACCGCCACGCCCGCGCCGCGTCCGGTGTGTCCGATGTACAGGCCGATCGGCAGCGCTATGGCCATGGCCACCGCCAGTGACGTCGCCGCCAGCAGGATCTGCCCGACGATCATCTCGGGCAGCGTGTTCCGCCCGGTCCACTGCGCCGGATCGGTGTACCAGGCCAGGACCTCGCCCAGGAACTCGATCATTGCACCGCTGCCTCAGGCTCCCCGAGCCGTCGACCATGGCGTGAGCCGCCGCTGGCCGTAAAGGAGCACCGCGTCGATGATCACGGACAGGACGACCACGAGCGCCACGCCCACCAGGGTCGCGGTCGGGAAGCGCTGCTTGATGCCGATGTTCACGATCAGATAGCCCAGCCCGCCCATGCCGATCAGGGTGGCGATGGTGACCAGGCCCATGATCGTGACGGTCGCGATCCGCAGCCCGGCCACGATGATCGGCACCGCGATGGGCACCTCCACCCGCCACAGTCGCTGCGTTGGCGTGTAGCCCATCCCATCGGCTGCCTCCAGCACCTCCGGTGGCACCGAGCGCAGGGCGATGACGATGTTGCGCACCAGGATCACCATCGCGTAGCCGACCAGCGCGATCTCGGCGGTGAGCAGCGACAGGCCGGTGATCGGGATCAGCAGCACGAACAGGGCGATGCTGGGGATCGAGTAGAAGAGCCCCGTCGCCGCCAGCACCGGCGCGTACAGGCCGGGATAGCGCCGGACCAGCAGCGCCACCGCGAACGAGAGCACGAAGCCAACCACGATGGCGATGCCGGTGATGACCAGCTGCTCACCGATCCGCCGGGCCAGGACGTCGGCATTCTCGAGGACCCAGTCCACGCGGAAG
>DATBRW010000088.1:0-2357 GCA_036560125.1 Candidatus Limnocylindria bacterium
CTCCAGCACGCGGAACCCATCCACCACGAAGCCCTCGGTCTCCTGGCGCGGCTGGTCGGGAAAGGTCGTCTGCGGCGTGACGGAGCTGGTCTCCAGCCCGGCGGCGGCGGTGACGATCTTCATGATCGAGCCGGGCGTGTAGTGGCCCTGCCGGTCGCGGGCCACCAGCGGATTGCCGGGCTGGTTCTGGATCTGCCTCATGGCGCGCCCGGCGCTCGATGGATCGCCGGAGATCGGCGTGGCGTCGAAGGTCGGTGTCGAGGTCATGGCCAGCACCGCCCCGGTGCGCGGGTCGATGGCGACCACCGCCCCGATATCCGGGCCCAGCTGCTGCCGCGCGAAGTCCTGCAGCCGCTGGTCCACGGTCAGGGTCAGGTCCCGCGGTTGTGGCTGGCGCCCCAGCACGTCGTTCACGATGTCGTTGACCGGGTTCGGATCGGTCTGGCCGATCAGGATGTCGTCCCAGACGCGCTCCAGGCCGGTGGTGCCGAAGCGCAGGCTGGCGTAGCCGATGAGGTGGGTGAAGGCGGAGTCGGTGTAGGTGCGCCGGCTGAGGCCCTCGACAACCTGGCTGGAAGCCAGGAGGGTGCCGCGCACGTCGTAGATCGAGCCGCGCGGCATGCTGCGTCGCGCCACGATCACCTCGGGGTTGTCGGGCCGCGCGGCCAGCGTCGGGGCATCCACCACCTGCCACCAGCTGATGGCCAGGCTCACGATGGCAAAGGCAACGACAAGGTAGACCGCCAGCCGCCGCGCCTGGACGGCGATCACGGTCCGCGACCCTCTCGCTCGGCCGCCACCGCCGACCGGTGACTGATGGCCAGCAGCAGCCCGATGATGATGAAGCTGGCCAGCAGGCTCGATCCGCCGTAGCTCACGAACGGGAAGGTGATGCCGGTGAGCGGGATCACCTTCACGATGCCGGCAGTGATGATCAGCGTCTGCAGCCCCAGGCTGACGGTCAGCCCCACCGCCAGCATGGCGCTGAAGTCATCGCGGGCCAGGATCGCCACGCGCAGGCCGCGGAATACGAGCGCCAGGGTCAGCGCCAGCAGCCCGCACGCCCCGATCACGCCCAGCTCCTCGGCGATCACCGCGAAGATGAAGTCGGTCTCGACGCCGAAGAAACGGCCGCCGGTGGTGGGCAGCAGCGACTGGCCAAGCCCCTCGCCGAACAACCCGCCGCGCCCGAAGGCGTACAGCGCCTGGACGGTCTGGTAGCCCGCCCCGGTCGGATCGGCAAACGGATCGAGCCAGGCGTCCACGCGCCGCGCGACGTGCTCGAAGAGGCGCGACGCCACGAATGAACCGGCCAGGAACAGTAGGAGTCCGATCAGCACGTAGCTCCGCCGTCCAGTGGCGACGAACAGCATGGTCAGGAAGATGCCGAAGAAGAGGAGCGCCGTGCCCAGGTCCTTGCCGACGATCACCACCAGCATGACCAGGACGAAGATGGCCAGCATCGGCAGCAGATAGGGCAGCGGCGGAACCCGGATCGGTCCAAGCCGGAGGCTCGCATCGCGCAGCAGCGCGCGATGCTCCGCCAGGTAGCCGGCGATGAACAGCACGAGCACGATCTTGATGAACTCAGTGGGCTGGAAGCCGATCGGCCCCACATAGATCCACAGCCGCGCGCCATTGACCTCGGTCCCGAACAGGAACGTGAAGATCAGCAGGGCGATGCCGGCGACCGCCCAGGTGTACTTGTAGTGGCGCAGGAACCGGTCGTCGCGCAGGCCGATGGCGACCGTCAGCATGGCCAGCAGTCCCACCCCGAACCACAGCAGCTGCGTCTGGGCGACGTTGAGGTTCAACCCGAAAGCGTTGGTGCTGCCGAGGTCCGGTGCCAGGCGGTTCAGCATCACGATCCCGATCCCGCCGATGACCGCCACCAGCGGCAGCAGCAGCGGGTCGCCGCGGTTGCCGGACGCCACCAGCACGAAATGGGCGGCCAGCATCATCACGATGTAGAGGGCGGCCAGGATCATCGGCCCGGGATCGGCGGACGCCGTCCGGTAAATGTTGGTCGCCGCGAAGCCGATCGGCAGCAGGATCAGCAGCGGCAGCAGCATCCGCAGCTCCACCCACCGCCATGTCACGCGGGCCCGCCGGCCCGCGACGGAATCAGCGCTCAAGCCGCATCCTCACCCGACCGATGGTCACCTCATCGCCGAACGACAGCGCCACCGGCCGATCGATGCGGTGGCCGTTGACGTAGGTGCCGTTGGTGCTGCCCTGGTCCTCCACGAACCAGCTGCGACCTCGGAAGGTGAGCATGGCGTGGTTGGCGCTGACGAAGTCGTCGTCGATGAAGATGGTGTTGTTGACGTTGCGGCCAATCGAATTGATCGGTCCCA
>DATBRW010000089.1:0-2609 GCA_036560125.1 Candidatus Limnocylindria bacterium
GAATCTGCATCGGTTGAGCCTACGGGATGGACCGATGAACTCCAACGCCCGACAAAGTCCAACAGCAAGCAACCAACGAGACAGGAGAGCCACCTCATGACCGTGACCGAGGCCACGACGCGCACCCTGGACGCGCCAGGCGCGACCATCACCTACGACGTTCGCCCCGGCGGAGATGGAAGCCAGCCGCCGCTGATGCTGATCGGCTCGCCCATGGGCGCCGCCGGCTTCGTCACCCTTGGCAGCCATTTCCCGGATCGAACGGTGGTGACCTACGACCCGCGCGGCGCGGAGCGCAGCACCAAGGAGGATCCGAGCTCCGAGTCGAATCCCGGCCAGCACGCCGATGACCTGCATCGGATCATCCAGGAAGTTGGTGCGCCGGTGGACCTGTTCGCCAGCAGTGGCGGCGCTGTGAACGCGCTGGCCCTGGTGGCCGCCCACCCGGATGACGTGCGCACGCTGGTGGCCCACGAGCCTCCACTGGCCGCCTTGCTGCCCGACGCCGACAACGCCAAGGCAGCCGTACGGGCGATCAGCGATTCATACGAGCGCGGCGGCTTCGGTGCCGGCATGGCGCACTTCATGGCGATCACCGGTCATCGCGGCGAGTTCCCGGACGACATCGCTCAGCAGCCTGCGCCCGATCCGGCCCAGTTCGGGATGCCGGCTGAGGACAACGGCGACCGAACCGACGTGCTGCTCCACCAGAACATCATCGGCAGCACGCATTACCAGCCGGACTTCAATGCCCTGCGCGGTGCGTCGACGCGGATCATCCTGGCTGCGGGCGCCGAGTCGCAGGGGGAGATGGCAAACCGCGGCGCCTACGCGGTCGCGAAGGAGATGGGCACGGAGCCTGTCGTCTTCCCGAGCCACCACGGCGGGTTCCTGGGCGGCGAGTACGGCTGGCCAGGCGAGCCCGATGCGTTCGCGGCGAAGCTTCGGGAAGTCCTCGGCTAGCGCACGATGAGCATCCCGCAGGTCCTGGCGGTCCTGTACGCACTTGTGACTGTGCTGGTCGCGGCTTTCCAGATCGCGCTCGCGCTGGGTGCGCCGTGGGGTGCCTACGCAATGGGCGGCGTCTTCCCTGGCCGCATGCCCCGTCCGCTGCGGGTCGCTGCCTTCGTGCAGGCCATCCTGCTGGCGGCCCTCGCGCTGATCGTGCTGGCCAGTGCCGGGATGGTGAATGTGGCACTGGTCGAGGACTGGCCGTGGCTGATCTGGCTGCCGGTAGCCGTCTCTGGCGTGGCGGTGGCGCTCAACGCCTCAACGCGCAGCCAGGGCGAGCGTCGCATCTGGCTGCCTGTCGCGATCGTCCTGCTGCTCTGCTCGCTTGGCGTAGCGCTCGCCTGACTGGCGCTAGTCGCGAGCGGCGGTGGTGGAGATGTCGACCTCGTTGCCGGCTGAATCGGCCAGCGTCCACCAGGCGGGCGCAAAGTCGTCACGCACCATGTGGCCGCCGGCCGCGAGCGCTGCGGCGACGCGCGACTCCGCCTGGTCGTGCGGCACCCAGACCGAGATGTGGATCGCGCCGCCCCCATCGGGGCGTGGCTCCTCCATGGCCTCGAACCAGAAGGGCGCTCCGCGGTCCTGCGGATCGACCAGATCCTCGTCCGGGCTGTCGATGCGCGGCTCGTAACCCAGGGCTGCCCGCCAGAACGGCATCACCTCCGTGATGTCCGGCGCGCCCGGGACGACAAGCAGCGCCTGGATGCCGGCGGGATCGGCGGCCAGGCCAAGCTCGCGCCCGACGGTCGAGATGCGCTGGGCAACGTCGACGTCGGTATCGGTCATGCCCATGTAGTCAGCTGAGACGCTGATGAGGCGGACCGTGACGCCGGCTGCGCGGATGTCCATCGCCGGCGGATGGTCCTCGATCCCGGGCAGCTCCGCGATGGCCTGGGCCAGGCGCGTGCTCTCCGCGAGCGAAGCGGTGCGGAAGAAGATGCAGCCACCCTCGGAGATGACCCGCCAATCCTGCAGCCCATCGGTCTCTTCGAAGGCGGTCGACGTGATCTGGTTGTCCATGGCATTACCGTACGCTGATCAGGCGTCGATGCTGCGGCAAGGTTCCTGCCATGCGGTGTCATGAATTACCGCAATCATCCGCACAGGAGGACCCGCGTGACGGTCGTTGACTGGCTGCTCGACTCCGATCCCGCCATTCGCTGGCAGGTAATGCAGGACCTGACCGATGCCTCGCCGGACGAGGTGGCGGCCGAACGCGCCAAGGTGGCCACCGAGGGCTGGGGCGCCCAGATTCTCGCGGCCCAGGACCCCGACGGGCGTTGGAGCGGTGGCACGTTCTTTCCCGAATGGATCTCGACGACGGACGCGCTGCACACCCTCTACCTATTTGGCCTCGACCCAACCAGCGAGCAGGCGCGACGGGCGATTGCTCCGGTTCACGAGGCGGCGCGCTGGGAGTACGACGAGAACCTGCGTTATTGGGAGGGCGAGGTCGAGCCGTGCATCAACGGCCGTGTCGTGGTCATTGGTGCCTATTTCGGCCAGGACATCGGCGGAATCGTCGAGCGGTTGCTCAAGGACCAGATGGCCGACGGCGGCTGGAATTGTGAACAGGAGCGCGGCTCGGTTCGGGGAGC
>DATBRW010000090.1:0-16185 GCA_036560125.1 Candidatus Limnocylindria bacterium
AAGTCCGCCGGCAACACCATCCCGATCTTTGCCGAGCCGGATGAGATCCGGAAGATCGTCATGAACATGGTCACCGCTCCGCTGCGCATCAAACGCACCGACCCGGGCCGGCCAGAGGTCTGCAACGTCTGCCAGCTGCATCGGTTCTTCGGAGCCGACTACCTCCAGATCCAGGATGGCGAACGGACCGCGCGAACCGGCTGCGTCGACACCAAGGCCCTGCTGGCGGATCGGATCATCGAGTTCTTCGCGCCAATGCGCGAGAAGCGGATGGAGCTGGCAGCCGATCCGGATGTGGTCGAGCGCGTCCTGGCCGCCGGGGCAGCGAAGGTGCGGCCAATCCTGGAGGCGACGCTGGCCGAGGTGCGGGAAGCGGTCGGCATCGGTCCACGGGGAGCCAGAGGCTGATGACTGCCGGGGGCATGCTCGGCGGCCTGGGTCCCCGCGAGCGACGGTGGCTGCTGGGCTTCCTGGTCCTGGGCTCGCTCTACTTCGCCGTGCTGCTGCTGCAGATGGCGTTCACCTTCCTGGCGGGCTTCAGCCAGATCATCCTGATCGTCTTCCTGGCCTGGTTGCTGGCCTTCATCATGTCGCCGATCGCCAGGTTCCTGGAGGAGCGGCTGCCACTGAGCCGCCCGCTGGCGGTGGTGATCTCGTATCTGCTGGCGCTCGTTGGACTTGCCTTTGTGATGTTCGTCGCTGGCGGTGCGATCACTGGCGAGGTCGGCCAGATCACCAACGAGTTCCCGCAGACGTCGGTCCAGATCGAGGACACGCTGGCTGGCTACGAAAACGCGCTGGGGCTGGATTCAGGGACGCTGGTCGAGCTGTATCAAACGGCCCAGACGCAGGTAGGTGGCGTGGCCGGGGCGATCTTCGACCAGGCCGAGGTGATTGCCCGCGCGACGCTTGCGACGCTCGGCTCGTTGGTGCTGATCCTGATCCTGTCGCTCTACATGCTCATGGACAGCGAACGCATCGGCGACAAGCTCACTCGCGCCGTGCCGCGGCAGTTTTCGGACGAGGCCGCCATCCTGGAGCTCAGCGTGGGGCGCGCGTTCGGCGGCTTCCTGCGCACCCAGGTGATCCTGGCCGGCATCCAGGCCGCGCTGGTGGCAGTGGTCGGCACCATCTTCGGCATCCCCTACCTGTTCCTGGTAGGAACGCTGTCGACCCTGGCCATGCTGATCCCCTTCTTCGGCCCGCCGCTGGCGCTGATCCCGCCCATCGTCGCCGCCTGGATCTACGTGCCGCAGTGGTTCCTCGTCATCACCATCATCCTGGTGGTGGTGCAGACGGTGGTCGTCAACTGGTTGCAGCCGAGGCTGATGCAAGGCGCGCTGGGCATGCATCCGATCCTGGTGCTGGTGGGATTGATGGTCGGCGCACAGGTCGCCGGGGTGTGGGGCGCGCTGTTCGGAATCCCGATCATCGCCGTCTTCAACGTGTTCCTGAGCCTGCTGCTGTTCTCGGAGCTGCCCAATGCGGCGCTGCCGCAGGAGGAGCGGCTGGAGGATGTGCCGCAGGCGACAATGGTCAAGGTCGAGCGCGAGCAGATCAGCGACGAGACGCACCCGCACATCCATGTCCATCGCTCGCTGCGGAGTGACGGCAGCGAGGAAGTCGACCTGGTGGTCGACGACGAGCCGGAGGGGATCTAGCCCCTCCCCCTTCGCTGGCCCGGCATCACCCGTCGATCGAAATGGCCAGGTGCTTTGCACCGTCTGCCGTCAGGGCGTATTCCGCCTGAACGCCGAAGACGCGCGCGACGACGTGAGGCGTCAGCACGTCAGCGGGATCGCCGTCGGCGGCCACCCGCCCATCGTGCAGGACCACGACGCGCGGCGCGAAGGCGGCCGCCAGGTTCAGGTCGTGAAGCACCGCCAGCACGGTCAGGCCGCGTTCCGCCTGGAGTCGCCGCATCGCCCGCAGCAACGCGACCTGGTGAGCGAGATCCATGTGCAGGGTCGGCTCGTCGAGCAGGAGCAGCTCCGGCTCCTGGGCCAGCGCCATGGCCACCAGCACCCGCTGGCGCTCGCCACCGGACAACTCGTGCGGGTAGCGATCCGCCAGGTCGAGGGCATCGGCGTCGGCCATGGCGCGCTCAATCGCGCGCTCGTCGTCGGCCGTCGAGCCGAACAGTCGGCGGGCGTGCGGCGCGCGACCCATCTCCACCAGCTCGGCAGCCCGGAAGCCGTCCGGCAAATCGAGCTGCTGGGGCAGGACGGCGACCCGGCGCGCCAGCGCATCGCGGGTCCATTCCCCCACCTGGCGCCCGGCCACCTCGACCGACCCGTGCTGGGGTTTGAGCGTGCCGCTGACGAGGCGCAGCAGGGTCGTCTTGCCGCTGCCGTTCGCACCCAGCAGCGCCACCATCTCGCCGGGATGGACGGCGAGTTCGACGCCCCGCAGGACGGTGAGCGGATCCTGCCCAGGACGCGGGTAGGCGAAGTGGACCTCGTGCAGCCCAACGACCGCGGGCGCCGCGACCGACACACTCATGCCATGGCGTCCACGCGCAGCAGGCGACTGCGCCGCAGCAGGTAGAGGAAGAAGGGCGCGCCGATCAGGGCGGTGACCACGCCGACCGGAATACCACCACCCGGCACCATGCGCGCCACGAGGTCGGCCAGCACCAGCAGGGCAGCCCCACCGAGCATGGACGCCGGCAACAGGAGCCGATGGTCGGGCCCGATCACCAGCCGCAGCAGGTGCGGCACCACCAGCCCGACGAAGCCGATGGTCCCCGAGATTGCTACCGCCGCCGAGGTCGACAGCGTGGCGAGCATGGTCAGCCTCAGCTTCTCGCGCTCCACGTCAAGGCCCAGGCTGACCGCCTGCGCGTCACCGAGCAGCAGCAGGTTCAGCGACCGCCAGCGCGTCAGCAGGGCGATGAAGCTGAAGAGCATCAGCGGCGCGGCGAAGGCCAGATCGGTCCATTCGGCGTCGGCCAGCGAGCCCATCAGCCAGCTGAAGATGGCGCCCAGCGCGCGGCCGGAGATGAACATCAGCAGCGCCACGCCGGCGGCCAATACGGCCGACACCGCATAGCCGGTCAGCAGCAGCGTGATCATCTGGACGCGTCCGCCGCCCCGGGCGATGGCGTAGACCAGCAGCACCGTGCCGAGGCCACCGGCAAAGGCGAGCACCTGCACGACGCCCAGGCCCATGAAGGCACTGCCCGCCCCGATGGCGAGCATCGGCAGCGCCAGCGGCGCAGCGATCCCCAGCGCCGCGCCGAAGCTGGCGCCGGCCGCGGTGCCGATCACGTACGGATCGGCCAGTGGGTTGCGCAGCAGCGCCTGGAAGACGGTGCCGGCCATCGCCAGCCCACCGCCGACGATCATGGCGGTCAGCACCCGTGGAAGGCGGATCTGCATGATGATCGTCTCGGCGGTGGGCGCCCACGTTTCGGCGACCGGCAGGCCGAGCAGCCGGCGCGCCAGGATCGCGGCCGTATCACCGATCCCGATCTGGGTGCTGCCCAGCGCCACGGCGGTGACCAGCAGGATGACGAGGAGCAGGCCGCCACCGCCCAGTACCAGCGCCGTCCTGGTCAGCGTCACGCCGATCGGGAGCGGGCGGTTCGCCTCCTGGGCGGTGGCGGCGCGCATCAGTCGAACGCGTCGGGGTGGATGACCCGTGCCAGCGCCTCGAGGCCCTCGGTGATCCGAGGCCCGGGGCGCGTGATCAGGATGTCCTCCGGCAGCGGCACCACCCGCCCGTCGACGACGGCCGTCATCTCAGCCCAGCCGTCGCGGGACGCCACCGTCTCGGCGGTGATGGTCGGGTCGTACGCCGCGTCACCCAGCACGATCAGCTCTGGATCGGCCGTGACGAGATCCTCCAGCGCGATGGCGGTGGTGACGGCATCGCCGGTGATCGGATCGCCGCCGGCCGTCTCGATCAGGGACGACAGGAACGAGTCTTCCCCGGCGGTGTAGATCGTGCCCTCGAAGACGCTCACCTCGTAAAAGGTGCGCGGCGCCACCGCGCCGCCGACGGCGGCCTCCACATCGGCGATCGTCTCGGCCATGGCGGACGTGACATCGGCCGCCTCGGCCTGCGTGTCCAGGGCCTCGCCGACCAGCTCGATGTCGGTGCTCACCTCGTCCAGGCTCTCCGGGTAGAGGACGATCACCGGCAGGCCCAGGTCGGTCAGGGCGTCGATGTCCTGGGTTGACGTCAGCTCGTTTCCGGCGGCCAGCACCAGGTCGGGCTCGGTGGCGACGATTGCTTCACGATCGACGGGGCCGAAGCTGACGACGATCGGCAGGTCGGCAACGGTGGCCGCCACGTCATCGGGATAGCCGACCTGGTACTCGGGCACACCAACCAGGCTGTCGCAGGCGCCCAGAGCACAGACGATCTCGGTGTTCGACGGCGCCAGGCTGACGATGCGCTGGGGTTGGGCCCCCAGCGTCACCTCGCGACCTGCGTCATCGGTCAGGGTGAGGGGGTAGGTGGTGGCCGGCTCTGGGGTTGCGGTGGCCGGTACCGGTGGCTCGCCGCTCGGGCTGGCCGCCGCGCTCGGACTGGATCCCGATTGCGCGCAGGCAGCGACCAGCAGGGCGAGGACGATGGGTGGAACAAGACGGAAACGCCGCCAGGGGCTCATGGTGATGCCTTCCCTTTCACACGAGGGTTCGGACATCGCAACGTGGCTGGGCGACCTGGCTCCCGGACGATGAGGTCCGGATACAGTTGCGGGACAGCGCCGGCTTTGCACCGGCTTCGCCATTCACCCGCCGGCCTTTCGGCGGCGGCACCCGTCGCGGTCTTCAGTTGGTGCTGCCGATGCTAGCAGAAGGCCCGCCGGCCTCAGGGGGTGGCGGGCCTCGAGCGCGGTGGGGTGCGTTGACTCAGGCGGGAGCGGCCACCTCGACCCGTCCGTAGAGCGGGGTGTCCTTGGCGGCGTCGGTCAGCATGGGGTCGAGCATCTTCTGGATCGCCAGCGTGTGCGAACAGCCCCCGGCCGACTCGAAGAGATGGCAGCTGCAGTGCCAGGCATCGGCGTCGAAGGAGATCGTGTGAGTGCCGTTGTCGCCAGCGAAGCTGGCAGTCAAGCTGCTGAACTTCACCCGATCCGGCTCGTGCGCGTAGCGCATTGCCTTCTCGACCTTGCCGATCATGCTCGAGTGCACGTTCGCGTCTCCTCCCGGCGCCGGCACCCGGCGCCGCTCTCGGCGCCCGTCAGTCCGTCGACCTGGCGAGCCGCTCTTTCAACATTGCCAACAGTGTAACCGGCGTCGGGTCGGTCTGGTAGAGGATTGCCAGGTAGACGCTGACGAGGTCGCCCATGGCCACCGCGTCCAATGTCCGCGCCAGGGCCGACGACCCTTCGGCCCAGACCACGCTGCGATTGGTCGCGCGTTCGCCGAGCAGCTCCTCCACCACCCGGTAGCGCGCGCCGATGTGCTCCGGCTCGTTGCGGTCCCGCAGCTCCACCACGTAGAGGGCATCGGACAGCTCGCGCGGGTTGAGCGTGCCCTCGATGGCGTTGTGGTTGGCCTCCGGCATCGGCTCGAAGACGGCCCACGCCTTGGCGTTCTCGTTCAGCTGCGTCTTCCAGCGATGCGCGACCGCGGCCATGGCGCCCGCGCCGAAGACGACGGGGATGCGCCCGAACATGGCCCACGCCAGCTGCTTGGCCGGGTTGGCATCCGTCTCGACGCCCGGCGCGTTGCGCTCCAGCATGCTCTCCAGCGCCTCCACCGCCGGGCCGAGCGGGTCGGGATCCGACAGCAGGCCCGCCGCGACCAGCAGGTCGTGGATCAGGCCGACGCCGAAGCCGATGGCGGCGCGTGGCTGGCCGGGTGCCTCATAGCGGAGGAACGGCGTGCCCTCCGATTCGGCCTGGCGGCCCAACGCCCCGCCGGTCGATGCCACCACCAGCGGCAGGCCACGGCGTCGCGCCTCGGCCGCGCCGGACAGCGTCTCGACCGTGTCGCCCGAGTGGCTGGCGGCGATGACGAGCGTGCGAGGACCGACCGATGCCGGCAGCCCGTAATCGCGATGCACGATGAGCGGCACCTTCAGGCGGTCGCCGGCCAGGGCCGCGACGAGCTCCGCCCCGATGGCCGAGCCGCCCATGCCCAGCACCAGCACCAGGTCCACGTCGCGGTGCCGCTCGTCAAGCTTCACGGAAGCTGCCACGCGGCGCGCCTGGGTCAGCTGGCGCGGCAGCTCCTGGACGCGGGCCAGCATGTTGGATACGTCGATCCTCGCGATCACCGCGGGATCGTCGAGGGTGATCGCCTCCTCGAACTGTGGCGGCCGCTCGCCGTCGGCGGAGTCCTCGTCCTCGGGTCGGCGGCCGGGCTCCTCGTCCTCGTGCTTGTAGCCGAAGAAGTCGCGTGCATCCATCAGCGATCGCGAGCCACTAGGCGGCCACCCCGGCGGCGGCCATCGCGCGTCCGGCTTCCAGCAGCGCCTCCACGTCCTCCGGTGAGCGCGCCTCGACGTAGATCCGCAGCAGAGCCTCCGTGCCCGAGAAGCGGATCAGCAGCCACGAGCCATCGTCGCGGTAGAACTTGAACCCATCGCCGGTCTCCAGGGGCTGGCGCCGAGCGACCGGCCGCCCGGCCAGGGCCTCTGGCGCTTCGTGCTCCAGCCGGCGCAGCGTCTCCGCCTTCAGCGCGTCGTAACCCTCGCGGGCGAAGCGGATGTCGATTCGGTTGTAGTAGCTCGGCCCGGCCAGCGCCTGCAGCTCGGCCAGCACCTCCGACGCCTGCTTCCCCTTGGTCAGCCACAGGTCGAGCAGGAAGAGGCCCGACGCCAAACCGTCGCGCTCGGGGATGTGCATCCCGAACCCGAAGCCGCCGGACTCCTCGCCGCCGATGACCGCGTCCGTCTCGGTCATCTTCGGCCCCACGTACTTGAAGCCCACGCCCGTCTCGTACGCCTGCGTGCCGTACAGCTCGGCCAGCTTCGGCGCCATGGAGGTGGTGGTGACGGTGTAGACCGCCGGACCGATCTGCCCGCGCACATCGAGCAGGTACCAGTACAGCAGCCCGTACACCTGCAGCTGGTTGACGAAGACGCCCTGCTCGGTGGCCATACCCACCCGATCGGCGTCCCCGTCGAAGGCGATCCCGATGTCGGCGCCCCAGCGCGGGATCTCCTCCAGCCAGGCGTCGATGTTGGGGCGAATCGGCTCCGGATTGACCCCGCCGAAGAAGGGGTTCCGCTCCATGTGCAGCTCGCGGACGGTGAGCCGGCCGTCGCCCAGCAGGCGCGTGAACCAACCGGCGCCGGAGCCGTACAGCGGCTCGACCAGCACTCGCTTGTCCGCCGCCTTGATGCGCTCCAGGTCGACGATCCGTTCGAGCTGCGCGCGGAACTGCGGGTACGGGTCGAAAGTCTCGACCAGGCCCGATGCCATCGCATCCTCGTAAGCGCGGCGCGGCGGCACCTCGTCCTCTGGATGCGTGTCCATGGTCGCCTCGATGGCGGCCAGCATCTCCGGGGCCGCGGCGCCGCCCGTATCGGCCTTGACCTTGAAGCCGTTGTCGGTCCACGGGTTGTGGCTGGCGGTGATGACGATGCCGGCCCCAGCGCCCAGCTCCCGCGTGAAGAAGGATCCGACCTGGGTCGGCACCGCCTCGGGCGGCATGAAGGAGCGGATGTCGTGCGCCGCCAGCACCTCGACGCAGGCGCGAGCGAAGTGCTCGGAGGCGAACCGGCGGTCGTGGCAGACGACGACGCCACGCTCCGCGCCACCCGTCTGCTGGAGGTATTCCGCCACGCCCCGGGCGCAGCGACGCACGTTGTGGAAGGTGTAGTCCTCGGCGATGGCCGCGCGCCAGCCGTCGGTCCCGAACTTGATCTTCGTCACGTGCTGCGGAGCACTCCGTTGGGAAAGGCTCTACATGGTAGCGCGCGCCGGTCTAGCTCCCGGCAGCGTGGTCGGCGCGCGCCTGGATCTCGTCGAGCGCCGCCTGCAGCTCGGCCAGTCGCGGCTTGATCCGGTCGCGTTCGCCGACCGCCAGCGGTGGTCCCTCGAAGACGCGCATCCGCCCGAAGGGCAGCGCCACGATCATCCGGTCCCACCGGTTGTTGAGCCGGAACGGCGGTCGCGAGGCGATGGCCCAGGGCCGAATCGGCAGCCCGGACTCGCGTGCCACGATCAGCACCCCGGGCTTCGCGACTCGGTACGGCCCGAACGGCCCGTCACAGCTGACTACCAGCATGTGCCCGGAGCGCCCCAGGGCGGCCATCTCGCGGGCCATGGCGGCGGCCTCGGTGCGCGTGCTGCGGCCCTCGCCCGGCAGCGTCACCACCCGTGCGCCGAACGAGCGCAGCATGGTGTTCATCACGATCCCGCGGAAGCCACGCGTGCTGAACGAGACGGCCCTGCGGTTCCGCACCAGCCTGTACGCGGTGATGGCACCGACCAGGTTCGACTCGTGCCAGATGGCGTAGATGACGGGCTCCTGGTTGATCGGCCCGCCCGAGAAGCGGGCCGTGTGGCCCACCAGCCAGACGTAGCCGGCCAGGCATCGGCCGAAGATCCGCGCCAGCCAGGCGTACCGCGTCGGCTCTTCGGCGTCGATGGTCCGCCCCGCGGTCGCCGGCGCGGTCATCGGCTCAGAGATATTGGTCCCCGACCTTGCGCGCGATCTCGTCCAGCACCGGCTTGATCTCCTCCGCCCGGTCGCGGGCGCAGACCAGCAGCGCGTCCGGCGTGTCGACGATGATCACGTCCTCCAGGCCCACGGTGACCACCAGCCGGTCGCCGCCGTGCACCAGGACGCGCTTCGAGTCGCGGTCCAGGTGCTCACCCGAGGCGACCAGGCTGTTGCCGCTCTGGGAGGAGAGTGCCTCCAGCAGGGCCGACCATGAGCCGATGTCGCTCCAGCCCGCCTCCAGTGGCACCACCGCCACCCGGCCCTCGGCAGCCGCTCGCTCGGCGATGCCGGCGTCGATCTGGATGGCCGGGATCGGCTCCAGCAGGTCGCGCACGTCGCTCATCCAGCCCGGGGTCCGATGCAGGGCCGCCACCGCGTCGAGCGCGGCGGCCAGCTCAGGCTGGAACCGCTCCACCGCCTGCCGGAAGGCATACACCCGCCACACGAAGATGCCCGCGTTCCACAGATAGCCGCCCTCGTCCAGGAACTTCGCCGCGTCGTCCGCGTCGGGCTTCTCTACGAAGCGCTCGACCAGCGCCGTGGTCACCGCCTCGTGCATGGGCTCGCCGACCTTGACGTAGCCGTAGCCGGTGGCGGCGTGGGAAGGCACCACGCCAAGGGTGACCAGGTAGCCGCGCTCGGCGGCGCTGATCGCCTGGCGCATGGCTTCGGTGAAGGCCGCTTCGTCGGCGAGGTAGTGGTCGGCCGGCAGCACCAGGGCGATCTCGTCTGACTCGCGGCGTGCCATGACCGTCGCCAGGCCGGCAGCCACAGCGGTCGAGCGGGCAAGCGGCTCGCCGAACACGTTGTCGGCGGGCAGCTGCGGCAACTGCTCCTGGGTGGCGCGAACGTGCGCCTGCGAGGTGATGACGTAGATGTCGTGCGGCTTCAGCAGGGTGCCCAGTCGCGCGACCGTCTGCTGGAGGAGGCTGGTGTCGCCGGTTAGCGCCAGCAGCTGCTTCGGTGATCGGCGGCGGGAGAGCGGCCAGAGCCGCGTGCCGACGCCTCCGGCCATGACGATGGCGAACATCGTCCTGACCGTACCACCTGCACCCGTCGACCGGTGTGGGCTAGCTGCCTGCCTCCTCCTCGAGGCGCTCGCCAAGCTCCAGCGTGCGTCGGTAGGCCGCCCACACGGCGTCCGACAGGACGGTGCGAATGCGCCCCTTTTCCAGCTCGTAAATCGCCGCGGCGCTGGTCCCGCCGGGCGAGGTGACGGCATTCCGCAGCTGGGCGGGATGCAGCTCCGACTGGGCGGCGTACTCGGCGGAGCCGATCAGCGTCTCCACCACCAGGTCGTGCGCCAGCTCGCGGGGGAATCCCATGTGCACGCCGGCGTCGATGAGCGCCTCCATCACGGCGAACAGATAGGTCGGCCCCGTTCCCGACAGGGCGGTGGCCATGGCGACGAACGTCTCGTCGCCGACCTCCTTTTCGGAGCCGATGGCACGCAGGACCGATCGCGCCAGCTCGCGCTGCCTGGCCGTGCAGGCCGATGAGGCGGTCCAGACGGTGATGCCGCGCCGGATCTGTGACGGGGTGTTCGGCATGGCACGGACGACGGCCGCGTGGTCCAGCCCGGTGGTGAGGGTCCGCAGCGTGGCGCCGGCCACGATCGATAGGACGACCTGGCCTTTCGCCAGCGCCGGCCCCACCTCCCGCATGACGGAGCGCAGCATCTGCGGCTTCACGGCCAGCACGACGATGTCGGCACCCGGCGCCGCCTCCGCGTTGCGGGTCACCATCGTGATCCCGTGCCGGGTGGCGAGCAGGTCGCGTCGGTCGCGGCGCGGATGGGAGGCGACCAGCCTGGATTGGGCCACGGCCTTGTCGGCCAGCAGGCCGGCGATCATGGCCTCGGCCATCACGCCGGCGCCCACGATCGCCACCCGCATGTCACGTCGCGTGTCACGTCGCGCCGTCATGAGACCTCCTTCTCCTGGCCGCGCAGCTCGCGCGCCGCCTCGACCTCCGGCGGTGGCGCTCCGGCCCGCACCAGAAGCTCTTCCGCAACCTGCGCGAGGCGCCGGGCGGTGGTGACGTCGGACAGGTCCATCGCCGCGCGTCCCATGCCCAACGCGGCCAGCCCCTGCTCGCGCTCGGCGCCCAGGTCGCGAGCCTCGCTGATCGCCTCGGCATAGTAGCGACGCGCGCTCATCGGGTCGCCGGCGGCGGTCCGCAGGTCGCCGATCAGCCGGGCCGCCCGCGTTGCTTCCAGCTCCATGCCCGCCCGCTCGAAATGCCACAGCGCCCGATGGCCCCAGATGTCCGCCGGCCACCACTCGCCCGCGGCGGCGGAACGCTCCATCGCGGTCGTGGCGGCCTCGCCGGCGGCCGGGTGGTCGGCAGCGGCATCGGCGGACAGGTACGGCGCGGCAACCTCGGAGCGGCGGAGTGCGACGGGCAGCTCCGGCAGCGAACCGGACGACGATGGTGGCGGTCCGCCGAAGTAGCGTCGGACGCGGGCAACCGTCCGTGGCAGAAGGCCGGGTGGCGGCTCACCCCAGCGCACCGGCGACGCGCGCCGCGCCGGAGGCGCCATCGGTCAGCTGGAGAGGGTGGCCTCGCCGCGCGCGCCCGATGCGTCGCGCAGCGCCTGGGCGCGGTCGGTGCGCTCCCAGGGAAGGTCAAGGTCACTGCGGCCGAAGTGGCCGTATGCGGCGGTCGGCCGGTAGATGGGCGCACGCAGGCCCAGGGCCTCGATGATCGCGCCCGGTCGCAGGTCGAAGTGCTCTGCGATCAGCGCCGCCATTCGCTCGTCGGTGATGCGCGCCGTGCCGAACGTCTCGACGTTCACGGCCAGCGGCCGCGCCACGCCGATGGCGTAGGCCAGCTGCAGCTCGAAACGCCGCGCCAGGCCGGCGGCGACCACGTTCTTGGCCACGTAGCGCGCCATGTACGCACCGGACCTATCCACCTTCGTCGGATCCTTGCCGCTGAAGCTGCCACCGCCGTGGCGCGCCATCCCGCCGTAGGTATCGACGATGATCTTCCGGCCGGAGAGGCCCGAGTCGCCCATCGGCCCGCCGATGACGAAGCGCCCCGTGGGATTGACCAGGTACCGGGTCCGGTCGTCCAGCAGCTCGTCCGGCACCGCGTGACGAACCACCACGTCGCGGACGGCGTCGGTCAGGACGTCCATGCCCACGTCCGGATCGTGCTGCGTGCTGACCACCACCGTGTCGACGCGCAGCGGCCGGCCGTCGGCGTCGTACTCGACCGTCACCTGGCTCTTGCCGTCGGGCCGCAGGAAGGGGAGGGTCCCGTCCTTGCGCACCTCCGCCAGCCGTCGCGCCACCTGGTGCGCCAGCTGGATCGGCATCGGCATGAGCTCGGGCGTCTCGTCGCTGGCGTAGCCGAACATCATTCCCTGGTCGCCGGCGCCGAGCTCGTCGGGATCGGTCCCCTGCTTGGCTTCCAGCGCGTGATCCACGCCCAGGGCGATGTCCGGCGACTGCTCCTTGATGGCCACCAGTGTCCCGCACGTCTCCCAGTCGAAGCCCAGGCGGCTGTCGTCGTAGCCGATCTCGCGTACCGTGCGGCGCACCACGCTCTGCACATCGCAGTAAGCCTCGGTGCTGAGCTCCCCGAGCACCAGGACCAGGCCGGTGGTGGCGGTCACCTCTATCGCCGCTCGGGCGGTGGCGTCGTTCGCGAGAACGTCGTCCAGGATGGCGTCGGCGACGGCGTCGCAGAGCTTGTCCGGGTGGCCCTCGGTGACCGATTCGGAGGTGAACGGGATGCGGCGCTGGCTGTCGGACATCGCGGGCGAGTGTACCCGGCCTAGGTGCCGGACTCCCAGGAGTCCGCGTAGGCACGCTGCTCCGGCGTCCACTCGCCGATGTCGATGCCCATGGAGAGCAGCTTGAGGCGCGCCACCTCGCGGTCGATCTCATCCGGGATGCCGTAGACCCGCGGTTCCAGCTCGGCCACGTGCGCGTGCAGCCACTCCAGGCCAAGCGCCTGGTCGGCGAAGCTCATGTCCATGACCATGGCCGGGTGGCCCTCGGCCGCACCAAGGTTGACCAGCCGCCCGTCGGCCAGGACGTAGAGGCGTCGCCCGTCGGGCATGGCGTACTCGCGCGTGAACGGCCGTACCTCGCGGGACGAGGATGCCTGCTCCTCCAGCGCGCCAAGCTCGAACTCGTCGTTGAAATGCCCGGCGTTGGCCAGGACGGCCCCGTCGCGCATCACCGAGAAGTGGTCGCGGCCCCAGACGTTCAGGTTGCCGGTGGCGCTGATGAACACGTCGCCGTTGCGCGCGGCGTCGGCGGCGCTCATCACCCGGAAGCCGTCCATGGCCGCCTCCAGCGCGCGGATCGGGTCCACCTCGACCACGACCACGTTGGAGCCCATGCCGTGCGCGCGGGACGCGATCCCGCGACCGACCCAGCCATAGCCGCCCACCACCACCGTCTTGCCGGCGAACAGGATGTTGGTCGCGCGGAGGATGCCGTCGATGGCGCTCTGCCCGGTCCCGTAGCGGTTGTCGAAGAGGTGCTTGGTCAGCGCCTCGTTGACCGCCACGATCGGATACGCGAGCTTCCCCGCCTTGGCCATGGCGCGCAGCCGGATGACGCCGGTGGTCGTCTCCTCCGTCCCGCCCACGACCCCGTCCAGCAGCTCGGTACGCCGGGTGTGCAGCTCGTTCACCAGGTCGGCGCCGTCATCCATGGTCACCTCGGGCCGGTGGTCGAGCGCCGCGCCGATGTGCCCGTAGTAGGAGTCGCGGTCTTCGCCCTTGATGGCGAAGGTCGGGATGCCGTGATGCGCCACCAGGGAGGCGGCCACATCGTCCTGCGTCGAGAGCGGATTGGACGAGCAGAGGACCGCATCGGCTCCACCGGCGGCGAGGGTGCGCATCAGGTTGGCGGTCTCGGCGGTGACATGCAGGCAGGCGCTGATGCGCCAGCCCTCCAGCGGACGCTCGGCGGCGAACCGTTCCCGGATGCCGGCCAGCACCGGCATCTGCCGGTCCGCCCACTCGATCTTCAGCGCGCCCGCATCGGCCAGGCCGATGTCCGCGATGTCGCCCCTTACCTCGTTTCGCGTGGCCACGTCAGTCGCAGTGCCTCTCGTATGGGTCGCATGATTCCCCAGCCGCCCGCGCGTCGGCGGGCGAGGCGCTCGCTCAGCAGGCAGTGAGCCTGGAAGCCGAGCCGCTGGTAGGCGGCGACGGCCGGGGCATTATCGGTGTGCACGTTGAGCGCCACATCGTCGACCCGAGTCAGCAGCTCTGCCGTGACGGCGCTGGTCGCGATCTTGGCGAAGTCGTGGCCACGGTACTCGACCTGGGTCATGACGTTGCCGACCACGCCGATCCCCTCGTGCGCGTTGATCACATGCGTGCCCGCGGCACTCACCAGCCGGCCTCCCACCCGCACGCCGTAGTAGATGCCGTCCTCCAGCACGCCCGATGGGAAGGCGCCCCGGAAGCCCAGCTGGTATAGCCGGTTCAGGTCATCGATGTCGCGGGCGGTCAGCCGCACGGCCCCTCCGCCGAAGGGCACGAAGCTGCGGCGGTCGACCACCATCCGGTGCAGGGTGACGCGCCGCTCCAGCTGGTACAGGCCGGCCACCGCCTCGTCGAGAGTCTCCGTCCCGAGCAGGTAGGCGTCGCGCGGCCGGATGACGCTCGACAGCACCTCGACCACCCCCGCCGGATCGCCCATCACGAACAGCGGCTGCGGGATGACGCCGTCCTGGTGCATCGCCAGCGCGATCGGCCGGCCAAGGTCGTCATAGGCCAGGCCCCATCGGGAGCGGGCGCGGTTCGGCCCGTCCAGGTCGCCCATGGCGTACGCCGCGTAGCGTCGATCCGAGCGCAGGAAGGCGGCGACCTCGTCGCGGTCGGAGACGGCGCGAGCGTAGAGATCGGCCTTGGGGGCGACCGCCATCAGCTCTGGCCCTCGAGGTCAGTACGCGATCAGGGTGTGGATGGCGAAGTCGCCGAGCTTGTCGCGCCCATGGAGCGCGCTGAGCTCGACCAGGAAGGAGAGCCCCGCGATCTCGCCGCCCAGCCGCTGCACCAGCTCGATCGTGCCGAGCACGGTGCCGCCGGTGGCGAGCAGGTCGTCCACGATCAGCACGCGCTGTCCCGGCGTGATGGCATCGCGGTGCACTTCGAGCGTGGCCGTGCCGTACTCCAGGTCGTATTCGACCTCGATCGTGTCCGCTGGCAGCTTGCCCAGCTTGCGCACCGGCACGAACCCGGCCCCCAGCTTGTAGGCCAGGGGCGCGGCGAAGATGAAGCCGCGCGACTCCATGCCCACCACCAGGTCGATCTGGTCGCTCCCGACCGCATCGGCCATGCGGTCGATCACGTCGCTGAACGCCTCGCGATCCTTGAGCAGGGTCGTGATGTCATAGAACAGGATCCCGGGCTTCGGGAAGTCCGGGATCTCCCGGATCTTGGCGCGCAAGTCGTCAGCAGAGCGGACGGTCACGGGAGACTCCAGGCACGGATGAGGGCGTGGCTGAGTCTAGCCCGATGGCGTGGCGACGGGCAATCGCGTGGCATCAGCCCGCCGCCAGGCGGCGGAGCACCGTCTGCAGCACCCCGCCCTGCGCCAGGTAGGTCACGTCGATCTCGCCGTCCAGGCGGGCAACCACCCGGAACTGGCGGGTCGCGGCCGAATCGGCGGTGGCGGTGACGGTCAGCTCCTGCCGCGGCCTGAGCCCGCCGGCGATGCCGTCGATGCGGAAGCTCTCACGCCCGGTGAGCCCCAGCGACGACGATGACTCGCCCGGCAGGTACTGCAGCGGCAGGATCCCCATCCCGACCAGGTTGGACCGATGGATCCGCTCGTACGACTCGGCGATCACGGCCCGCACGCCCTGCAGGAACGGCCCCTTGGCAGCCCAATCGCGGCTGCTGCCCGAGCCGTACTCCTTGCCGGCCAGCACCACCAACGGCGTTCCGTCCTGGGCGTAGCGCATGGCGGCGTCGAAGATGCTCATCCGCTCGCCGCTCGGCAGATGTTCGGTGACGTTGCCCTCCTGGTCCGGGGTCAGCAGGTTGTGCAGCCGGATGTTGGCGAAGGTGCCGCGCATCATCACCTCGTGGTGGCCACGCCGGCTGCCATAGCTGTTGAAGTCACGCGGCTCCACGCCGCGCTCGATCAGCCACGTTCCGGCGGGCGAGGTGCGCGCGATCGAGCCGGCCGGCGAGATGTGGTCGGTGGTCACGCTGTCGCCGACCACCACCAGCACGCGCGCACCCTCGATGTCCCGCGGTGGCTCCGGCTCGGCGGCAAGGCCCGCGAAGAAGGGTGGCAGCGCCACGTACGTGCTGTCCGGATCCCAGGCGTACCGGTTGCCGTCGGGCACCGGCAGCTCGCGCCAGCGCTCGTCGCCATCGAAGACCGATGCGTAGTTCCGGGTGAAGACCTCGGAGCGAACCTGCTCGGCCACTACCGTCGCCACCTCCTCGTTCGAGGGCCACAGCTCGCTCAGGAAGACCGGCTGGCCGTCGGCGCCGATGCCCAGCGCCTCGGTGGTCAGATCGACGTCGATGCGCCCGGCCAGGGCAAATGCCACCACCAGCGGTGGCGAG